>JARKOU010000032.1 GCA_029975645.1 Actinomycetales bacterium
GGTCCCCGATCGCGACGGCCAAGAGGATGTCCTCGGAGCCGAGGCCGGACGCGATCGCGGTCTCGTTCGCCCAGGTAACGCCGTCGAGGCCGTTGAAGGAGTCCACGTAGACCACAAAGAGCTGGAGGGGCGTGTCCGCGCTCAGGCGGTCCAGGGCCGCCTGGACCTCGGGCTCCTGACCGGTGAGCGCGCCGACCTGGTCGGTGATCTCGCCCTGGACGTCCAGCGGGTCCGCGGCGTGGGCCGGTGCCGTGAAGGCGGTGAGGGTGGTCAGCGTGAGAAGGGCGATGAGGGCGGCGCGCAGGCGTGCAAGCAGGAGCGCCGACGTGGGGGCGTGGCCGGGCCGGCGCCCGTGGGTCCGCGAGGTCACCCGACGATCATTGACCAGGGGCGATGCGCGTGCAATGGGAACGGGCTGACCGGGTCGAATGAGAGTGGAGTGGGTGCTGAGGGACGATCAGGCGCCGGAAGTGCCGCGACACGCCGCGGGAGACCCGTGGTTTCGGCCGTCTGGAGGGGTCGATCGTCCCTCAGGTTCGCGGTGGCGGGTGCGCAACCTCGAGCCGGTGAGAGCGGCGGGGGCGGTGTCGGCGGCGGATGTGACAATGACGGGATGCCCGACGGCCCCCTGATCGTCCAGAGCGACAAGACGCTCCTGCTCGAGGTGAGCCACGCCCGCGCGCAGGAGGCGCGCCGCGCGATCGCCCCCTTCGCGGAACTCGAGCGTGCGCCCGAGCACGTGCACACCTACCGGCTCACCAACCTGGGACTGTGGAACGCCCGTGCCGCCGGCCACGACGCCGAGCAGGTGATCAGTGCGCTGCTCGAGTACTCCCGCTTCCCGGTGCCGCACGCGCTGCTCGTGGACGTCGCGGAGACCATGGCGCGGTATGGCCGCCTCACGCTCCAGGCCCATCCAGCCCACGGCCTCGTGCTCTCCGCCAACGACCGGCCCGTCCTCGAAGAGGTGCTCAAGTCCAAGCGGACGGCCGGGATGGTGGGGGAGCGGATCGATCCCTCGACCGTCGTCGTCCATCCCTCCCAGCGCGGCCACCTGAAGCAGGCGCTGCTCAAACTGGGCTGGCCGGCCGAGGACCTGGCCGGGTACGTCGACGGCGAGGCGCACGCGATCGAACTCGCTGAGGACGGCTGGACCCTGCGGCCGTATCAACACGACGCGATCGAGGGCTTCTGGCACGGTGGCTCCGGCGTTGTGGTCCTGCCGTGCGGGGCCGGGAAGACGCTGGTGGGCGCGGGCGCCATGGCGCGCTCGCAGACCACCACGCTCATCCTCGTGACCAACACCGTGGCCGCGCGCCAGTGGCGGGACGAGTTGCTCCGCCGCACGTCGCTGACCGCCGAGGAGATCGGCGAGTACTCCGGCGCGCGCAAGGAGATCCGTCCGGTCACGATCGCGACGTACCAGGTGCTCACCACGCGCCGCCGCGGCGTCTACACGCACCTGGAGTTGCTGGACGCCCGTGACTGGGGGCTCATCGTCTATGACGAGGTGCACCTGCTCCCGGCGCCGATCTTCCGGATGACGGCGGACCTCCAGGCGCGCCGCCGGCTCGGGCTCACTGCGACCCTGGTGCGCGAGGACGGGCGCGAGGACGAGGTGTTCTCCCTGATCGGGCCCAAGCGCTTCGACGCGCCGTGGAAGGACATCGAGAACCAGGGGTACATCGCCCCGGCCGACTGCATCGAGGTTCGCGTCACGCTCTCGGACTCCGAGCGGCTCGCTTACGCGGGCGCCGAGCCGGACGAGAAGTACCGGCTGTGCTCCACGTCTCCCAGCAAGAGCCCCGTGGTACGGCGGTTGGTCGAGCAGCACGCCGGCGCCCCGACGCTGGTGATTGGGCAGTACCTGGACCAGTTGGCCGAGTTGGGTGAGGAGATCGGCGCGCCGGTCATCACCGGGGCGACCACCGTGAACGAGCGGCAGCGGTTGTTCGATGCCTTCCGAACCGGGGAGATCACGCGGCTCGTGGTGAGCAAGGTGGCGAACTTCTCGATCGACCTGCCGGAGGCGTCCGTCGCGATCCAGGTCTCGGGGGCGTTCGGCTCGCGGCAGGAGGAGGCCCAGCGGCTCGGGCGGGTGCTGCGGCCGAAGTCGGACGGGCGGACCGCGCATTTCTACGCGATCGTCTCTCGGGACACGCAGGACCAGGAGTTCGCCGCGCACCGCCAGCGGTTCCTGGCCGAGCAGGGGTACGCCTACCGGATCGTGGACGCCGAGGACGTGCTCGAGGGTGGCGCCTGAGAGGCGACGGCGATCTTCGCGGCGCGGCCGGGCCCTCGCGGGGTCCGAGGACGTGCTCGAGGGCGGCGCCTGAGAGGCGACCCTGGACCTGAGGGACGCTCCGCCGGGTGCATGCGTGTGACATGCCGATGAAACCGCGTGACACGCCGCGCGACCGGAGGGTGCGAGGTCACTGATCGTCCCTCGGGTCCGCGTGGGCGCAGCGGGCGTTCTCCACAGGCGCTTCCAGGGCGGGGTTGTCCACCGCGGCCGGTTGGGCTCACCGACGAGCACCTCAGTCGGGGCCAGCATCGGGCCGTGGACATCCTGCGGAGACTCGCCGAGTTTCACGGCGCCGCGCGCCGCAGCGACCTCGTCGGGTCCTCGGCCGGCGCCCGCGAACTGGCACGACTCGTCGCGGAGGGCAAGGTGGTGGACCACGGCGGGTGCTTCGCGCTCCCGGCCGCGCCGGAGTGGATCATCCGGGCGCGGCAGTTCCGCGGTGCGCTCACGTGCATCTCCTGGGCCGAGCACGCAGGTCTCGCCGTACTGGACGCCCCTGGCCGCGTGCACCTTGCGGTCCCCGCGAATCGGGGGCCCAAGCCGTCGCGCGTCCGACCGACCCATCGTGTGGTCCTTCACCGGACCGTCGCGCTCGGGAGCGGGCTCGTACCGGACCCTCCCGTGATGAGGCCGGAACTGGCGCTTGCCTGCGTCCTCACCTGCCTCGAGCCGGTCGCCGCGATCGTGACCGTGGACTCGGCCTTTCACCAGAAGGTGTGCTCGGCCGAGGAGGTGCGTGCCGAACTCACCAACCGGGGGAGCCTGCTCGCACGCGAGACCCTCGACCGATGCGACCCAGCAAGCGCCTCCCCGCTCGAGAGCCTCGCCCGCCTGGAGTTGCGAGCGGGCGGCCTCGACGTGCAGACCGCCGTCCCGATCGCGGGCGTTGGGTGGGTCGACCTTCTGGTGGCGGGCCGAATCGTGATCGAGACGGACGGGTACGAGTTCCACAGCTCGCGCTCGGCGTTCGCGAACGACCGGCGCCGCGACCGTGTGCTCGCCGCACTGGGCTTCCGCGTTCTCCGCTTCACCGCCGATGAGGTGCGGACGCCTGGGTTCGTGCTCGCGGCGGTCCTCGAGGCGCTCGCCGCGCCCGGGCTTCCGTCCGTTGTGGCGTGAAGGTTCGCTCCGGTGTGCTCGCGTGAACCTGAGGGACGATCAGTGCCGCGCAGCGCCGCGACACGCCGAGCAAACCACACGACACGCCGACCGATCAGAGGGTACGAGAGTGCTGATCGTCCGCCAGGTTCGTTCGATCACGTCCCAGGCGGGTGAGCGTCCACGATCCGGTGCACGGCGACCGTGATCTCCACCTGGCG
>JARKOU010000269.1 GCA_029975645.1 Actinomycetales bacterium
GGGCGTGGTGATGAGGATGTCGGTGGGCGCCTTCGCGAACCGGCGGCGCTCCTCGGGTGAGGTGTCGCCCGAGCGCACCGCGACCGACACGTCGGGCCGTGGTTCGCCCAGCCGGACCGCCGCGTGCCCGATGCCCACCAGAGGCGAGCGCAGATTCCGCTCGACGTCCACCGCCAGCGCCTTGAGCGGCGAGACGTAGACGACCCGGCAGCGCCGGACCGCGTCGGGGGGTGGCTCGGCCGTCAGCCGGTCGATCGCCCACAGGAAGGCTGCGAGCGTCTTGCCCGAGCCGGTGGGAGCGACCACCAGCGTGTGGTCGCCGGCGCTGATCGCCTGCCACGCGCCGGCCTGGGCCGCTGTGGGCGCGTGGAAGCTGCCCTCGAACCACGCCCGCGTGGCGGGAGAGAATCGCCCCAACACCTGATCGTCCATCGTGCGCCCACTCTGCCACCCCGCTCCGACAGTTTCCTGAAAGGGTGGTCGGCTTGCATGGCTGACCGAACGGTCAGTAAGCTGACCCCGTGGTCAAGTCGCACGTCACCCGCGCAGCTCCTCCCCCCACGCCCACGTCCCCGGCGGCGTCGACCCCCGCCACCGTGCGCCTGCACGGGTTGGACGCCATCCGCGGCGGCGCGCTCCTGCTCGGCATCGTGCTACACGGTCTGATGCCGTTCCTCCCGGGGAAGCCGTGGCTCGTCAACGACATCGTGAAGACGCCCGCCGTCCTGGCCGCCATCGGGCCGATTCATATGTTCCGCATGGCGCTGTTCCTGTTCATCGCCGGTTGGTTTGGCTCTGGGTCGCTCGCCAGGCGCGGCACACTCGGCTACCTGCGCGACAGAGCGTTGCGCCTCGTCGTGCCCCTGTTCGCCTTCTGGCCGATCGCCGTGCTCGGCCTGGTTCCCTTCATCGTCCTGGACGCCCGTCGCGCCGGTCGTCCCCTCGACGTGGGAGGCGGCGAAGGGTTCACGCCCGGCCAGCTGTGGTTCCTGTGGGTGTTGTTCGAGTGCGCCGTTGTCGCCGTCGCGGTGGCCTGGGTGCTGCGCCGGAGCATCGGGGCCGAGCACGCGGCGTCCGGGGTGGCGGTCGTCGGTCGCCTGCTCATCGCGCCCGGCGGCGTCCTGCTCGCGGCGGTGCCTTACGCGGCTGCCCTCGTCCTGCAGGGGTCGGCCGGGGGCATTCGGGAACCGACGACCCTGGTGCCCGAGCTGGCCGGGCTGGTCCGCTACCTGGGTGCTTTCGCCGTGGGGTGGGCGCTGTCGGTGACTCCCGGGTCGCTCGATGCCTTGCGTGCGCGGGTGGGCGTCCACCTGGGCGTGGCTGTCGTCCTGACGCTGGTGCACCTGCTGGTGGTCGGCGACAGGTCGGTGTCCGGGCCCGCTCTGGTGGGGTGGGCCGTGCTGTTCGCGGTGGCGTCCTGGTGCTGGGTGTTCGGGTTGACCGGCGCGGCGGTGCGCTGGTTGACGCGCGAGCGGTTCTGGGTGCGCTACCTCGCCGACTCCTCCTATTAGCTCTACCTGCTCCACCTGCCGCTGCTGCTGGCGGGGGAGTACCTGGTGGCGCCCTGCGCCTGGCCGGTGCTGGTGAAGGTGGCGTTCGTGTGGGTGCCCGCGGTGGTGATCATGCTGGTCACGTACGACCTGCTCGTCCGGGACACCTGGGTGGGCCGCTGGCTCAACGGCAGGCGCTACCCTCGGCTCATCATGAGTCGAACCCGCGAACGTGCGCCCCGCGATGGCCGCTGAGCCCACGTTCACCGAGACCGCCCGCCGCGCGCAGATCGTCGCGGCGGCGGTCGACGTGCTCGCCGACGAGGGGTTTCGCGCCGCCTCGCTGGCCCGGATCGCCGACCGGGCAGGCATCTCCAAGGGGCTGATCCTCTACCACTTCGCCTCGAAGGAGGAGTTGCTGCGGCAGGTGCTGTTCGACACGGTGGGCGCCCTCGCCGAGGGCGCCACCGCGGGCCTCGACTTCACGGCGCCTCCCGCCGAACTGCTGCGCGCCGTCATCCGGCGCAGCGCGCGGGTGGGTGTCGAGCGGGCGCGCGAGCGCCGGGCGATCCGGCAGATCATCGCCAACCTCGGCCAAGGCGCCGCCGGTGAGAGGCACGTCTTCCCTTCGGACGCCGCCCCCCTCATCCGCGGCATCGAGCAGCTCTACCTCGTGGGGCAGCGGGCGGGTGCCTTCCGACCCGACTTCGACACCCACGTCATGGCCGTCACCCACCAGGCCGCCGTGGACGCCATGTACACCCAGTTGGACGCCGACCCTGCCACCGATCCGGACGCCTACGCCGACGCCCTGGCCGGCCTCCTGCTCGCTGCGGTGGCGGTTCCGGACGGCGGGGCAGTCCCGGACGCCTCGAGGGATGCCGCACGCGGAAGGGGCGCGTAGCGCGTAGCTGGCTGCTCACCCGTGTGGGACGCGTCCCGGCGCCTGCCCATCACCGCGCATCACCGCGAGAGGTCGGGAATCTCGCCGTAGCGGCCCTGCACGGCGGCGAGGACGGACGCGCGGGGGATTCCGGGGCCGTCTGCGGAGAGCAGGCGACGCTTCACGAAGGGGAACCCTCCCTGCAGCAGTACGGCCCAACCGCCCATGGTCGGGTCGACGTT
>JARKOU010000270.1 GCA_029975645.1 Actinomycetales bacterium
CGAACACGTGGTTAGTCGGCCCATCGTCGCGAGTAGGACGACTAACCACGTGTTCGGCGGAGGTAGTGGCGGCGGAGGTAGTGGCTGCGGCGGCGGAGGTAGTGGTGGTCACGGAGGAGGTGGGGCTGGAGGGCGGGGTGGTCGTGGCGGCGGAGGGGGTCGCGCGGCGGCGGAGGACCTTCGCCCCGTAGCCCGCGGACTCCACGGCCGCGACGAGCGCCTCGTCGGTGACCAAGCCCGTGAACTCGACATGCGCCTGCTCGGTGGCGAGGTTCACCGTGGCGGCGACGCCCGGCACCCGGTTGAGCTTGCGCTCCACCCGCGCCACGCACGAGGCGCACGTCATCCCCTCGATGGCGAGGTCGACGGCGGCGGTCGGCGCGCTGTCAGCGCCCTGATCGCGCTCGACCGAGGGCAGTGTGGGGGGCTGCGTCGAGTTCTGGGGCGAGTGCTGAGTCGAGGCGCTCATCACAGTCCTCCTCCGGTGTGGGGCTCGTCTCGTCTGTGTCGCCGAACACGGGGTTGTTCGGCGAATGGGCCCCTGTTCCCCGAACAAACCCCGCGTTCGGCGGAGAAGGCGTGGGGCGGGGGTCGGGCGGGGGCTTACGCGTGGGGACGGGTCGGGGTCAGACGGGCGGCGTCAGGCGTGGATGCTCGCGACGTCGTACCCGGCCTCGTCGATCGCCTCGCGCAGCGCCGTGGCGTCGAGCGGTCCGTCGGATGTCACGGTGACTTCGGACGGGCGGTCGGAGTGCAGTGCGACGTCGACGGTGCGGACGCCGTCGAGCTTCTTGACCTCGGCGGTGACGGCCTTGACGCAGTGCATGCAGGTCATGCCCTCGACGTCGATGACGGTGGTGAGTGCCATGGTGGGGCTCCTCGGAATCGGGTGGGTTTGCGGACAGGGGTCGGGTCAGGAACGGACGAGGCGGGCGATGGCGTCGCCGGCCTCGCGGACCTTCGCCGCGCCCTCCTCGGGCGAGCGGCGGGCGGCGTCCACCACGCAGTGCCCGATGTGGTCCTCGAGCAGGCCGAGGCTCACCGCCTCGAGCGCCTTGGTCACCGCCGCGACCTGGGTGAGGATGTCGATGCAGTAGACGTCCTCGTCGACCATGCGCGCGATGCCGCGCACCTGGCCCTCGATTCGACGGAGACGCTTCAGGTAGTCGTCCTTGGCGCCGGTGTAGCCGTGCACGGGTTCCTCCTTGGCTCGTTCGCCGTCGTCAACA
>JARKOU010000027.1 GCA_029975645.1 Actinomycetales bacterium
TTGGGGCACACTAAATGCGCGATCCCGCGCCTATTTCGTGAGCCCCAACCGCAACACGGGGGTGGCACCGGACCGTCGCACGGGGGTGCGGGGATGACAGACTGGGCGCCGTGCCTCACTACGACCTCTGCGTGATCGGGACCGGCTCGGGCAACTCCATCGTCGACGAACGCTTCGCGGACCTCAGCGTCGCGATGCTCGACGACGGCGTGCATTTCGGCGGGACGTGCCTCAACGTGGGCTGCATCCCGACGAAGATGTTCGTCCTCCCGGCGGACGCCGCCCGCACACCCGGCGAGGCCGCGCGGCTCGGCGTCCATCTCGGCGCGGCGACCGCCGACTGGCCCGCCATCCGAGACCGGATCTTCGGCCGCATCGACCCGATCTCGGCGGGCGGCGAGGCCTACCGCGCGCACGCCCCCAACGTCACCTTGCACCGCTCCACGGGCCGGTTCGTCGCCCCCAAGACCCTCGAGGTGGACGGCAAGTCCCTCACCGCCGACCAGTTCGTCATCGCCGCCGGATCCCGGCCCACGATTCCCGCCATCGACGGCCTCGCGGACGCCTTCGCCGCCGGCCGGGCGCACACGTCGGACACCATCATGCGCCTCGACGAGCTGCCGAAGTCCCTCGTCATCCTCGGATCGGGTTTCATCGCCGCCGAGTTCGCCCACGTCTTCTCCGCATTCGGCACGCAGGTGACGATCTGCGCCCGCAGCGGCGTGATGCTCCGCCAGGAGGACGCCGACCTCTCCCGCCGCTACACCGAGGCAGTGCGCGACTACACCACCTTCGTCGGCGGTTTCCAGGCCGACCGCGTCGAGGCGCACGCCGGCGGCGTCCGGCTGCACGGCACCGCGCCGACCGGCGACACGTGCTCGCTGGACGCCGAACTCATCCTCGTCGCCACCGGACGCACGCCCAACGGCGATCGCCTCGCCGTCGGGAACGCCGGCGTCGAGACGGACGCCGCCGGTCGCGTCGTCGTGGACGCCTCCCAGCGCACCACCGCCGACGGCGTGTGGGCGCTCGGTGACGTGTGCGGGCCATGGCAGCTCAAGCACGTCGCCAACCACGAGGCGCGGGTCGTCCAGCACAACCTTCTGCACCCCGACGACCTGGTCGAGGCGAACCACCACGCCATCCCGCACGCCGTGTTCGGCCACCCGCAAGTGGCCGCTGTGGGCCTCACCGAGGACCAGGCGCGCGCCGGAGGCCGGGACATCGCCGTCGCTGTCCAGCCCTACGGCACGACCGCCTACGGCTGGGCCCTCGAAGACACCACGAGCGTCGCCAAGGTCGTCGCCGACCGCGTCACCGGCGAGATTCTGGGCGCGCACGTGATCGGACCGCAGGCGTCCACCCTCATCCAGCCGCTCATCCAGGCCATGGCGACCGGCCTCGACGCCGCCACCATGGCCCGCGGGCAGTACTGGATCCACCCCGGCCTGACCGAGGTCGTCGAGAACGCCCTGCTCGCCCTCGACCTGGAGAAGCCCCGATGAAGCCCCGCCCGCTCGTCCTGATGACGGCGGTGTCGCTCACGGCTGCCCTCGCCGGTTGCACGCCCAACACGATGACTGCGGTGACCCCTGTCCCTGTCACGGCCGGATCGGCCGCGTCCGAACCGGCCCCCTCCTCGGAGCCAGCCGTGCGGGCGACGTCGGCCTGCGTCGCCCTCGTCGAGGGCATGAGCACCGAAGAACGGGCAGGGGAGCTGGTGATGGCCGGCGTCCACGGCGACCTGGATCCGCAGGAACGTGAAGCGATCGCGAGCACGGGCGTCGGCTCGGTCATCCTGATGGGCACCAGCACGGCCGGCGTGGCGGGCACCCGCGAGCGCGTGGACGCCCTCGTGGCGCTCGCCGGGCCGACCGGCCTCATGATCGCCGCCGACCACGAGGGCGGCCAGGTCCAGCGCCTCAAGGGGCCGGGGTTCGCCGCGATTCCTCCCGCGGTGGAGCAGGCCGACCTGGGTGATGAGGGACTGACCGAGGCTGCCACGGCGTGGGCGGGGCAGCTCGCGGAAGCCGGGGTCGACCTGAACCTGGCTCCGGTGGCCGATGTCGTCCCCGACGAGATCGGTTCCGACAACGAGCCGATCGGTGCCCTCCAGCGTGGCTACGGCCCCACGCCCGGGCTGGTGGGGGACCGGGTGGTCGCCTACATCGCCGGGATGCACGCAGGCGGCGTCGGCACCTCGGTGAAGCACTTCCCGAATCTCGGCCGGGTGCAGCGGAACACCGATTTCGCGGCGGAGGTCGTGGACAGCGAGACGACGCCGGACGATCCCGCCCTCGAGCCGTTTCGCCGGGCTATCGAGGCGGGCACGGAGACGGTCATGGTGGGGACGGCCGTCTACGACCAGATCGACCCCGACCAGCCGGCCGCCTTCTCGCCCGCGGTCGTGGGTCTGCTGCGCGCCGACCTGGGCTTCAGTGGGGTCGTCGTCTCCGACGATCTCGGTGTGGCGGAGGCCGTGGCGGGTGTTCCGCCGGAAGACCGGGCGGTGCGCTTTGTCCTGGCAGGCGGCGATCTCGCCATCAGCGCGGACGTGACCGTGGCCGCCACGATGGTGGCCGGCCTCGTGGCGGCCGCGGAAGACGATGACGCCCTGGCCGATCGCGTGCGCCAGAGCGCGTTGCGGGTCGTCGAACTCAAACGGGCGCTCGGCGTCACGTCCTGTGGCGCGGCGAGCGACGGCTAGGCCTCGACCTTCAACTGCGCCTGAATGTCGCGAGCGGTGGTGAGGAGTTGGGGTGTGCTGTCGGGGATCGAGGCGTAATAGATGCTACTGGACGCCTCGCCCGTGGCCACGATGAGCACGATGGCCGTCTCGCCCGTCTCGTCGAGGCCGGGGATGTTGAACGTGAGGTGCATCTCGACGAGCCATGCGTCGTACCCGTCGACGGTGGCAGCCTCGTTGACGCGGTCC
>JARKOU010000028.1 GCA_029975645.1 Actinomycetales bacterium
GCCGTACAACTTCTGGAGGACCCGCGTTCGACGTTGGACCGGCGCTCCGTGCAGGCGGTGAGCCTCGCTGCCCATGGTCCCTCCCTGCTTCGGGTGGGTTGTCCTGCGGTGCGGCCCGTGGGCCGCGTCGTGCGGGTGGCCCCCGGAGGAGCCACCCGCACGGGTGGGGCGATCAGGCCCGAGTGATCAGGCGCCGACGCGGAACCGCGCGAAGGCGGTCACGGTGCCGCCGACCTCGCGGACCACCTGGCCCACCGACTTCTTCGGGTCCTTGGCGAAGGCCTGGTCGAGGAGGACGTTCTCCTTGTAGAAGCCCACCAGGCGACCTTCCACGATCTTCGGCAGCGCGGCCTCGGGCTTGCCCTCGTTCCGCGCGGTCTCCTCGGCGATGCGACGCTCGTCGGCGACCGTCTGCGCCGGGACGTCCTCGCGAGAGAGGAACGTGGGCGAGTAGGCCGCGATGTGCATCGCGACGTCCTTGGCCACACCGGCACCCGCTGCGTCGGACGCGACGAGCACGCCCACCTGCGGCGGCAGGTCCTTGTTGGTCCGGTGCAGGTACGAGGTCACCTTCTCGCCCGAGACCCGGGCGATCCGGCGCACCACGATGCGCTCACCGAGGGTGGCGGCAGCCTCCTCGACGGCCGCCTGCACCGTCGCTCCGCCGGCGTCGGCGGCCAACAGGCTCTCGACGTCCGCGGCGCCCGAGGCGACCGCCGCGGCGAGGACCTTGTCGCCCAGGGCCACGAAGACAGGGCTCTTGGCGACGAAGTCCGTCTCGGAGTTGACCTCGACCAGAACGCCGGTCTCGCCGTCGGCCGACGCTGAGACGTCGATCGCGACGAGGCCGTCGGAGGCGGCGCGACCCTCGCGCTTCGCGATGCCCTTGAGGCCCTTGACTCGGATGATCTCAATGGCCTTCTCGACGTTGCCGTCGGCCTCGTCGAGGGCCTTCTTGACGTCGAGCATGCCGGCGCCCGTGCGCTCGCGCAGGGCTTTGATGTCAGCGGCGGTGTAGTTCGCCATGGGGGTTCGTGCGTCCTCTCGCAAGGGGCCGGCGCCGTCGGGGCGCCGGCGGTGAGTCGGGGATCAGGCCTCGTCGGCCTCGGGGGCCGCAGCAGCCTCGGAGACCGGGGCGGCCTCCGAGGCGGACGCGACGCTCTCCTCGGCTTCGGTCGCCACCTCGGCGACGTCGGTCGCGACCTCGGCCTGGGCGAGCAGCTCGCGCTCCCACTCGGCCAACGGCTCGACGTCCGCGGGAGCCGCGCCGGCACCGCCACCCGAGTGCCGGGCCACGAGGCCGTCGGCGACGGCGTCGGCCACCACGCGGGTCAGCAGCGCGACCGAGCGGATCGCGTCGTCGTTGCCGGGGATGCCGTAGTCCACCTCGTCCGGGTCGCAGTTGGTGTCGAGGATCGCCACCACGGGGATCCTGAGCTTGCGCGCCTCGGCGACCGCGAGGTGCTCCTTCTTGGTGTCGACCACCCAGATCGCGGACGGCACCTTGGCCATGTCGCGGATGCCACCCAGGGTGCGCTCCAGCTTGTCCTTCTCGCGGCGCAGGACCAGGAGCTCCTTCTTGGTGAGCGAGCTGCCGGCGACGTCGTCGAAGTCGATCTCCTCGAGCTCCTTGAGTCGCTGGAGCCGCTTGTGGACGGTGCCGAAGTTGGTGAGCATGCCACCGAGCCAGCGCTGGTTGACGTAGGGCATGCCCACGCGGGTGGCCTGCTCGGCCACCGCCTCCTGCGCCTGCTTCTTGGTGCCGACGAACAGGATGCTCCCGCCGTGCGCCACGGTCTCCTTGACGAACTCGAAGGCGCGGTCGATGTCGGTGAGCGACTTCTGCAGGTCGATGATGTAGATGCCGTTGCGCTCGGTGAAGATGATGCGGTTCATCTTGGGGTTCCAGCGACGGGTCTGGTGCCCGAAGTGGACGCCGCTCTCGAGGAGCTGGCGCATGGTGACGACGGCCATGGCGCGTCCTTCCGGCGTGGGCGATGCCCACGCGTCGAGCGGGCCGCGCCGCCTCCCGACGACACCGCACCCGCGGTC
>JARKOU010000035.1 GCA_029975645.1 Actinomycetales bacterium
CGTGGACAGCCCGGTCGTCGCCGAAGGCGCCGCCGCGCGGAAGCGCCGGCGCCGGGGGCCGCGAGGGTAACGTCTGGCCCCGTGACCAACGAGATCGAGATCGGCCGCGGCAAGCGCGGTCGCCGCGCGTACTCCTTCGACGACGTCGCCGTCGTCCCGTCGCGGCGCACCCGTGACCCCGAGGAGGTGTCAGTCGGGTGGCAGATCGACGCCTACTACGCGGAGCTCCCGGTCCTGGCCGCCCCGATGGACTCCGTGATGAGTCCCGCGACCGCGATCGCGCTCGGCCGGCTCGGCGGGATCGGCGTCCTCGACCTCGAGGGGTTGTGGACCCGGTACGAGGACCCGGAGCCGCTGCTCGCGGAGATCGCGGAGCTCCCCGGTGAACGGGCGACGGCGCGGATGCAGGAGATCTACTCCCGTCCGGTGCGCCCCGACCTCATCACGGAGCGACTGACCCAGATCAGGGCATCCGGCGTCCCGGTCGCGGGCGCGCTCTCACCCCAACGAACGCAGCAGTTCTGGCGCACCGTTGTTGACGCCGGCACGGACCTCTTCGTGATCCGCGGAACCACCGTCTCGGCCGAGCACGTCTCGGGCCGGGCCGAGCCGCTGAACCTCAAGCGCTTCATCTACGAACTCGACGTCCCGGTGATCGTCGGCGGTGCGGCGACGTACACGGCCGCACTCCACCTCATGCGCACGGGGGCGGCCGGCGTGCTGGTCGGCTTCGGTGGTGGAGCGGCGCACACCACCCGCACGAGCCTGGGCATCCACGCGCCGATGGCCACCGCCGTCGCGGACGTCGCGGCCGCGCGGCGGGACTACCTGGACGAGTCGGGCGGGCGCTACGTCCACGTCATCGCGGACGGAGGGGTGGGCCGGTCGGGCGACCTGGTCAAGGCGGTTGCCTGCGGCGCCGACGCCGTCATGCTCGGCGCCGCGCTGGCCCGGGCGTCCGAGGCGCCGGGGCGAGGCTGGCACTGGGGGCCCGAGGCGCACCACCCGGACCTGCCGCGCGGAGAGCGCGTCCGGGTGGGCACGCTCGGGACGCTGCGCGAGATCCTGCTCGGGCCGGGCCGGGCCGCAGACGGGACCCTGAACCTGGTCGGAGCCTTGCGCCGCGCGATGGCGACCACGGGGTACTCCGACCTGAAGGAATTTCAGCGCGTGGAGGTCGTGATCTCGCCCTACGTCCCGCGCTAGGGTCGCATCGGGACCGAGATGTGGGTGCCGTGGGCCAGGCTGACCTGCGACGACGTGCACACGCTTACATCGGTCCAGATGTGGGTCAAAGGTCCCGGGTACGCCCGAACGGCGGTGGAAAACGCAGGCAGCGTCGCTACGTTCCCACCGAGTCGGGCATCTGGGGGCTTGACTTGACGTATAAACGGGCGTAGACAAGGCAACTACAACATCCGAATCGCGGATGCCCAGGACGACGAGGTCACCATGTACGCACCGGAGCGCCACCAGCAGATCCTTGCTGCTGCGCGCGCGGAGGGGCGCGTGGACGTCAGCGAGTTGTCGCGGAGCCTCTCCGTGACGCCAGAGACCGTGCGCCGGGACCTCACCGTCCTGGAGCGGCACGGGCTCGTGCGCCGGGTGCACGGCGGAGCGATCCCGGTGGAGCGCTTCGGCTACGAGCCGGCGATCGCCGATCGCGAGGGGCGGTTCGCTGCGCAGAAGGAACGCATCGCCAAGCTCGCGCTCGAGGAGCTGCCCGAGGGCGGTTCCGTGATCATCGATGCCGGGACCACGACCATCCGGCTGGCCGAGTTGCTGCCCGTGGACCGCGAGCTGACCGTCGTCACCCACGCGCTCCCGATCGCGACGCTCTTGGCGACCCGTCCGAACATCTCCCTGCACCTCCTCGGTGGCTCGGTGCGGGGCCGTACCCTCGCGGCCGTCGGGGAGTGGACCCTTCGTGCGCTCGACGACATCTACGCCGACGTGGCGTTCCTGGGCATGAACGGCGTCACGGTGGGCCAGGGGCTGACCACGCCGGACCTCGCCGAGGCTCACGTCAAGCGGGCGCTCGTGCGATCGGCGCGCCGCGTCGTCGTCCTTGCCGACCACTCGAAGATCGGCCGAGCGGACTTCGTCCGCGTCGCCCCGATCAGCGCGGTCGACACCCTCATCACCGACTCCGAGGTGGATCGGGAACTGCTGGAGGAAATCATGGCTGCTGGCGTGGAGGTGCTGTCCGCATGATCGTTACCGTCACACCCAACCCGAGTGTCGACCGGGCCTACGACCTGGAGACGCTCGAGGTCGGCGAGGTCAACCGGGCGTTGCGCACGCACCTGGACGCCGGGGGCAAGGGCATCAACGTCTCTCGTGGCCTCAACCAGAACGGCGTCGCGACGATCGCGGTGTTCCCGATCGGGGGTCCGGACGGGCCGCTCCTCGTCTCGGAGCTGGAGGCGGTCGGCGTGGCGTCGCACCCGGTCCGGATCGCCGGGACCATCCGGAGCAACATCACCCTGGTGGATGCCGAGGGTGACACCACCAAGATCAATGCTCCGGGCCCGGTGCTCGACGCCGCGGAGCAGGATGCCATCCTTGCCGCCGTCGCCGAGCACCTCGACGGCGCCCGGTACGTGGTTGCGGCCGGCTCCTTGCCGAGTGGCGTGACCCCCGACTTCGTCATCCGCATGGGTCGGCTGGCCGCCTCCCGCGGCGTCGCGTTCGCGCTCGACACCTCGGGCGAACCGCTCGAGGCTGCGCTGCGCGCGGGCGGCTGCGCCATCGCGAAGCCGAACGACCTGGAACTGGCCGAACTCGTCGGCCGAGAGCTCCTCACCGTCGGTGAGGTCCGCGACGCGGCCCGGGAGATCATCTCCTGGGGCAACGACGCGGTGTTGGTGAGCCTGGGTGCCCACGGCGCCCTGCTCGTGACCGCCACCGGCTGTTGGTGGGCCGGCGGCGACCCGATCACTCCGGTATCGACCGTCGGGGCGGGCGACTCGACGTTGGCGGGGTACCTCTCCGTCGACGGTCCCGAGCCGGAGCGGCTACGTACAGCGGTGGCGTGGGGCCGCGCCGCCGTGCAACTCCCCGGAACTGAAGTACCCCGGCCCGAACACCTCGACGTCGCAGCGGTTCGCGTCGTCGACGACCCCAACCCCAGCCTCGCACTGAAGGAGCTGTGACGTGAGCACTACCCCGCTCATCACACCCGACCTCGTCGCCATCGGCCTGGTCGCCGCGGATCGCGAGGAGGCGACACGCCACCTCGTCAACCTCATGTTCGAATCCGGACGCGTGACGGACGCGGCCGGATTCCTCGCCGACGTCCAGCTGCGCGAGGCCCAGATGGCCACGGGCATGCCGGGCGGCGTCGGACTGCCCCACGCCCGCTCGGCGCACGTCAAGGTGCCGAGCCTTGCCGTCGCGCAGGTCCCCGGCGGCGTCGACTTCGGCGCGCCGGACGGCCCGGCCACCCTGGTCTTCCTGATCGCCGCGCCGGCCACCGGCGACGCCGACCACCTCAAGATCCTCGCGGCGCTCGCCCGCCGCCTGGTGCATGAGTCCTTCCGTAGCTCCCTGAAGTCGGCTCCCGACGCTCAGACGGTTGCCGACATCATCACCCGAGAGGTTGTGCCTTCATGAAGTTTGTCGCTGTGACGTCATGCCCAACGGGCATTGCGCACACCTACATGGCCGCCGAGGCCCTCGAGCAGGCGGGTAAGGCCGCCGGCCACGAGGTCACGGTGGAGACGCAGGGATCGGCGGGCTCGACCCCGCTCGACCCTGCCGTGATCGCAGCCGCCGACGGCGTCATCTTCGCTGCGGACCTCGAGGTCCAGAAGAAGGAGCGCTTCGCCGGCAAGCCGTTCGTGGACGTCGGTGTCAAGAAGGCCGTCCACGACGCGCCGGCGGTTCTCCGCGAGGCCATCGCCGCCGTCGAGGCCGCGCCCAAGGGCGGGGCGGCTGCCGTCGCGGCAGCCCCGGTGGCACCGCGCGCGCCGGAGAAGGTCGGCGTGGGCACCAAGATCCGCCAGTGGCTGATGACCGGTGTCTCCTACATGCTGCCGTTCGTGGTTGCGGGCGGCATCCTCATCGGCTTCGCGTTCATGCTCGCCGCGGTCGAGTGGGGCAAGAACGGCGCCGTCGCGGTGACCGAGATCCTCAGCAAGTCGGCCGAAGCCAGTACCTACGTCGCCGACTACGCCGCGCAGATGGGCATCCCGCTCGCAGAGGGCCAGACCATCGGCATCACGACGTTCGCGACCCACTTCAACTGGTTCTCGGTCGCCTCGTGGGCGGTGCTCTTCCTCTACATCGGTGGCATCGCGTTCAGCTTCCTGGTCTCCGCGCTGTCGGCCTACATCGCCTACGCGATCGCCGACCGCCCGGGCATCGTCCCCGGCTTCGTCGGTGGCGTCATCGCCGCCAACGTCGGCGCCGGCTTCCTCGGCGGCATCCTCACCGGCTTCCTCGCCGGTGGTATCGCGTGGTGGCTCGCTTCTCGGAAGGTGCCGAAGTCGGTCCGCGGCATCATGCCCATCCTCGTGATCCCGCTGATCGCGACACTGATCACGGGCGCCCTGGCAGTCCTCGTCATCGGTCCGCCGATGAAGGCGGTCAACGACGGGTTGACGACCTGGCTCAACGGCCTCGGTACATCCGCGCTCGTCCCGCTCGGCATTGTCCTCGGCCTGATGATGTGCTTCGACCTCGGCGGCCCGGTCAACAAGGTGGCCTACACCTTCGCGGCGACCGGCCTGGCCAACGCCCTCGCGGCGGGTGCCGGCAACGACAGCACCGAGGCGCGGATCATGTCTGCCGTCATGGCAGCCGGCATGGTTCCCCCGCTCGCGATCGCCCTTGCCACCGTGCTCCGCAAGAGCGTCTGGTCCGAGGCCGAGCGTGAGTCGGGCAAGTCGGCCTGGTTCCTCGGGGCGTCGTTCATCTCCGAGGGCGCCATCCCGTTCGCTGCAGCGGACCCGATCCGCATGTTGCCGTCCTTCATGGTTGGTGGCGCGATCACCGGTGGTCTGGTCATGCTGTTCGGCTCCGGCCAGCTGGCTCCGCACGGTGGCATCTGGATCCTGCCGCTGATCGGCAACCCGTTGCTCTTCGTCGTCGCCACCGCCGTCGGTATGGTCGTCTCGGCCCTCGTGATCCTCGTGGCCAAGAACATCGGGCGGAACCCCAACGAGGCGGCGCTCGAAGAGGCCGAGAGCATCGAGGCCATGGCCGGCCACAAGCACTGATCGACTGGGCCCACCAGCCGATAGTCCAGCAACCAACTCGGAAGGAATCACCGACATGCCCCAGCGCACCGTCGTCGTCGCCTCGCGCGTGGGTCTCCACGCCCGACCCGCGTCGATCTTCACCCAGGCGGTTGCCGCCTCGGGCGTCGACGTCACCATCGCCAAGCCCGGCGAGGAGCCGATGGACGCCTCGAGCATCCTGATGGTCATGGCCATGGGCGTCTCGGGCGGTGACGAGGTGGTCCTCGAGGCCGAGGGCCCCGAGGCCGACCGCGTGCTCGACGAGCTCGTGGCTCTGCTCGAGACCGACCTCGACGCCTAGTAGGTGACGAGGTCATGACCGAACAGGGCACCGTGCTCGCCGGTGTCGGCGTGGGTCGCGGCGCGGTCTGCGGACCGGTTGCCAAGGTCCGCCCCGCTCCGGTGGTTCCCTCCGACGAGCCGGTTCCCGCAGACCCGGCCGCGGCGAAGGCGGAGGTCGAAGAGGCCTTCTCCGGCGTCGCGGCGGGTCTGCGCGACCAGGCCGGCCGCTCATCCGGGACGGTCGCCGAGGTCCTCTCGGCGACCGCCCAGATGGCGGAGGACCGAGCCCTGCGCAAGCAGGTGCTCACCAAGATCGACAAGGGTGAGCCCCCGCTCCACGCCCTGAACGCCGTCGTCGCGAATTTCGCGGCGATGTTCACGGCAGCGGGCGGGTACCTCGCCGAACGCGTCACGGACCTCCACAGCGTGCGTGACCGGGTGGTCGCCACGCTGCTGGGTGTGGAGCCGCCGGGCGTTCCCGAGCTTCGGGAGCCCTCGGTGATCGTGGCCAAGGACCTGGCGCCGGCGGACACGGCGGCGCTCGACCTCGACCTCACCCTCGCGATCGTCACCGAACTCGGCGGCCCCACGAGCCACACGGCGATCATCGCCGGGCAACTGGGGATCCCGTGCGTGGTGCGCGTGGCCGGGGCGGAGGACCTCGAGGCCGGTCAGGACGTCGCGGTCGACGCCGCGGCGGGGACCGTGCTCGTGGGACCCGGCGACGACGTCCGGGAGGCGTTCGCCGCCCGGGCCGCCGCGGCCGCCGCACTGGCCGAGGACGTGGCTCCGGGCGGGACGGCCGACGGCCACACCGTTCAGCTCCTCGCCAACATCGGCACGCTCGAGGACGCCCAGCGGGCGGCCGCCACGCCGGCCGAGGGTGTAGGCCTCTTCCGCACCGAGGTGCTCTACCTCGAGCGGGCCACGGCTCCGACCAAGGCCGAGCAGGCGGACGTCTACTCCGGCGTGCTCCGGGCGCTCGAGGGCCGCAAGGTCGTGGTGCGCACCATCGACGCCGGCGCCGACAAGCCGCTCGCGTTCGTGACGCAGCCCGACGAGGAGAACCCCGCGCTCGGCGTGCGGGCCTATCGCCTCCAGCGCACCGCGCCCGAGCTCCTCGAGACGCAGCTCGACGCCCTCGCGGAGGCCCAGGCCCGGACCGGCATCAAGCCGTGGGTGATGGCCCCGATGATCTCGACGGTCAGCGAGGCGGCGGAGTTCACCGCGATGGCTCGCGCCCGCGGGCTCGAGACGGTCGGCGTCATGGTCGAGGTGCCCTCCGTCGCCCTGCGCGCCCGGATGGTCCTCGAGGAGGTCGACTTCGTCTCGATCGGGACCAACGACCTCGCGCAGTACACGATGGCGACCGACCGGCTCCGTGGCGAACTGGCCGACCTCCTCGACCCGTTCCAACCCGCCGTCCTCGAACTCGTGGCGGCGACGGCGCGGGCGGGCAAGGAACTCGGCAAGCCCGTCGGCGTCTGCGGTGAGTCCGCGAGCGATCCGGTCATGGCGCTCGTGCTCACCGGGCTGGGCGTCACGAGCCTCTCGATGTCGACCGGCGCCCTGCCGGCCGTCCGCTTCGCGATCCGTCAGCACACGCTGGCCCAGTGCGAGGCGATCGCTGAGGCGGCGCTGGCCGCCCGAGGCGCGATCGACGGCCGGGCGGCCGCGGTCGAACTCATGACGGCGACGGCTCGAGAGGGCCTCGGCCTGTAGCGGCTCCGTACCGGACCGGTCACACCGAACCACGGCCGGACGACGCGCACGACGCGTCGTCCGGCCGTCGTCGTTCTGCTGTTCCCGCAGTGGCACGATGGGCGCAGCACCCGTGTGCCCGGGCCCACCCGGGCGCATCCTCCCCACCAGTGGAGACCCGCCGTGAACAAGAGCCGTCCGTGCCCGCCGCCGCCGGAGTCCGTGCCCGGGACCGTGATCCACGCCCAGGAGTACCGCGTCGAGCGCGACACGATGGGGGAGGTCCGCGTGCCGATCGATGCGAAGTACCGGGCCCAGACCCAGCGCGCCGTCCAGAACTTCGCCATCTCCGGGAGCACCCTCTCCCGGCACCACATCGCCGCCCTCGCGCAGATCAAGCGCGCCGCGGCCGTGGCGAACCACGAACTGGGCGTCTTCGACGAGAAGGTCTCCGCCGCGATCGCATGCGCGGCGGACCAGGTGGTGGAGGGGTACTGGGACGACCAGTTCCCGGTGGACGTCTTCCAGACCGGTTCGGGGACGTCGTCGAACATGAACGCCAACGAGGTGATCGCCACGCTCGCGAGCGAGCGGCTCGGCTCGCCGGTGCACCCGAACGACGACGTCAACGCCTCGCAGTCGTCCAACGACGTGTTCCCCGCCTCGATCCACATCGCGGCCACCCAAACCGTCATGAGCGAGTTGCTCCCCGCAATGGACCGCCTCGCGACGTCGCTCGAGGCCAAGGCAGAGCAGTTCGCCGGCGTGGTGAAGTCCGGGCGGACGCACCTCATGGACGCGACCCCGGTCACCCTGGGCCAGGAGTTCGGCGGCTACGCCGCCCAGGTGCGGGCCGGCGTCGTCCGGGTCCGTGGCACGCTCCCGCGCCTGGCGATGCTGCCGCTCGGCGGCACGGCCGTCGGGACCGGCATCAACACCCCCGCCGGCTTCTCCCAGCGCGTCATCGACCTGGTCAGCGAGCACACGGGCCTGGACTTCACGGAGGCGCCGGACCACTTCGCCGCCCAGGGCGCGATGGACGGCCTGGTCGAGGCCTCGGGCGCACTTCGCTCCCTCGCGGTGTCGCTCGTGAAGATCTGCAACGACCTGCGCTGGATGGGATCCGGTCCTCGGACCGGGCTCGGCGAGATCCAGATCCCCGACCTGCAGCCCGGCTCGTCGATCATGCCGGGCAAGGTCAACCCGGTCATCCCGGAAGCGGTCCTCATGGTGGCGGCGCAGGTAATCGGAAACGACGCCACGGTGGCCTTCGCCGGTGCCTCGGGTTCCTTCGAGCTGAACGTCATGCTGCCCGTGATCGCCCGGAACCTCCTGGAGTCGATCACGCTCCTCGCCAACGCCTGCGACCACCTCGCCGCCAAGTGCGTCGACGGCATCGTGGCCAACGAGGACCGGTGCCTGCGCTACGCCGAGTCCTCGCCGTCGATCGTCACGCCCCTCAACCGCCTGATCGGCTACGAGAACGCCGCGAAGATCGCGAAGCACGCCGTCGCCGCCGACCTCACGATCCGCCAGGCCGTCATCGACCTCGGCTACGTCGAGCGGGGCGAGGTCACCGAGGCCCAACTCGATGCGGCCCTCGACGTCCGCTCGATGACGCACCCGGCGACCGTCTGAGGCCCGCCTCCCGGCTTTTCCGGTCACCTTCTGGTCCGGCGAGGGCAGGCAGCGCGCGCGGGTCTACCATCCGGCGCCTCGTTCCTCGGCGCCTCCCGCCAGACCCGCCACGACCCGCGCGCGCTCCCTGCCCTCGCCTTCGGCGTCGGGTTCGGAGGGCTCAGCCCAGGAGCGCCACTGCCTGGCGGGCGATCTCCAGTTCCTCGTTGGTCGGGACCACCAGGACCGTGACCTCCGCGCCGTCGGGGGAGATGACCGTGGGGACCTTCGGGCGGACGGCGTTGCGCTCGGCGTCGACGGCGATGCCGAGGCGCTCGAGGCCCGCGAGCGAGTGGGCCCGGACCTCGGTGTCGTTCTCGCCGATGCCGGCCGTGAAGGCGATGGCGTCCACGTGCCCGAGCTGGGCGTAGTACGCGCCGACGTAGCCCTTGAGCCGGTGGTAGTACACCTCGAGCGCGAGGTGCGCGGTTTCGTCGCCGGCCTCGTCGGCGGCGTGGACGTCGCGCATGTCGGTGCGTCCGCAGAGCCCCAGCATCCCGGACTTCCGGTTGAGGAGAACGTCGATGTCGTCGGTGCTCATGCCGGCGACGCGCTGGAGGTGGAACACCACGGCCGGGTCGATGTCGCCGGAGCGGGTGCCCATGACCAGCCCCTCGAGCGGGGTGAGGCCCATCGACGTCTCGACGGAGTGCCCGCCGCGCACCGCGGTGGCCGAGGCGCCGTTGCCGAGGTGGAGCACGATGATGTTGAGGTCCTCCACCGGCTTGCCCAGCGTCTCCGCGGTCTTCCGCGAGACGTAGAGGTGCGAGGTCCCGTGGAAGCCGTAGCGGCGGATCGCGTAGCGGCGGGCCACGTCCTGGTCGATCGCATAGGTGTACGCGGCCGGGGGGAGCGTCTGGTGGAAGGACGTGTCGAAGACGGCGACGTGTGGCGAGTCCGGGAACGCGTGCCGGGCCGCGCGGATGCCGGCGAGGTGCGGCGGGTTGTGGAGCGGCGCGAGGTCGGAGAGCGCCTCGATCTTTGCCTCGACGTCGTCGTCCACCAGGGCCGGGCCAGAGAAGACGTCGCCGCCCTGCACCACGCGGTGGCCGACGGCGCTCAGTACCGAGGCGTCGAGCACCGGGCCGTGGTCGGCGAAGAGACGGAGCACGAGGTCCATGCCGACCTCATGGTCCGGGATCGGCTGCTCGAGCGTGGTCTTCCCGTCCGGTCCGGTGTGGGTCACCGAGCCGGTCTCCTGACCGATCCGTTCGACGATGCCGCTCGCGATCGCCTCCCCGGACTCGACGTCGACCAGTTGGTACTTGATCGACGACGAGCCTGAGTTGATGACGAGGACGTCCTGGCTCATGTGCTCACTCCTGGGCAGGTTGGGGCGGTCGGGCAGGTTTGGGGCGGTCGGGCAGGTTTGGGGCGGTTGGGCAGTTGGGGGCGGCCGACGCTGGGAGGTCAGGACTCGGCCGCGGGCGCGGCCTGCCCCTGGGCCTGGACGGCGGTGATGGCCACGGTGTTGACGATGTCCTTGACGAGGGCGCCGCGCGAGAGGTCGTTGACCGGCTTGCGCAGACCCTGGAGCACCGGGCCGACGGCGACCGCTCCGGCCGAGCGCTGGACCGCCTTGTACGTGTTGTTGCCCGTGTTGAGGTCGGGGAAGATGAAGACGGTCGCCTTCCCCGCCACTTCGGAGTCGGGCATCTTGGTCTGCGCCACGGAGGCGTCGACGGCGGCGTCGTACTGGATCGGGCCTTCGACGATGAGGTCCGGGCGCCGCTCCTTGACCAGGCGCGTCGCGGTCCGCACCTTGTCCACGTCCGCCCCGAACCCGGACTCGCCGGTGGAGTAGGACAGCATGGCCACGCGCGGCTTGACGCCGAACTGTGCCGCCGTCGTCGCCGACGAGATCGCGATGTCCGCCAGCTGCTCGGCCGTCGGGTCCGGGTTGACCGCGCAGTCGCCGTAGACGAGCACGCGGTCCGCGAGGCACATGAAGAAGACGCTCGACACGATGGACGTGCCGGGCACGGTCTTGATGAACTCCAGCGCCGGCTTGATCGTGTGGGCGGTCGTGTGGATGGCACCCGAGACCATGCCGTCGGCCAGGCCGAGGTGGACCATGAGCGTGCCGAAGTACGACACGCTCGGCACGATCTCTCGCGCGCGCTCCACCGTCATGCCCTTGTGGGCGCGCAGTTGCGCGTACACCTCGGCGAAGCGGGTCCGGTACTCCTCGTCGTGCGGGTCGATGACGGTGGCCTCGTCGAGGTCGAGGCTGAGTTCGTTGGCCCGCGCCCGGATGCTCGACTCGACGCCCAGCAGCGTGATGTCGGCGACGCCGCGGGCCAGGAGCGTGCTGGCGGCGCGCAGGATGCGGTCGTCCGTGCCCTCCGGCAGGACGATGTGCTTGCGGTTGCGCCGGGCGCGCTCGATGAGCTCGTACTCGAACATCAGCGGGGTGACCACCTCGCTGCGCGGCACGTCGAGGAGCTGAACCACCTTGTCCCCGGCCACGTGAGCCTCGAACGTCGCCTTCGCCGTGTCGAGCTTGCGCTGCGAGCCGGTGCTCAGCATGCCGCGCGTCTCCGCCGCGCGGGAGGCGGTGGCGAACGTGCCCAGTTGCGTCGTGATGATCGGCAGGCGCTGGCCCAGCCCCTCGACCAAGCGCGTCACCTGAGGCGCCGGCGTGAAGCCGCCGTTGAGGATCACGGCGGACAGCGAGGGGAAGGACGCGGCCGCGTGGGCAGAGACGAGGCCGAGGAGGATGTCCGAACGGTCGCCGGGGGTGATGACGACGGCGCCGTCGTGGAGCCGGTCCAGGAGGTGCTCCATGCTCATCGCGCCGACCATGACGCCCTCGGCTTCGCGGGAGAGCAGGGCGGGGTCGCCCGCGGTCAGGACCCCCTCGACCGACTCCATGAGCTCGCCGACAGTCGGAGCGGAGAGCAGGGGGATCTCCGGGAGCGTGAAGACCGGGAGGGAGTCCTTCAGGGCGGCGGCGACGGCCTCGAGATCGCCGGGGTTGCAGCGGTTGGCGACCACGGCCACCACCGTGGCGTGCCCCGCCTGGATCTCGGCGATCGCGACGTCCGCCACCTGCCGGATCTCCTCCGGCGTGCGGTCGAGGGCGCGCAGGACGAGGATCACGGGTGAGCCGAGGTTCGCGGCGATGCGCGCGTTGAAGGCCAGTTCGTTCGGGCTGGCGACGTCGGTGTAGTCGGAGCCGACGATCACGACGGCGTCGCACTGCCGCTCCATCTCCCGATAACGCTGGACGATCGTGCCGAGCGCCGCCTCGGGGTCGGCGTGCACCTGGTCGTAGTGCACGCCGATGCAGGCGTCGTAGTCCAGGTCGACGCCATCGACGTTGAGCAGGAGTTGCAGGACGCTGTCGCGGCCCTTCTCCGTGCGCGCGACGGGCCGGAAGACCCCGACCCGCTGCACCTTGCTGACCAGTAGGTCCACGAGGCCGAGCGCGATGCTCGACTTCCCGGTGTATCCCTCGGGGGACGCCACGTAGATGCTTCGGGCCACGATTCCTGCTCTTTCTCCTGGGCTGCCCGGCCCGCGGGCCGGTCCGACGTCAGGTGCGTACGCGTCGGCGGCACCGCCGGACGGCCGGGATCGGGGCCCGTCGCCGAGCCCGCGCTGCCCCGTTGCATCCGGTCGGCGCCGCCAGCCCGCCGACCAGGGCCCATTCTTGCGCGCTGCGGGCGATTGCGTCGCCCGCAGCCGCGGCGCATTCGCGACGGGCATCGGGGCGGCGCTCCGTCCTCCCCGATGCCCGTCGGGTGCCCGGCACCGTCCTCGGGTGCCCGCCGCCCGTCGTCGGATGCCTAGTCTTGCCGTGTGGTCACCCGCCGAGAGGCTCCGCCGGACTGGCTCGCCGTCGCGCGCAGCCCACGGATGCTCGGCATCCTTGCCCTTCTGCTGCTCGCTGCCGCGGTCTGCATCCGGCTCGGGGCATGGCAATTGGACCGCGCGCAGATCCGGGGTGAGCAGGCGGCCGCGCGCGCCGCTCAGGAGCACTCCGCCGTCGCCCCGGTGCCGATCGACGAGGTCCTCGCGCCCCAGACCTCGGTGACGGCGGACGTGGTCGGAGCGCGGGTCCTCGTGACGGGGGAGTACCTCACAGGAGCAGAGTTCGTGATCGCCGAGGACTCCGACGGCGAGGCCGGCTCGCTCGTGGTCACGGGCCTGCGGGTCACCGAGGGCGGCGGAACCGGCGCGGTGCTGCCGGTGCTGCGCGGCCGGGTGGACGGCGACGCCGCGACGACGACGGCGCGGCTCGGTCCCGGGGAACCGCTCGCCGCACCGGCGGGCAGGGTGACGCTGGTCGGCGAGATCGCCGCGTCCGAGGCGGCCCTGGCCGGGGAGTTCGCCCCCGGCACGCTCGGCTCGATCTCTTCCGGTCAGCTCGCGAACCTCTGGGGGCCGCCGATCTACGGCGGCTACCTGCGGCTCGTCTCCTCGGACCCGCCCCAGTCCGCCGACCTGGTCCCGGTCCCCGCGCCGACGCCGTCGGGCGGGCTCAACCTGCAGAACCTCGCCTACGCGGCGCAGTGGTGGATCTTCGGCGGCTTCGCGGTGCTCCTGTGGATCCGCCTGGTGCGGGACGAGGTCACGCGGCTCCGAGAGCCCCGACGCGAGTAGGCGCCCCGACGCGGGGGACCCGGGCCCTGTGGACACCGACCCTCATCCGCCCGGCCTGAGAGAATGGCCCGATCGTCCCCGATCCCTCGTCCCCATCCCCTCAGAGCAGGTGAGCCGTGTCCGCACCGCAGGCGTCGTCGTCCATCGCCCGAGGCCTCGATCCGGCGAAGGTGCGCTCGGCCTTCGCGCGGTACCGCGTCATGGCGTTCGTCACCGGCGTGTGGTTGCTGCTGCTGTGCGCCGAGTTGATCCTCAAGTACGTGTTCCAGGCGGGCGGGGTGGACGCCTCGGGCGAGCCCGAGCCCGTGATCGGGCGGTGGGTCGCGTTTGCCCACGGCTGGATCTACGTGATCTACCTAGTCACGGTGTTCGACCTGTGGTCCCGGATGCGCTGGGGATTCGGGCGCATCGTGGTCATGGTCGCGGCCGGCGTGGTGCCCGTGCTCTCCTTCGTGGTCGAGCGCAGGGCCAGCCGCTGGGTGTCCGCCGACCTCGGGACCGGGGCGTAGGCGCCCGGAGCGGGCCCTCTATCCTGTCGCGGTGACCGACGCCGTTCCCGCCCCCGGCGGGACCCCGCACCGTCCTGTCCTCGTCGTCGACTTCGGCGCCCAGTACGCGCAGCTCATCGCGCGGCGGGTGCGCGAGGCCAACGTGTATTCCGAGATCGTGCCCCACTCGATGAGCGTCGAGGCGATGCTCGCCAAGGACCCAGCCGCCGTGATCCTCTCCGGCGGACCGGCCTCGGTCTACGCCGAGGGGGCCCCGGCCGTCGACCCCGCCCTCTTCGAGGCCGGAGTGCCCGTCCTCGGCATCTGCTACGGCTTCCAGGCGATGGCCGCGGCCCTCGGCGGCACCGTCGCCCGGACGGGGACCCGGGAGTACGGCGGCACCGCGGTCCGGGTCGAGGCGAAGGGCACGCTGCTCGCCGGCTCGCCGGCCGAGCAGCAGGTGTGGATGAGCCACGGCGATGCCGTCCACGCCGCGCCCGAGGGATTCGACGTGCTCGCCACCTCGCCCGGCTCCCCGGTGGCAGCGTTCGAGGACCGCCGTCGTCGCCTCTTCGGGATGCAGTGGCACCCCGAGGTCAAGCACTCGCCCCTGGGGCAGCGGGCGCTCGAGGCGTTCCTGCACGACGGCGCGGGCCTCGGCTCGGACTGGACGCCCGGGAACGTGATCGCCGAGCAGGTCGCTGCCATCCGCGCGCAGGTGGGGGACGGCCGGGTGATCTGCGGCCTCTCGGGCGGCGTCGACTCCTCTGTGGCGGCGGCGCTGGTCCACGAGGCGGTCGGCGACCAGTTGACGTGCGTGTTCGTGGACCACGGGCTCCTGCGCGCCGGCGAGGCCGAGCAGGTGGAGCGCGACTTCGTCGCGGCCACCGGCGTTCGGCTCATGGTCGTGGACGCCCAGCCGCGGTTCCGCGCCGCGCTCGCGGGCGTCCACGAGCCCGAGACCAAGCGCAAGATCATCGGGCGGGAGTTCATCCGCGTCTTCGAGGACGCGGCGCGCGCCGTCGTCGCCGAGGCGGGGGCCCACGGCGAGGAGGTGCGCTTCCTGGTCCAGGGCACGCTCTACCCGGACGTGGTGGAGAGCGGCGGCGGCGAGGGCGCCGCCACGATCAAGAGCCACCACAACGTGGGCGGACTCCCGGACGACCTCCAGTTCGACCTCGTGGAGCCTCTTCGCACCCTCTTCAAGGACGAGGTGCGCGCCGTCGGCCTCGCGCTCGGTGTGCCCGAGGTGATCGTCTGGCGCCAGCCGTTCCCCGGCCCGGGCCTGGGGATCCGGGTGATCGGCGAGGTCACCGCGCACAACCTCGCGATCCTCCGCGCGGCGGACGCCATCGCCCGCGAGGAGCTCACGCGCGCCGGCCTGGACCGCGAGATCTGGCAGTGCCCGGTGGTGCTCCTGGCGGACGTGCGGTCCGTCGGGGTCCAGGGCGACGGTCGCACCTACGGCCACCCGATCGTGCTGCGCCCGGTCTCCTCCGAGGACGCGATGACCGCGGACTGGACGCGCCTGCCCTACGACGTGCTCGCCCGGATCTCCACCCGCATCACGAACGAGGTGCCCGAGGTCAACCGTGTGGTCCTCGACGTCACCTCCAAGCCGCCGGGCACGATCGAGTGGGAATGACGCCGGGGGATGCGCCGCTCATCCGGTCGTGCACGCCGGAGCGGTGCGTCCGGGACCGCGGCTTGACGACTCGTG
Source organism: Actinomycetales bacterium (assembly GCA_029975645.1). Taxonomy (GTDB): domain Bacteria; phylum Actinomycetota; class Actinomycetes; order Actinomycetales; family JAHECE01; genus JAHECE01. The sequence continues at coordinate 15,720 of JARKOU010000035.1, forward strand.
CCCGGATAGCCTGACGCGGTGCGGATCGTCCACGTCTCCGACTGCTACCCCCCGCGCACGGGCGGCATCGAGTCCCAGGTCCACGACCTCGCGGCGCACCAGGCGGCGGCCGGTCACGCGGTCCACGTCCTGACCGCGACGCGGGCGGCGGACGGCGCACTGAGGACCACCACCGACGAGCCGACGGGCGTCCGCGTCCACCGGATGGCCTCGGCCGTCACGTTCGGCCTGCCGGTGCACCCGCTGGGGGGGCGCCTCATCACCCGGGCCCTGCGCATGCTCGAGCCGGACGTGGTCCACGTCCACGCGGGAGTGGTCTCGCCGTTCGCGCACGACGGAGCCCGGGCTGCCCGCGCCCTCCGACAGCCACTGGTGATCACCTGGCACTGCATGCTCACGGGCGCAGAGTGGTGGGTCGGTGCGGGGGCGCGGTTGACGGGGTGGCGGGACGCGCCGGCCGCCCTGACCGCAGTGAGCCGGGTGGCCGCTGATCGCGTGGCCGCGGCGCTGGGCCGGGACGACGTCGCGGTGGTGGTCAACGGCCTCGATCTCGCGCCGTGGCGCGCGGTCGCTGCCGCCCGGACCCTCGAGGGCGACGACGGCGCCGATCCGCTGCGCGTGGTCGCGACCCAGCGGCTCGCGCCTCGCAAGCGTTCGGTGGCCCTCGTGCGCGCCTTCGCCGAGGCGCTGGCGCGGCTGGGCCCGGGTATCGATGGCGGCCGCCGGGCCCACCTGACGGTGATCGGCTCCGGTCCCGACGCCGCGGCCGTCCAGCGCGAGGCCGAGCGCCTCGGTGTGGCCGATGCGGTCGCGTTGCTCGGCCGGGTCGACCGGGGCACGCTCCCGGCCCGTTATGCCGACCAGGACGTCTACCTCTCGGCCGTCGAACTCGAGGCCTTCGGCATCGCGGCGCTGGAGGCGCGGGCCGCAGGGCTGGCCGTCGTGGCCCGGGCGGGGACGGGCATCACGGAGTTCGTCACCGACGAGGTGGACGGCCTCCTTGCGGACGACGACGACGGCCTGGCCGAGGCCCTGGTGCGCCTCGCCGTCGACCGCGACCTGCGCCGGCGGATACTCACGCACACCCGGGACGTGGCGCCGGCCGCCGACTTCGCCGACGTGCTGGTCGCGGCCGAGCAGCAGTACCTCCGGGCCGCGCGGCTGGCCGGTCGCTGAACGACGCCCGCCCCACCGGTCCCTCGCGAGTCCGATGGGGCGGGCGACGTGCGCCGTCGACGACGCTCAGGTGCGGCTGTTCCGGCGGGTCGTGACGATGGCGCCGACGAGGAGCGCGGTGCCCGCGACCACCAGGAGCACGATGAGGGCGGCCTGGACGTCGAGGGCCGCTCCGGCGCCGATCGCCGCGACGCCGATCCCGATCAGCGCGAGGACGAGGCCCCAGACCACCGTCCCCACGCGCAGCCGGGCGGGCGCCACGGGAGCGGGTGCGGTGGGCGTGGGCGTCGTGGCCGTCGTCGCGACCGGGGCCGGCGCGTCCTGCGGCGCTGCCGACATGGCGGGCACAACGGGCACCACCGGGGCGATGGGCACGGTCAGCGCGTCGGGCGTGGTGACCGCGTCGGGCGTGGTGACCGCATCGGGCATGGTGGGTTCGGACAGCGTCGGTTCGGACGGGGTGAGGTCGTGGGTGCTCATCGCAGGGCCTCCCGGATAGTGACGTCGCCGAGGCCGGCATCGACCGTGACGATCATCTGAGGGTCGCCCGCCGCGGGGGAGCGGAGGGTGAGGTCGAGGTTCGTGCCGGAGATCTGGTCTCCGGCGAGGTCGCCGTTGGCGTCGGACCCCGCGTCGACCGCCCGACCCGAGGCGTTGAGGGAGCGGGTCCAGTCGCCGACCAGGACCGTCGAGATCTGGCCCGCCCCGAGGCGGACCCGGACCTCCAGCGGGACGCCCGACGGCACCAGGACGGTGGTGCTCCCTGCGCCGGACTCGATCGGCACGGTGACGGGGTCCGTCCCCGCCTCGGCGAGGGGGACGCCGGTGAGGTCGATGCTCGCCTCCCCGACGCCGTAGGAGTAGCCCGCCTCGGCGTCGGCCACGGACGTCGGAGCCCAGGTGACGTCGCCGGCGACCACCGTGCCGCCCGAGGACACCACGTTGCGCCAGTGCGGCGCCGTCGTCGCGATCAGGGCGACGGGCACGGCGAGCAGCGCGACGAGGACCGCGAGGCCGCCGAGCACCCCGGACCGCCGCCCGCGAACGCCGCTGACCAGGACCCCCAGACCCAGCAGCGCGAGGGTGGTGCCGGCGATGACCAGCGCGGCTCCGCCGTCGAACGCCCCGGTCCGCTCGATGAGCAGGACGGCGGCGGCGCCGAAGAGGCACAGGGCCAGCGTCACGCCGACCGTGACCGCGCCCGGACCCGGGACCCGCGGCTTGGGCGGCGGCGGCTCCCACGCGGGGGCGGCGGTGGCTGCGGGTGGCTGATAGGTCTGCACGGGAGGAGGTGAGTAGCCGGACGCGGGGGGCGGCGCGTAGCCCTGTGGCGGCAGGGCGTACGCCTGCGGCGGCGGGGTGTATCCCTGCGCGGGCGGGGCGTATCCCTGGGTGGGCGGGGCGGCCGGGTAGACCGGGGCGCCGGCGGGCGGGACGCCCGGTTCGGTCGGTGGCAACGACCCCGAGGGGCCGGCCGGTGGGGTGGTCGGGGTGCTCATCGCGGGTGCGCCTCTCTCTGAGGGACTTGTCGGGTAGGGGGCGGGGCCGGCCGGCGGGCGGGGGCGCTCCCGTCCGGCGAGGACGACGGCGACAACGACCACCGTCGCGAGCAGGCCCAGCCAGCCGAGGGCGATCAGCCACCCGGGCGCCCACTGGTCGGGTTGGAACCAGAACACCGGACGGGTGATCCCGACCACCACGAAGGCGGCCGCGCCCGCGAGCGCGGCGTCGAACCGGCCGCGGATCGCCTCCTGGAGGTGGATGCGCCCGTCCGACTCCTCGGGCAGGAGCGCCCACGCCAGCCCGTAGACCACGAGCGTGAGCCCGCCGAAGAGGGTGAGGACCACGAACGCGCCGCGGACCAGGAGCGGATCGACGCCGAGCCGGCGCGCCAGGCCGGCGGCCACGCCACCGATCCAGCGGTCGTTCGCGCGCACGACGCCGGCGCGGCGCAGGGAGTCGAAGAAGGAGTCCGAGCCGTGGGGGCGGGGCGGCCCGCCGGCGGGGGTGCCGGGTGGCGGCGCGGCCGGCGGCCAGGGCCCGGGGGGAGGGAACGAGGTCGGAGAGCCGGGTTCCGGAGGGAGGGGCGGTGTGCTGCTCATGCTCCGAGCCAACTCCTCGCGGGGGTCCCGGCGCCATCGGGGACCACCCTGATTCTCCCCTGATCTACCCCGGATCTGGTACCCCGAGGCGGCACGCGCGGCGCCGTACGTGTGACCATGGCATCCATGAGCACCGCGCCGGGGGTGTCGGCCCCACCCGCGGGCGTCCCCGTCCCGCCGGCGCGCCTGCCGTTGCGCCGGCCGCGCCGCGGCAGGCGCGTGGCGGGCGTCTGCGCCGGGGTCGCCGCGCACCTGGACGTGCCGGTGGGACGAGTCCGTGCCTTCTTCCTCGCCTCGACCCTGATCGGGGGAGCCGGCGCGCTGTTCTATCTGTGGCTGTGGGCCACCGTGCCGCCTGGGGACCCGGTGGAGGCGGCGCGAGCGAGCCGGCCCGCGGACCGAGCCCGGCTCGCCCCCGGACCGCGGGAGCGCGCCCGTGCGTTCCCGGTCACCGAACTGGCGCTCGGCCTGCTCCTCCTGGTCGCCGCGGGGCTGCTCGTGGCCGAGCGCGCCGGCGCCGGCCTCGACGTCGCCTGGTTCGTGCCTGCCCTCGTCCTGCTCGCCGGCGCCGGGCTCGCCTGGAGCCAGGTGGGCGCCGTCGAGCGCGAGGCGGCGGCAGCCGCGCCCGAACGCACGTCCGCTGCACTTCGCGTGGGCGGCGGGGCGCTCCTCGCAACGCTCGGGGTCATCCTGCTCGTGGGGCAGGGCCAGGGGGCCGGTGACCTCGTGCGTGCCGCCCTGGCGAGCCTGGCGGTGCTCGCCGGGCTGGCCCTCGTGCTGGCGCCGCTGTGGCTGCGCCTCATCCGCGACCTCGGCGCCGAGCGCGCCGCCCGTGCCCGGGAGGCCGAGCGGGCGGACATCGCCGCCCACCTGCACGACTCCGTCCTGCAGACCCTCTCCCTGATCCGGGCGCGGGCCGGCGACGCCGACGCCGTCGCGCGCCTCGCCCGGGCGCAGGAGCGCGAGCTTCGGGACTGGCTGTATGCCGACCGTCCGCGCGCGGGCACGTCGCTCGCGGCTGCCGTGGCGGACGTGGCGGCCGAGGTCGAGGACCGGTACGGCGTCGTCATCGACGTGGTCACCGCGGGCGACCGCCCGCCGTCGGCCGCCGCGGAGCCCCTCCTCGCGGCCACGCGCGAGGCGCTCACGAACGCTGTCACGCACGGCCGCGCGCCCGTCTCGCTGTACGCCGAGGTGGGGCCGACGGTCGTGGAGGTGTTCGTCCGGGACCGCGGCGAGGGCTTCGTGCTCGACGCTGTCCCCGCTGACCGCCACGGGGTGCGCGAGTCGATCGTCGGACGCATGCGCCGGCACGGCGGCGAGGCGAGCGTGCGGTCGGGCCCGGGGCGGGGCACCGAGGTGCGCCTGGCCGTCCCGGTGGCCGTGCTCGACGGCGCAGGCGTGGCCGTCGGCGCGCCGGCGCCCGCGGTTGGTGCCGTGCCCGCGGCCCTGCCCGGGGCCTTGCCCGCGACCGTTGTCGCCGGCGCCGGGCAGCAACGAGTGGAGGCGGCGAGTGGAGAGACAGAGGCGGATCAGGGAGGCCGGTCGTGACCGAGGGTGAGGCGCCGGGCGCCGGTGTGGCGGCGGAAGCCGGAGGACCTCTCCTGCGGGTGGTGGTGGTCGACGACCACCACCTGGTCCGGGTGGGCGTCCGGGCCGGACTCGCCCCCGATCTCGAGGTGGTGGGCGAGGCGGCCGACGTGCCGTCCGCCGTCGATGCTGTGCGGGCCCTCGTGCCCGACGTCGTCCTGCTCGACGTCCACCTGCCCGGGGGCGACGGCGGGGGCGGCGCCGAGGTCGTGCGGCGGTGTGCGGGCGTCCCCTCGCGGTTCCTCGCGCTCTCGGTCTCGGACGCGAGCGAGGACGTGGTGACGGTGATCCGCGCCGGGGCGCGCGGATACGTGACCAAGGCGATCTCCGGCACGGACCTCTCCGAGGCGGTGCGCCGCGTGGCCGACGGCGACGCCGTGTTCTCGCCCCGCCTCGCCGGCTTCGTACTCGACGCCTTCGGTACGGGAGAGGTGGCGACGGCGGACTCCGAGCTCGACCGTCTCTCGGCGCGCGAACGCGAGGTCATGCGCCTCATCGCCCGCGGGTACTCCTACCGCGAGGTGGCGGGGGAGTTGTTCATCTCGGTGAAGACGGTCGAGACCCACGTCTCCGCCGTGCTGCGGAAGTTGCAGCTCTCCTCGCGGCACGAGCTGACCCGATGGGCCGCGGCGCGGCGGCTGCTGTAGCGGGGAGCCGGGACGGTCGGGAGCCGCCGTACCGACGGCGGTTCTACAACTTCGGCGATCTCCGGGTAAAAGGTCCCAGGGATCCGTGCATAGGCGCTGGTTGACTCGTCTCGTGCCCGCGACCAGCGGGAACGCAACCTGCCCCGTGCCTCGGGGGTACCCGAGGCGCCTCACACGTGACGGCGAGCGAGGCGAGTCTCGCGACCGCCGCCCGGAAGGACTCCTCATGGCACAACTTGCCGAACCCGGCTCCGCCGCCCCTGTGGTCGACCGCTCGTCGAAGACCGCCCGCATCCTCGGCATGATCGCGATCGTCGCCGGAATCCTCTTCGTCATCGCCGGCGCCTCGACGTGGCTGACCGTCCGCGCCAACCTCGTGGACGAGAAGATCACCATCTCCGAGGACGCCGCGATGTTCGCCGGCAACACGGTCGACGGCCCGATCGACGCCTGGGTCCAGGCCAACGTCATCAACAAGCACGCCCTCGAGGCGTCCGAGGGCAAGACCTACGCCGAGCTCGACCGCGAGGACCCGGTCCGCGTGGTTGTCATGAACGGCTCGTTCCTCCGGGCGTCGCTGTTCACCTCGGTGGTGGCATTCGGCGTCTCCGCGCTCGTCATGGGTGCCGGCGTCCTGTTCGCCCTCCTCGGCTGGGGCCTGCGCGCCGTCGCCGGCAAGCCGGCCGTCTGACCCTGCTCGTCCCTGTCGTCTGACTCAGCCCGCCGAACGCGGGGTTGCTCGGGGAAGGCGCCGTCTTCCCCCGAACCACCCCGCGTTCGGCGTCTCTGTCGTGGCGCCTAGGCTGGAGGCATGGAGATCCTGCTCGGCGTCGTCCTCGTCCTCCACCTGCTCAGCTGGGCCTTCGTGCTCGGGAGCGTCGCGGTCTCGATGCGCGAACCGCGCGTCCCCCGAGGGGCCGTGCACGCCGCGCTCACGGCGCTGGTCACCGGCATCCTGTTGGTCCTCATCGGCTCGCTCGGGCTGGACAAGGACTACCCCGAGGCGAAGATCGGCCTGAAGCTCGTGATCGCACTGGTGATCAACGCCCTGCTGATCCTGGCCGACCGGCGTCCCGAGAAGGCCACGCGGGGCCTGCTCGGGGCGGTGGCCGGCCTCACGGTCGTCAACGTCACGCTCGCCGTCCTCTGGTGAGCCCGGGGGGTGAACTGCTCGTCGGCCTGGCGATCGCGTTCGGGCTGGTGGGGGTGGTGGTCCAGGTCCTGCCCGGCTCGCTGATCATCCTGGGCGCGATCGCCGTCTGGGCCGTCCTCACGGGCGGCCCGTGGGCGTGGGCAGTCCTCGGCGTTGCGGTGCTCGCCCTCGGGCTCGCGTCCGTGGCGAAGTACCTGCTGGCGGGCCGGCACCTGCGTCGCTCCGACGTGCCCAACTCGACCCTTCTCTGGGGTGGGCTCGCGGGTGTCGTGGGCTTCTTCGTGATCCCCGTCCTCGGGCTCGTCGTGGGGTTCATCGGCGGCGTCTTCGTGGCCGAGTACGTCCGGCTGCGCCGGATCGAGGCCGCGTGGTCCGCCACGCTTGCCGCGCTGAAGGCAACGGGGATCACGATCCTCGTCGAGCTCGCGGGTGCGCTCGTGGCCGCGGGGGCGTGGTTGACCGCCGTCGTCGCCCTCCCCTGACCGGGACGGCCCGCGCGGTCGGCTCGCGGCGGCCTAGGGTGGTGCCGCGACCTGCGTGAGCGATGGAGGAAGGGAACGACGATGCCGACGACGTCGTGGATGGTGCCGGGCCCGCAGACGATGGACCTTCCCGCTGCGCCTGTGGTGAGGGTCCAGTTGATCGGCGGGAGCGTCGAGGTGGACGTGTGGGACGCCCCGGGCGTGCGCGTCGAGTTCCGCGAGGTGTCCGGCCAGCCCCTCGAGGTGCGCCAGGACCCCATGGGCCTGAGCATCGGCTACACGTTCCTCGGGTGGGAGGGCTGGCTGAAGCGGCTCAACTCCTACCGGAGCAAGGACTCGGCCGACCTACGCGTGACCCTGCCTCGGGGCACCGTCCTGAAGATCGGCACCGCTCTGGCCGACGTGCGGGTCCGCGGCGTTCACGAGGACGTCTCGGTGGGCACGGCCAGCGGAGGCGTCGTGGTGGAGGACACCCGCGGACGCCTGGACGTGAAGGCGGTCTCCGGTGGTCTCGCGGTCACCGGCCACGACGGCGCCGTTCGGGTGAACACGGTCTCCGGTCCGGTCCGGTTGGGAGGCACCCTGCCCCGCGTGGAGGTCTCCACGGTCTCGGGTGCGGTCACGCTGACGACGGCGCTTGCGACCTCCGTGATCAACGTCAACTCCGTGTCCGCCCCGGTGGGCGTGACGCTTCCGCCGGCGTGCGGCCTCGTGCTGACGGTCCGCACGATCAGCGGTCGGGTGCTCGTGGACGGCGCGGACCGCCGGACCTCCGGGGTCACCAGCGTGCAGGAGCAGCAGGACGCCACGGGGTGCTGGCTCACGGCGAACACCGTCTCCGGCATGGTGGACGTGCGGCGTGGTGCGCCCGGCCCCACCGACGACGCCGCACCGCAGGACTGAGCTGCGCCCCGGGGCTCAGCTGTGCCCCCGGCCTGAGTTGTGACCCGAGGCGAGCTGTGCCGCGAGGCTGGGGACCGTCAGTCGGCCGAGACGCCCAGCCAGGCCGCCCAGCCGTTGTGCAGCACGAGCCAGGCGAGCAGGCCGTAGCCCGCCTGGCCCGGGTGCGAGCCGTCCCCGGTCGCGAGGTCGCCCAGCCACTGCTCGTGCGCGCGCAGCGGCTCGAAGGTCTCGACGTACGGCACGCGCCGTCGGAGGCAGACGTCCGCGAACGCCGTCGAGAGCTCGGCGAGGCGGTCATGATCCGTCCGCGCGTTCGGCGGGGGTCCGACCACGAAACAGGGCACGCGACGCGCCGTCGCGCCGTCGAGCACGTTGGCCAGGTTGAGCCGGCTTCGCGCCGTCGAGATGCCGGCTTCGAGGTCGGCGCTGCCCAGGCCGATCACCAGGCGGTTGTCGCTGCGTGGGGAGAAGCGCCGATCGCACTCGGCCTCCCACCGCGCCGCCAGGGCCGTGGTGGTCTCGCCCGGGACGGCGAGCGTGGCGACGAGCGCCGATCCCTCGAGGTGGCTGCGGGCCACCACGCGCCCGACCCAGCCGAGGCCCCGGGCGTCCCCCTGTCCCGCGACCAGTTCGTCGCCCACCACGCAGACGCGCAACGAGGAGGCGTCGGTCGCCCCGCTCTCCGGCTCGGTCTCGGGGCCGCTCACAGGTTCCTGCTCATCTCTGCCCGCTCATCTCTCGAAGGCCTCCTTGATGAGTGCCGCCTGCTCGCGCTCGTGGGTGCGGTGCGAGCCGGCGGCGGTCGACGCCGACGGCGGCCGCGAGACCCGGCCCACCTCGCGCCCGCTCACTGCCGGACGCAGGTGGTGGGAGACGAACAGCCACGCCCCCTGATTCGCAGGCTCCTCCTGGACCCAGGCGATCTGCGCCTCGGGGTGCCGGTCGAACTCGGCGCGGACGGCGTCGACGTCGAGCGGGTAGATCTGTTCGAGCCGCACGATCGCAGTGTCGGTGAGCCCCCGACGCTCGCGTTCCGCCACGAGGTCGTAGTACACCTTCCCGGCGCACATGAGGACGCGACGCGCCCCGGTGACGGTCGGATCGCCGAGAACGGGGCGGAACTCCCCGGACGTGAAATCGTGCGTGGCCGAGGTGGCGGCCCGCAGGCGGAGCATGGACTTCGGGGTGAAGACCACGAGGGGGCGCCGCGGCCGTGCGTAGGCCTGGCGGCGGAGCAGGTGGAAGTACGAGGCCGGCGTGGTCGGGACGGCCACGGTCATGTTCTGCTCGGCGCACAGCTGCAGATAGCGCTCGATCCTGCCCGAGGAGTGGTCCGGGCCCTGGCCCTCGTAGCCGTGCGGGAGGAGGAGCACCACCGAGGACCGTTGGCCCCACTTCTGCTCCGAGGAGGAGATGAACTCGTCCACCACCGTCTGGGCGCCGTTCGCGAAGTCCCCGAACTGGGCCTCCCAGAGCACGAGTGCCTCGGGCCGTTCCACCGAGTACCCGTACTCGAAGGCCATGGCGGCGAACTCGCTGAGCGAGGAGTCGTAGACGAAGAACTTGGCCTGCTCCGCCGAGAGGTACATGAGCGGTGTCCACTCCGCGCCCGTCACGCGGTCGTGCAGGACGGCGTGACGTTGCACGAACGTGCCGCGGCGCGAGTCCTGACCCGCCAGCCGGATCGGCGTCCCCTCGAGCAGGAGCGAGCCGAAGGCGAGGACCTCGCCGTACCCCCAGTCGATCCCGCCCTCCCTCGACATCTGCTCTCGCTTGGCGAGGAGCGGCACGAGCTTCGGGTGCACGGTGAAGCCCTCGGGCGGGCGGGCGTGCGCCTGGCCGATCCGTTCGAGCACCTCTTGCGTGACGGCGGTCCGCCAGCCCACCATCGTGCCCGCGTCCTCGAGTTGCGACTCCGGGCGCTCGAGCCCGGCCACGGGTTCGGTCTCCGCGGGCGGCCGGTAGCCGGTGTCGCGGGTCTCGGTGAAGGCGCGCTCGAGCTCGGCGTGGTAGTGCTGGAGCGCCTCCTCCGCCTGCTCCACCGTCAGGTCGCCGCGACCGATGAGGGCCTCGGTGTACAACTTGCGGACGCTGCGCTTCTTCTCGATGAGCCCGTACATGACCGGTTGCGTCATCGACGGGTCGTCGCCCTCGTTGTGCCCGCGCCGGCGGTAGCACACCAGGTCGATCACGACGTCCTTCTGGAACTCCTGGCGGTAGGCGAAGGCGAGTTCGCCCACCCGGGTCACGGCCTCCGGGTCGTCGCCGTTGACGTGGAAGACCGGGATCTGCAGGCCCTTCGCCACGTCCGTGCAGTAGAGCGTGGAGCGAGAGTGGGAGGACCCCGTGGTGAACCCGATCTGGTTGTTGATGATGACGTGGATGGTCCCGCCCGTGCGGTATCCCCGCAGCTGGGAGAGGTTCAGGGTCTCCGTCACCACGCCCTGGCCGGCGAACGCCGCGTCGCCGTGGATGAGAACAGGGAGGACGGAGAAGCCCCGGCCGCCGAGGTCGATCCGGTCCTGCTTGGCGCGGACCACGCCCTCGAGCACGCCGTTGACGGCCTCCAGGTGGGAGGGGTTGGCGGCCAGGTAGACCCTGGTCTGCTCGCCGTCGGGCGCGGTGAACGTGCCCTCGGTGCCCAGGTGGTACTTCACGTCTCCCGAGCCCTGGACGCTGCGTGGGTCCTGGTTGCCCTCGAACTCCGCGAAGATCTGGGCGTAGCTCTTCCCCGCGATGTTGGCGAGGACGTTGAGACGGCCGCGATGGGCCATCCCGACGCCGACCTCGTCCAGGCCCTCCTGGGCGGCGAGCGTGAGGACCGCGTCCAGAAGAGGGATCAGCGACTCCGCGCCCTCGAGACTGAAGCGCTTCTGGCCCACGTACTTGGTCTGCAGGAACGTCTCGAACGCCTCGGCCGCGTTGAGGCGGTGGAGGATCTGCTGCTGCTTCTCGGGGCTCGGCTTGGTGTAGCCGGCTTCCAGGCGCTCCTGCATCCAGCGACGCTCGGTGCGCTCATGCAGGTGCATGTACTCGACGCCGATCGTGCGGCAGTACGCGTCCCGCAGCAGGCCGAGGATGTCGCGCAACCTGGCCTGCGGGGCGCCGCCCAGACCACCGGTCGGGAAGGTCCGGTCGAGGTCCCAGAGGGTGAGGCCGTGGTTCTGGACGTCGAGATCGGCGTGGCGACGCTGCCGGTAGGCCAGGGGATCGGTGTCGGCCATGAGGTGGCCGCGGGAGCGGTAGGCGTGGATGAGCTCGGCGATCCGGGCCGGCTTCCCGAGTTCGATCTCGGGGTCCACATGGCGGTCCTGGGTCCAGCGCACGGGCTCGTAGGGCACGCGCAGCGACGCGAAGACGCGGTCGTAGAACTCGTCCTCGCCCAGCAACTTGCGATGCACGATCCGGAGGAACTCGCCGGACTGCGCACCCTGGATGATGCGGTGGTCGTACGTGGACGTGAGCGTGAGGACCTTGGAGACGCCGAGGCGCGCGAGGGTGTCCTCCGCCGCACCCTGGAACTCGGCCGGGTACTCCATGGCGCCGACGCCGATGATGGTGCCCTGTCCGGACATGAGGCGCGGCACGGAGTGGACGGTGCCGATCGTTCCCGGGTTCGTGAGCGTGATCGTGGTCCCGGCGAAGTCGTCGGCGGTGAGCTTGCCGGTGCGGGCGCGGCGGACCATGTCCTCGTAGGCCACCCAGAAGGTCGCGAAGTCCATCCGCTCGGCACCCTTGACGGACGGAACCAGGAGCTGGCGCGAACCGTCCGGGCGTGCCAGGTCGATCGCCAGCCCGAGGTTCACGTGCGCAGGGCGCACGACCGACGGCTTGCCGTCAACCTCGCGGTACGCGGCGTTCATCGCCGGGAGGTCGGCGAGCGCCTCGACCACGGCGAAACCGATGAGGTGCGTGAACGAGACCTTGCCGCCGCGGCTGCGGGCGAGGTGGTTGTTGACCACGATCCGGTTGTCCACGAGCAGCTTCGCGGGCACCGCCCGGACGCTCGTCGCCGTCGGGATCTCGAGGCTGGTCTCCATGTTGGCCACCACCCGGGCGGCCGGACCGCGCAGGGTGGAGACGTCGTCGGCGCCCCCAGCGTCACGGGCATCCAGCGCCGGGGCGGGGGCCGCGTACCAGGCGGTGGCGGGCTGCGCGCGCACGTCCGAGCGGACGGGAGGAAGCGGTCGAGCCGGTCGAGGCTCCGCGTCCGGCTGCTGCGCGGCCTCCGGCCGCCTCGCAGGCTCCGGCTCCGGCGTCGGCCGGGGAGCCGGCGCCGGTTCGACGGCGACGGTCCGGACCGCGCGGGCCGGTTCAGGAGGAGGCGCGACGGCGGCGGGCCCGGGACCGGACGCCCGAGCCGGGGCGGTCGCGTTGCTCGACGGAGCCGGTGCAGGCGTCGTCACGGCCACGGCGGCCGGACGCTGCTCGCTCCCGTTCGGCTCGGCGGAGCGGTAGTCCTCGAAGAAGTCCCACCAGGCGGGGTCCACGAGGGTGCGATCCTTGCGGTACTGCTCGTACAGCTCCTCGATCAACCACTCGTTCCCCCCGAACCCGGTCGGGATGGCCGCGGGGTCCAGAGGCGTCTGCGGGGACACGATGACTCGTCACTCCTGCGCGTGGGTGAACGGACGGTCGGCCGGCTGCCGGTCGTCGGCGCTGGGCTCAGCCTAGGTGATCCCCGCGCGCCCGCCCGGTGCGCGTCCGTCCCGGCAGGGCAGCCGTCCGGTGAGTCAGCCGACGTCGCGGCGCAGGGTGGTCGCAGCGCCGATCGAGGCGAAGACCAGGGCGTAGGCGAGGAGCACCAGGCCGCCCTGCCACCAGGAGAGCGGATCGGCCTGGGTGAACCCGCCGAAGAGCCCTCCGCCGGCCAGCGCCTCGCCCGCCGCACTCGGCAGGAACCGCGAGATCCCCGCCGTCGTCGCGTTGCCGCCGAGGAACAGCCGCAGGATCGGCTCGACGAACTGCGTGAAGGCGAGGACCACGAGGATCGAGGCCACCTGGTTGGTGAGCACGGCGCCGAAGCCGGTGCCGACCATCGCCCAGATCCCCATGGCGAGGCAGGTGAGGACCAGGGAACGCCGGATCGTGGGGTCGTCCAGGAGGGTCGCCTCACCGGTCGCCGCCAGGACGCCGGCGCCCACGAGCGCCGTCGCGATGGTCGCGGCGACGCCGCCGACCAAGCCGACGAGCAGGCTCGCCGCCATCTTCGCCGTCAGGACGACGCCGCGGTGCGGCTGGGCCAGGAACGTCGCGGTGACCGTCTGGTAGCGGTACTCCCCGGTCATCATGAGGGCGCCGATCACCAGCGGGAACACGTAGCCCGTGGAGGCGGGCAGGGTGTAGATGCTCGTGGCCACCGACGTCGGGTCCATGGGGAAGCCCTGCGCCCCCGCGTCCGAGCCGCCGGCGCCGGCCAGGATCTCGGGACGGGTGAACGCGATGGCAAGGATCCCGGCGAGGAACGCCATGTAGCCCACGAGGCCCAGGAGCAGGATCCACCACATCCGCGTGGTGGCGACCTTGCGCAGCTCCACCCGCAGCGCCGTCATCGGGTCACCTCCCGCGTTGCCGCCGGCGGTGCGCCCGGCTGCACGCCCGGCGGTGCGGCGACGCCCTCGGTCAACTCGAGGAACGTCCGCTCGAGCCCGATCTCCGGACGGCTGAGTTCGTGGATCTCCACCCCGGCGGCGAACGCCGCGGCTCCGACCTCGGCCAGGCCGACCCCGCTCAGCCACACCTGCCCGGCGTCCCCGCCGCTGCCCGGGCGCCGCTGCCACCCCCGCGCGTCGATCAGGGCGTCCAGCGCGGCCATGTCCGGGGAGCGGACGACGACGCCGGGATCGGCCGCCGCTTCGAGGTCGGCCAAGGGGGAGGCGTGCACCAGCCGGCCCTTGGCGATGATCACCACGTCGTCGACCGTCTGCTGGACCTCGGCGAGGACGTGGCTCGAGACGAGCACCGTGCGGCCCTGGGCCGCCAGGGCGCGCAGGAACGCGCGGAGCCAGGCGATGCCCTCGGGGTCGAGGCCGTTCGCGGGTTCGTCGAGGAGCAGCACGGGCGGATCGCCCAGGAGGGTGGTCGCCAGCCCCAACCGCTGCCGCATCCCGAGCGAGAAGCCCGCCACGCGGCGGTTCGCGACGTCGGCGAGCCCCACGAGCGCGAGGAGGTCGTCGGCGCGGGAGTCGGGGACGCCGGCCGAGAGGGCCAGGACGCGCAGATGGTCGCGCGCGGTGCGGCCGGGGTGGAAGTTCGAGGCCTCGAGCGCTGCCCCGACCACGCGCAGCGGCCGGGGGATCTCGGCGTAGGGGTGCCCGCCGATCGTCGCGGTCCCGGACGTGGGGCGGACGAGCCCGAGGAGCATCCGGAGGGTGGTGGTCTTGCCCGCGCCGTTGGGGCCCAGGAAACCGGTCACCCGGCCCGGGAACACGGTGAAGGACAGGTCGTCGACGGCGCGCACCGCGCCGAAGTCCTTGCTCAGGCGCTCCACCCTGATGACCCCGGCGTCGGTCACCCCGTGCCCTCCGTCCTCGTCCGTTCGCTCGCGGGGCGGTGTGCCGGCAGGCGCACCTCCAACGTGGCTCCCTGCGGGGAGTCGACGACGGCGATCGTGCCACCGTGCAGGGTCACGGCCCAGCGTGCGATCGCGAGCCCGAGGCCCGTGCCGCCCGTACTGGTCGTCCCCGTGCGCGACGGGGCGTTGCCGCGCTGGAACCGCCCGAAGATCCTCTCCCGGTCGGCGGGCTCGATGCCGTGACCTTCGTCCGAGACCTCGATGACCACCTGGTCGGCGGCGGCGGCGTAGGACGCGCGCACGCGTACCGCGCCCCCGGTCGGGGAGTGCCGGGCGGCGTTGTTGAGGAGGTTGGTGATGACCTGGTGCAGACGCTCGGGATCGGCCGGCACGCGCAGGTCCTGCGGCGTCGTCGTCACCTCCCACCGCACCGAGCGGTCGGCCGCCTCGGCGGCGATGCGGGCCGACGCGACCACCTCCTCGAGAAAGTCGTGCACCGGGACGTCGACCACGTCCAGGCCCACGGCGCCCGCCTCCAGCCGCGAGAGGTCGAGGAGCGATCCGACGAGCCGCCCCAGGCGCTCGGTCATCGCGAGCGCGGCCGAGAGCGCCTCGTCGTCGGGCTCGACCACGCCGTCGACCATGTTCTCCAGCTGCGCGCGCAGCGCCGCGACGGGCGTGCGCAGCTCGTGCGAGACGTTCGCGATCATCTCCCGGCGCAACTCGTCCGCCGAGGCGAGGTCCTCGGCCATCGAGTTGAACGCCGTCGCCAACTGGCCCACCTCGTCCCGGCTCGTGGCCCGGACGCGGCGGCCGTAATCGCCCGTGGCCATCTCCCGGGCGGCGGCGGTCATCTCCCGCAGGGGTGAGGTCATCCCGTGGGCCAGCACCTGGGTGAGGACCATGGAGACGGCGATGGCGAGGGGCAGGGTCCGGGAGGGGCCGAGGCTGCTCTGCAGGCCGAACCAGGTGATGAACGCCGAGGCGGTGACGGTGACCGCCGAGAGCACGGCCAGTTTCGCCTTGATGGAGCGCAGGGGGTCGAGCGGGCGCAGGTCGATGGCCCACGACGACGGCCCGCGGCCGGTGCGCGAACGGGCGTGGCGGGTCATGGGCGGTGAGTCTCGGGTGGCGGGCCTAGCCCCGCGGCGTCCCGGTCGGTTCCAGGGCGTAGCCGACGCCGTGGACCGTCCGGATGAGGTCGGGGCCGAGTTTCCGGCGCAGGGCCTTGACGTGGGAGTCGACCGTGCGGGTCCCCGAGGCGTCGGCCCAGTCCCACACCTCGGCCAGCAGGCGCTCCCGGGTGAGGACCGTCCGGGGGGAGAGGGCGAGGCACACCAGGAGGTCGAACTCCGTGGGCGTGAGGTGTGCCTCCGTCCCCGCGCGGCTCACGCGCCGTTGGGCCCGGTCGATCACCAGGTCGCCGAGTTCGAGCGGTGGGGCGGAGGACTCGCTCGCGGTCACGACCGCCTGGGCGCGTTCCACCCGGCGCAGCAGGGCCTTGAGCCGGGCGACCAGTTCGCGCATCGAGAAGGGCTTGGTCATGTAGTCGTCGGCGCCGACGCCGAGGCCCACGAGCATGTCTGTCTCGTCGTCGCGCGCCGTCAGCATGAGCACCGGGACCGGGCGCTCCGCCTGGACGCGCCTGCAGACCTCGAGCCCGTCGATTCCCGGCAGCATCACGTCCAGCACGATCACGTCGGGCCGGCCCGAGCGTGCCGCCTCGACGCCCGCGAGGCCGTCGGCGGCGACGTCGACCCGCCACCCCTCGGCCGTCAGGCGCCGGGCGATCTGGGTGGCGATCGCGGGCTCGTCCTCGACCACCAGCACGCGTGCCGGTGCTGTTGCCTGAGGCGGGGGCGCCGTCGTCGCCATGCGGCAAGCCTGGCACACGCCCCTGGGTCCCGCTGGCCGGAGCGTCGACGCTAGGCTGGTTCGATTATGAGCGGCTCACGCTGCGCACCCGGACCCCGGATCGTGCGACCGCGACCGGCGAGGTGTCCGTGCTGATCGAGTGGTTGCTCGTCCTGTTCGGCGTGGTGCTCACGGCCGGCACCGCCCTCTTCGTGGCCGCGGAGTTCTCCCTCGTCGCGCTCGACCCGTCGGCCGTGGACCGGCGTGTCGCCGCGGGGGACAAGCGAGCCCAGGGCGTCGCTCGTGCGCTGCGCCAGTTGTCGACCGAGTTGTCCGGCGCCCAGGTGGGGATCACCGTCACCACGATCCTGCTCGGCTACACCACCCAGCAGGCGCTTGCGAGCCTGCTCGTGGAGCCGCTCGGCTCCATCGGGGTGGCGAACGCGGCGGCCGCCGGTCTGGCGGCCGTCCTGGCGCTCGTACTCGTCAACACCTTCTCCATGGTCTTCGGCGAACTCGTGCCGAAGAACTTCGCACTCTCCGACCCGATGCGCACGGCCCGCGCGGTCACCCCCCTGCAGGCCGCGTTCACGGCTGCGCTGCGACCCGTCATCTCCGTGCTCAACGGCTCGGCCAACCGGATCCTCCGCACCTTCGGCGTGGAACCCCGTGAGGAGCTCTCGGGCGGCCGGTCGGCCAGCGAGCTCGCCGCGCTCGTGCGCCGGTCCGCGGAGCTCGGCACGTTGGAGCTGTCCACGGCCACGCTGCTGACCCGGTCGATCAACCTGGGTGCGCTCACCGCCGTCGACGTCATGACGGACCGCCTGCGCATGCACGTGGTCCACCGCGAGGACACGGCGGCCGACGTCGTCGCCCTCGCGAGAACCACGGGGCACTCGCGCTTCCCGGTGATCGACGCGTCCCGCGACGACGTCGTCGGCCTGGTCCACCTGCGCCGCGCCGTCGCTGTCCCGTACGAGCGCCGGTCCGAGGTCCCGGCCGCCGCCCTCATGGTGGACGCCCCCCGGGTGCCCGAGACCGTGCGCCTCGCGCCCCTGCTGGTCGAGTTGCGCGACCAGGGACTCCAGATGGCCATCGTCGTGGACGAGTACGGCGGGACCTCGGGTGTGGTGACGCTCGAGGACGTGGTCGAGGAACTGGTGGGTGACGTCCGCGACGAGCACGACCGGCGGCGCGTCGAGGCGCGGCCGGGGCCCGCTCGCACCTGGCTCGTGCCCGGGTTGCTGCGCCCGGACGAGCTGCGCGACCAGACTCACCTGACCGTCCCGGACGAGGCGCCCTACGAGACGCTGGGCGGGCTCGTGATGACCGTGCTCGGTCGCATCCCACGGGTGGGTGACGAGGTGGTCGTCGCCGGCGTGCGCCTGCGGGTGGAACAGATGGACGGGCGCCGCGTGGAGACCCTGCGCGTGGAGTCCGCCGAGCCCGTCGGGCCCGGCCCGACCGAGGACGACGGCGCGACGGACGACGGCGCGACACCGGCGACTGGGGACGTCCCGTGAGCGCGGGAACGGCGCTGCTGATCGGTGCCGTGCTGCTCGCGGCCAACGCGTTCTTCGTGGGGGCGGAGTTCGCGATCATGTCCGCGCGTCGCTCGCAGATGGAGCCGCTGGCCGCGGCGGGCTCCCGGTCGGCCAAGACCGTGCTCTGGGCCATGGAGCACGTCTCGCTGATGCTGGCGTGCGCACAGCTCGGGATCACCATCTGCTCCACCGGCATCGGCGTGGTGGCCGAGCCCGCGATCGCGCACGCGATCGAGGAACCGCTGATGGCGATAGGCCTGCCGGCCGGGGCCTCGCACGTGGTCGGCTTCACGATCGCCCTCGGGATCGTGGTGTACCTCCACGTGGTGATCGGTGAGATGGTCCCAAAGAACCTCGCCGTGACGAGCCCCGAGCGGGCCGCCCTCTGGTTCGGTCCGCCGCTCGTGCTGATCTCGCGGGTGATCTCCCCGCTGATCCGACTGCTGAACTGGTTCGCGAACCTCGTGCTTCGTGCGGTCGGGGTGCAGCCCAAGGACGAGGTGGCCTCCGCCTTCACGGCCGAGGAGGTCGCCTCGATCGTCGAGCGGTCCCGGGCCGAGGGCCTGATCGTCGACGAACTCGGTCTGCTCACCGGCGCCATCGAGTTCTCCGATGCGACGGCCCGCGACGTCATGATCCCGCGGGACCGTTTGGTCTCCCTGCCCCTCGGTTGCACGCCGGACGACGTCGAGCGCGCCGTCGCCCGGACCGGCTTCAGCCGGTTCCCGGTCGTCTTGCCAGAGGGCCAGGCGGTGGCAGAGGGGGCCGCCCAGGCCATGGGGACCGCCCAGGCCGTGGGGGCAACCCCGGCACTCGGGAGCGCCGTCGGGTACCTCCACGTCAAGGACGTCCTGTACGCCGAGGACGACGAGCGCTACGAACCGGTGCCCCGCATGCGCGTGCGCAATCTCGCGGTGGTGGCGCCGGAGGACGAGGTCGAGGAGACGCTCGCGGCGATGCAGCGCAGCGGGGCCCACCTGGCCTGCGTCATGGCGGGCCGCGAGCAACTCGGCGTGGTGTTCCTCGAGGACATCCTCGAGGAACTCGTCGGTGAGGTCCGCGACTCCTGGCAGCGGCGCCGGAGAGGGTGAGATCGGCCACACGAGGGCCATCGGGCCGGCCCCGCTGCGCGACTCGGCGGAGCGTGACCAGGTGACGTCATCGCACGTCAGGAGCCATTCCCAGAGCCAGGCGGGCGTCGCCCGGATCCGGGTCACGGGCCGAGCGGGCTGCAGGCGGTACGCAGAGGCCCCCGCGGGTTTCCTCCCGGGGTGCCGGGGTCGTTACACTTTCGTGATGTCGGATCCGGCAGGGCTGCCGAGTCCCCGGAGCGACGAATCCCCGGCCATGGTTGTGGCTTTCGTGCGTCCGGGCAGATGGAGCAAAGTACACGGAGGTCGGGTGTCCACCCAGCACGTTGCACCGGCGGCGACGCAACCGCTCACCCGCCGGGCGCTGCGCGAGGCCGAGCGGCTGAACACCGCGTCGACCTCCCAGTCGCCGTCCACCGCCGCCCACCCCGCACCCGAGCCCGCCCAGCCGCAGAGCTACCCCACCCGCGCGGAACTGCGCCGCGCCGCTCTTGCCGCCGTGGCGGCGGCGGACGCTGCCGCCACGCGGGCCGGCACCGGGTCCGCTCCGGCTGCCGTCGTCGTCTACCCCCGCCGGTCCGACCTGCGCCGCGTCGCACCGGCATCTCCCGCGCCGGGTGGCGACACCAAGGTGGATCCGACGGCCAAGTTCACGGCTTTCGGCATCCCGGTGTCCGCTCCCGTCCTCGCCGCGGCCCAGGCGGTGGCCGCCGACATCGTGGCCCTGATGCCCGCCGATCAGGCCGCCCCGGTGGCCGGCGAGGTGGGCGATGTCGAGGCGGTCGTCGTCGAAGCGCTCGATGTCGAGGCTGCCGAGGCGGCTGACGTCGAGGCGGCTGACGTCGCGCTGCTCGAGTCGGCTGCCGGTCCTTCCGCGTTGGCTGCGGTCGGCGCGGTCGACTCCTCCGGCCGGCGCTGGGTGCCGCGCGTCGCGCTCCTCGGTGCCCTCGGGGCCGTCACCATCGTCGCCCCGCTTTCCGGTGTCACGGGTTCCGGGGCGGCCGCCGCCGCCGGCGTGACGCCGTCGCCCGCGGCGTCTCCTGCCCTCGCGGCCGCCGCGCCGACCGTCGTCGACCACCTGAGCGCCGGGGCGAGCGCTGTCCAAGAGGCGTCCGCGCTCGCCGAGGACCCCACGGCCGGGACGCGCGCGCTCACGACGGCCAGTCGGTCCTACCAGCGCGAGGCCCTCGAGTGCCCGGTCGAGTCCGGCGCCAACGGCGCCCTCGGCGCCGTGATGGGCGGCGAGGCGCCGGAGCAGCTCGTCATGCCGGTCGCCGACGGCTCGTACCGGATCACCTCCCGCTACGGCTACCGGACGTACCCCTACGCCGGCATGCACGAGGGCGCCGACTTCGCCGGTGCCCTCGGCACGCCGCTCCACGCCGTGGCGGACGGCGTCGTCACCTACGTCGGCGGCCCGCGTGAGGGACGCACGGGGACGATCGTGGTGATCAAGTCCCAGATCGACGGTCAGGATGTCGAGTTCTGGTACGGCCACCAGTACCCCTACGGGCCGCGGGTCGAGGTCGGCGAGGACGTCGTCGCCGGTGAGGTGATCGGAGAGATCGGCAACTCCGGCCGCTCAACCGGTCCGCACCTGCACTTCGAGGTGCACCCGGGGGCGGGAACCGAGGCCACCGACCCCCTCTCCTGGCTCCAGGCGCACGACGCGAAGCCCGTTTCGCAGGCCGCCGCCTGCGCCTGAGCGCGCCCGCCTCCCCTTCACCGCAGTTCGCTCGGCCGTCTCCGCGCGCTCGGGCTCCGCGTCCAGCGGACGTGCTGCGGGTACGGTGCGGTCCCTTCCGGGCGCGCGCCCGAGCGCTTCGCTCTCCGCCGGCTCCCCATCCTCCGGACGGGCTGCCCCCACCCCCGATGTGGGTGCTCCTCGCGCGCCCTGACGGGGCAGAGACCGCCGAGGCGCGACCACCAGGGACGACGCACACCAGCGCCGACGAACATCAGGGGCGGGTCAGCCGATCAGTCCTGTGCGGCCAGTTCCTCCTCGGCAGCCTCCACCTCGGCCGGCTCCTCCGCGGCGGGCGCCGGCTGGGCGCTCGACGCGGCGCGCTGGGCCTGGACATCCTCGCGCCGGATGCCGTAGTAGGAGGCGATCATGAGCTCCTCCATGTGGGCCAGCATCGGGATGCGCGGGTTGGCCGGAGCGCACTGGTCCTCGAAGGCCCGCATGGTGAGCATGTCGAGCGAGCCCATGAACGAGGCCTCGTCGATGCCCATCTCCTTGAACGAGGCGGGCATCCCGAGCCGAGCACGCAGGTCCTCAACCGCCTTGGCGTAGGACTCGACGCCCTCGTCGGGGGTCTCGGCCGGCAGGCCGAGTTCCTTGGCGATGCGCTGGTAGCGCTCGGGCGCCGTGTACGTCTCGTACTTCGGCCACGCGTTGAACTTGCTCGGGATCTGGCCGTTGTAGCGGATGGCGTTCGGCAGGAACACGGCGTTGGTGCGGCCGTGGATCTGCTTGTACGTCGAGCCGACGGTGTGGGACATCGCGTGCACGATCCCGAGGAACGCGTTGCCGAACGCCATGCCGGCGATCGTCGCGGCGTTGTGCATCGTCTCGCGGGCCTGGGGGTCCTGGTCCTTGACCGACTTCTCGATGTTGCTGAAGATCAACTTGATGGCCTGGAGCGCCAGCCCGTCGGTGAAGTCGTTCGCGTACACCGACACGAACGCTTCGGTCGCGTGGGTGAGGGCGTCCATCCCGGAGTCCGCCGCGACGAAGGACGGCATCTTCTGGGTCAGGTTGGGGTCGACGATCGCCACCGTGGGGGTGAGCGCGTAGTCCGCGAGCGGGTACTTGAAGCCGGTCTCCGGGTCGCCGATGACCGCGAACGGCGTGACCTCGGCACCGGTGCCCGACGTCGTCGGGATGCAGACCAACTTGGCCAGGTCACCGAGCGGGGGGAACTTGAACGCGCGCTTGCGCACGTCGAGGAACTTCTCGCGCAGGTCGGAGAAGTTCACCTCCGGGTGCTCGTAGAGCAGCCACATCACCTTCGCGGCGTCCATGGGAGAGCCACCGCCGAGCGCGATGATCGTGTCGGGCTTGAACTCTCGCATGATCGCAGCGCCTCGGTGCACGGTGCCGACGCTCGGCTCCGGCTCGACGTCGTCGAAGACCTGGACCATGACGTCGTTCGCGCGCCGGCTGAGGACGTCGCGGATCTGGTCCACGAAGCCGATCCGGGTCATCGTGTGGTCGGTCACGATCGTGACCCGGTTGATGCCCTTCATGTCCTTCAGGTACCGGATCGCGTGCGGCTCGAAGTAGGTCTTGGCCGGGACCTTGAACCACTGCAGGTTGTTCGTCCGGCGGCCGATGCGCTTGATGTTCAAGAGGTTCACCGCCGAGACGTTGTTGGACACGGAGTTCCGGCCGTAGGAGCCGCAGCCGAGGGTGAGGGAGGGGATGAACGCGTTGTAGATGTCACCGATGCCGCCGAGAGAGGTCGGCGAGTTCGCAATGATGCGGACCGCACTACAGCGCTTCCCGTACTCCTCGATGAGCTCCTTGTCCTCGGTGTGGATGGCGGCCGAGTGGCCCAGACCGTTGAACTCGAGCATCGCGACGGCCATGTCGAGGCCCTCTTCGCGCGAGTTCGCCTTGAGGACCGCCAGCACGGGCGAGAGCTTCTCGCGGGTCAGGGGCTCGTTCGGGCCCACGCCACCCGGCGTCTCGGCCAGCAGCACCGAGGTGTCCTCGGGGACCGTGAAGCCGGCGCTCTGCGCGATCCAGACCGGGGACTTGCCGACGACGTCGGCGTTGAGCTTGGCGCCGGCGCAGTTCACGGAGTTGGCCGTCGCGCCGAAGATGAACTCCTCGAGCAGCGCCTTCTCCTCGGGCGAGCAGAGGTACGCGTGCAGGCGCTTGAACTGCTCGAGGGCGGCGTCGTAGATCTCCGCGTCGATGATGGCCGCCTGCTCGGACGCGCAGACCATGCCGTTGTCGAAGTTCTTGCTCAGCACGATGTCCGTCACCGCGCGGTCGAGCCGGGCGCTCTTCTCGATGTACGCCGGGACGTTGCCGGCGCCGACGCCGAGGGCCGGCTTTCCGCACGAGTACGCCGCCTTGACCATGGCGTTGCCGCCCGTGGCGAGGATGAGGGCCACCCCCGGGTGGTTCATCAGGGCGCCCGTCGCAGCGATCGAGGGGTTCTCGATCCACTGCACGCAGTTCTCCGGGGCCCCGGCGGCGACAGCGGCGTCGCGCACGATCTGGGCGGCCTGCCGGGAGCAGTTCTGCGCGCTCGGGTGGAAGGCGAAGACGATCGGGCAGCGGGTCTTCAACCCGAGCAGGGCCTTGAAGATCGCCGTGGACGTGGGGTTGGTGGTCGGGGTGATGGCGCAGACCACGCCCACGGGCTCGGCGATCTCGGTGATGCCGGTCAGGTCGTCGCGGCTGATGATCCCGACGGTCTTCGTATACTTCATCGAGTGGGCGACGTGCTCACACGCGAAGATGTTCTTCGTCGCCTTGTCCTCGAACACGCCGCGACCGGTCTCCTTCACGGCGGCGAGGGCAAGTTGACCGTGCTGGTTGAGCGCGGCGACCGACGCCTTCTTGACGATCCGGTCGACGTCCTCCTGCGTCAGGGACTCGTAGTCGAGCAACGCCTGCTGGGCGCGCGCGACGAGGCCGTCGATCTCGTCTACGCCGGCGGGCAGGTCGGGGGATGGGTTCACGTTGCGGCTCCTCCGTGGGTGATGGGGTCGAACTGCTGATCACGCTGCTGATCACGCTACGGAGAGAGGTCCAGCGGGTCCTGAACCGAAAGTCCCGAATGGACAGAAGTCGACGTGATCCCTGTCACCCTGGCACCCGCCTCGCCCGGAGGTGGGCGAACGTCCGCCCGGTTCGCGAACGCCCGGCCGGTTCGCGAACATCCGGCCGGTTCGCGAACTCCCGATGTCCGCGTCCTGCCTCGATGTCCGCGTCCTGCCCCGGTGTTCGCGGTCTGCGGGGATGCGAGGGTGAGGGGGCCCGCGCGGACGTCCGCGTCCTGCCGCGATGTTCGCGGTCTGCGCGGAGGAGGGTGAGGCGGGGCCCGACGTGGCGCGGGGGAGATCCACGGGGACCGCGGTGCGCGGAGCCACGGCGCCTGGTGAGGGATCGGCACACTCGGCGCGCCGGCGCGCGGGGTCGGTGGTGGGGCGCCCCCGACTGGACTCGAACCAGCGACCTTCTGCTCCGGAGGCAGACGCTCTATCCACTGAGCTACAGGGGCAATCGACCCTTACGTCGGGTCGCGATGCGAGGCTAGACGATACCAGTCGCGCCGCCCCAGCCGTTCGCAGCTCGGCGCGGACGGGCGGGAGCGGTGGGACGAGCGGTGGGGTGACGCCGGGGCGCTCGGGTGTGGACGGCCTGGTCGGTCAAGGCGCAAGATCGATCGTGAGGCGAGATGCCTCGTCGGTCCATCGAACTTTCAAAGGAGAGAGTTGATGAAGGCCCTGGTCTATCACGGTCCGGGTGAGAAGGTCTGGGAGGACGTCCCGGATCCACGGATCGAGCACCCCACGGATGTGGTCGTGCAGGTCGACACCACCACCATCTGCGGCACTGACCTGCACATTCTCAAGGGCGACGTCCCTTCCGTCCAACCCGGGCGCATCCTGGGGCACGAGGCCGTCGGCACCATCACGGAGGTCGGCAGCGCTGTCTCGACGCTCGCTGTCGGAGACCGCGTCATCGTTTCCTGCATCAAGTCGTGCGGGAAGTGCATGTTCTGCAAGAAGGGCGTCTACGCGCACTGCCTCGGAGATGAAGGCGCCTCCGGCATCGGGTGGGTCTTCGGGCACCTCATCGACGGGACCCAGGCCGAGTACGTGCGAGTTCCGTACGCCGAGAACTCCGTGTACCGCGTCCCCGACGGCGTCACGGACGAGCAGGCCGTGATGCTCTCCGACATCCTGCCCACCGGCTTCGAGATCGGTGTCCAGTACGGCCGAGTGAAGCCCGGCGACGTCGTCGCCATCGTCGGCGTCGGCCCGGTCGGGCTGGCCGCGACGATGACCGCGGGCCTCTACGGGCCGTCACGGATCATCGCCCTGGATCCGGATGCCAACCGGCGGAACACCGCGATCGCCTTCGGTGCCAGCGATGCGGTCGACCCACGTGAAGCGGACTGGAAGGAGCAGGTCCTCGCCTTGACCGATGGTTGGGGTGTCGATGTGGCGATCGAGGCCGTCGGCGTGCCGGCGACGTTCCGGATGTGCACCGACATCGTCCGGCCGGGCGGCACTGTGGCGAACATCGGCGTGCACGGCAGGCCGGTCGAGCTCCCGATCCAGGACCTGTGGATTCACAACATCAGCATCTCGATGGGACTCGTGAACACCAACACCACCGAGATGCTCCTGAAGCTGGTCGCGCAGGGACGCCTTGCCTCGGAGAAGTTCGCCACGCATCGGTTCAGCCTCGACAACATGATCGAGGCGTACGACGTGTTCGGTCGCGCCGCCGAGACGAAGGCACTGAAGGTGGTCATCACGCGCTGAGGTCCCCAGGGGGCCGGTGCGGGGCGTGCCTCCGGCGCGGCAGGCCGGGCACGCCCCGCCGCTACCCTTGCGCGGGTGACCCCCGACGCGCTCTCCCTCGCCGTCCGTGACGTCCTGCGGGCTGCCGTCGCCGACGGCGATCTGCCACTGCCGGAGGGCGACCTCCCGGAGCGCGTGGCGGTGGAACGGCCCCGCCAGCGCGAGCACGGCGACTGGGCCACCAACGTGGCCATGCAGCTGTCGAAGAAGGCGGGCATGCCACCGCGGAGGTTCGCCGAGGTCCTCGCGGCGCGCCTGGCGCAGGTGCCCGGCATCGGATCGGTCGACGTCGCGGGCCCGGGATTCCTCAACGTGCGCCTGGAGGCGGCGGCGGCCGGCGAACTCGCCCGTCTCATCGTGGTGGACGGCGTCGCCTACGGGCGCTCGCAGGAGGGCGCCGGCCTGCGCGTGAACCTGGAGTTCGTCTCGGCCAACCCCACGGGTCCGGTCCATCTCGGCGGGACCCGCTGGGCCGCCGTCGGCGACTCCCTCGCTCGGCTGATCGAGGCGACCGGGGCCCACGTCACGCGCGAGTACTACTTCAACGACGCCGGCGGGCAGGTGGACCGGTTCGCCCGGTCGCTCCTCGCCCGGGCCCGCGGTGAGGCCGCGCCCGAGGACGGGTACGGCGGCGCGTACATCGCCGAGATCGCGGCGGCCGCGCTCGCGGATGCCCGGGAGGAGGGCATCTACCCCCTCGAGCTCCCCGACGCGCAGGCCCAGGAGGTGTTCCGCCGGCTCGGCGTCACCCGGATGTTCGCCGAGATCAAGCGCAGCCTCCACGACTTCGGCGTGGATTTCGACGTGTTCTTCCACGAGGACTCCCTCCACGCCTCCGGCGCGGTGGAGCACGCGATCGCGCGCCTTCGGGAACTCGGGCGCATCGACGACCGGGACGGCGCGATCTGGCTGCGCACCACGGACTTCGGTGACGACAAGGACCGGGTGATCATCAAGTCCGACGGCGCCCCTGCCTACTTCGCCGGCGACATCGCCTACTACCTCGACAAGCGGGAGCGCGGCTTCGACCGCG
This sequence comes from Actinomycetales bacterium, assembly GCA_029975645.1. Classification (GTDB taxonomy): domain Bacteria; phylum Actinomycetota; class Actinomycetes; order Actinomycetales; family JAHECE01; genus JAHECE01. The sequence goes on from JARKOU010000035.1 coordinate 42,364, forward strand.
TGATCATCATGCTGGGGGCGGACCACCACGGCTACATCGGCCGGATGATGGCGATGTGCGCGGCGTTCGGGGACACCCCGGGCGTCAACCTCGAGATCCTCATCGGGCAGCTGGTCAACCTGGTCAAGGACGGGGCGCCGGTCAAGATGTCCAAGCGCGCCGGCACCGTCATCACGATGGAGGACCTGGTGGAGGCCGTGGGGGTCGACGCCGCCCGGTACACCCTGGCGCGCACGTCCGCCGACACCACGCTCGAGATCGACCTCGATCTCCTGATCCGTGCCAGCAACGAGAACCCCGTCTACTACGTCCAGTACGCGCACGCGCGCACGGCGAACGTGGCGCGCAACGCGGGCGAGCACGGGGTGCGGCGTGAGGACGCGTTCGTCCCGGCGCTCCTGGACCACCCGAGCGAGGCGGTGCTGCTCGGCCTGCTCGGGGAGTTCCCGCGCGTGGTGGCCCAGGCGGCGCAGCTGCGCGAGCCGCACCGGGTGGCTCGCTACCTCGAGACCCTCGCCGGCGCCTACCACAAGTGGTACGACCAGTGCCGGGTCACGCCCCAGGGCGCGGACCCCGTGACGGATGCACACCGCACGCGGCTGTGGCTGAACGACGCCACGCGCCAGGTGCTCGCCAACGGGCTGGGCCTCCTCGGCGTCGGCGCCCCCGAGCGGATGTAGGACGGCCGTGAGCCCCGAGTCCGCAGTCAGCCCCGAGTCAGCAGTCAGCCCTGAGCCCGCAGCAACGCACGAGGCCACCGCACGCCCCGGCCTCGAGACCTCCCCGCTCGGTGCGCCCTGGTCGCGGACCCCGGCGCGCACGCCCGACGGCGCCCTCGCCGTCGGCGGTCTGGACGTCCGTGAGCTGGCCGCGGAGTTCGGCACCCCGGTGTTCGTCCTGGACGAGGCGGACCTGCGGGCGCGCGCCCGCGCCTTCCGCACTGCGTTCGCCGCCGCGTTCGCCGACCTCGGCGGCGGGGCGGACGTCTACTACGCCGGGAAGGCGTTCCTGTGCTCCGCCGTCGCGCGGTGGGTGCACGAGGACGGCCTACGTGTGGACGTCGCCTCGGGCGGCGAGCTGGCCGTGGCGCTGCGCGCCGGCGTGCCGGGTGCGGCCATCGGGTTGCACGGCAACAACAAGTCCGACGCCGAGATCGAGACCGCCCTGGCGGCCGGCGTCGGCCGGATCGTCCTGGACTCCCTCCCCGAGATCGACCGCGTGGCCGACGCCGCGGCCCGGCACCGCGTGACCGCCCCTGTCATGGTCCGGGTCACCACCGGCGTGCACGCGCACACGCACGAGTTCATCTCGACCGCCCATGAGGACCAGAAGTTCGGGCTGTCGCTCGCGGGCGGCCGGGCGGACGAGGCGGTGCGGCGCGTGCTGGCCCGGCCCGAACTGCGCCTGCTCGGCCTCCACTCGCACATCGGGAGCCAGATCCTCGACGTCGGCGGCTTCGAAGTGGCCGCCCGGATGCTCTTGGACCTGCGCCATCAGGTCGCGCGGCGCGACGGCTACCTGATGCCCGAGCTCGACCTGGGCGGCGGCTACGGCATCGCGTACACGGGTACCGAGGAGGTGCCCGCGATCGAGGCGCTGGCGCGGGGCCTGGCCGACGTCGTGCGCAGGGCCTGTTCGGACCTCGGCACGCCCGCGCCGCGCGTCTCGATCGAACCCGGGCGGGCGATCGTCGGGCCGTCCACGCTCACGCTCTACGAGGTGGGCGTGGTGAAGGCGGTCGAGACCGAGTCCGGTCCCCGGTCGTACGTCTCGGTCGACGGCGGGATGAGCGACAACATCCGCACCGCGCTGTACGGCGCGGAGTACACCGCCGCGCTGGCGAGCCGGGTCTCTGCGGCGCCGCTCGTCCGCTCGCGCGTGGTGGGCAAGCACTGCGAGAGCGGTGACGTGGTGGTGCGTGACGTCGACCTCCCGGCGGACGTCCGCCGCGGCGATCTCCTCGCGGTTCCCGCCACCGGCGCCTACGGGCGGTCGATGGCGAGCAACTACAACCTGGTCCCTCGCCCCGGGGTGGTTGCGGTGGCCGACGGCGCCGCTCGGGTGATCGTCCGCCGCGAGACGCTCGACGACCTCCTCGGCCTCGACGCCGGGCTGGTGGAGCCCGCGCCCGTCCCACGCCGAGGAGAGTCGGGCGCCACCGGCGCCGCGACGGCCGCTGCCGCCTATCCTGGGCACGCCCAGCCGGGTCCTAGCGCCGAGCCAGGCCATGATCCCCAGCCGGCCCCCGAGTCCTGACCGCCCCCGAGTGATGTCCGAGGTAGTGAGCGTGGCGAACCCCACCCCCCACCGAGCGTTGCGCGTTGCCCTGCTGGGCTGCGGCGTCGTCGGTTCGCAGGTAGCCCGGCTCCTGGTTGAGCAGAAGGACGACCTCGCCGCCCGCGTCGGCGCGCCGCTGGACCTGGTCGGGGTGGCGGTGCGCTCCTTCGACGACCCGCGCGGGTACGAGGTGGACCCGGCCCTGCTCACCGAGGACGCGGCGGACCTCGTGACCCGGGCGGACATCGTGGTCGAGGTGATCGGCGGGCTCGAGCCCGCGCGAACGCTCCAGCTCAGCGCCATCGCGCACGGGGCCAGCGTGGTCACGGCCAACAAGGCCCTGCTCGCCGCGCACGGGCCGGACATCTACGCCGCGGCTGACGCCGCGGGCGTGGACATCTACTTCGAGGCGGCGGTGGCCGGGGCCATCCCGCTGGTCCGCCCGGTTCGTGAGTCGCTGGCCGGGGACCGCATCCTGCGCATCCTCGGAATCGTCAACGGCACCACCAACTACGTGCTCGACGAGATGACCACGAAGGGCCTCGGCTTCGCCGCCGCGCTGCGCCAGGCGCAGGAACTCGGCTATGCGGAGGCCGATCCCACCGGAGACGTCGAGGGGTACGACGCCGCCAACAAGGCCGCGATCCTCGCCTCCCTCGCATTCCACACGCGGGTGGCCCTCGCGGACGTCAGCGTCGAGGGCATCACGGGCGTCACGGCCGACGACGTGCGCTGGGCCGGACAGATGGGCCACGTAGTGAAGTTGCTCGCCATTGCCGAGCGGGTCCCGCTGGTCGACGGCGGCGAGGCGATCTCGGCGCGCGTGCACCCGGCGCTCGTCCCCCTCGACCACCCGCTCGCGAGCGTGCACGGCGCGTTCAACGCCGTCTTCGTCGAGACGGCGGCGGCCGGCCCGCTCATGTTCTACGGGCAGGGTGCGGGCGGGACGCCGACCGCCTCGGCCGTGCTGGGCGACGTCGTCTCCGCGGCGCGGCACCGCGTGCACGGTGGCAAGGCGCCGTCGGAGTCCAGTTACGCGGACCTGCCGATCCTCCCCGCGGGCGAGATCCGCAGCCGTTTCCAGCTGCGACTCGAGGTCGCCGACCGCCCCGGCGTGCTCGCCCAGGTGGCCGGCGCCTTCGCCGCGCACGACGTCTCCATCGAGGCGGTGCGGCAGGCGCCGGAGCCGGCCGACGGTGCCGCCGAGTTGCTCGTGGCCACGCACGAGACGTCCGAGGCCGCCCTCACGGCCACGGTGGCGGCCGTGCAGGCGCTGCCGGGCGTCATCGGCGTCCGTTCCGTCCTTCGCATCGTGGGGTCCTGATGGCACACCAGTGGCGCGGCCTGATCGCCGAGTACGCGGAATGGCTTCCGATCGACGCCGGTGACCCGGTGGTCACCCTGCTCGAGGGCGGGACGCCCCTCGTGTCCGCCCCGAGCCTCGCCGCCCGCACCGGTGCGGACGTCTACCTCAAGGTCGAGGGCGCCAACCCCACCGGTTCCTTCAAGGACCGCGGCATGACCATGGCGATCAGCAAGGCCGTGGCGCGCGGCGCCCGGATGGTCGTGTGCGCCTCGACCGGCAACACGAGCGCCTCGGCGGCGGCCTACGCCGCCCGCGCGGGCCTGGGCTGCGCCGTCGTCCTGCCCGCCGGGAAGATCGCGGCCGGCAAGTTGGCACAGGCGATCGTGCACGGCGCGCACCTCGTGGCGGTGGACGGAAACTTCGACGACTGCCTGCGGATGGTGCGCGACCTGGCCGAGGACTACCCGGTGGAACTGGTCAACTCGGTCAACCCCTACCGGCTCGAGGGCCAGAAGACCGCGGCGTTCGAGATCGTGGACGCCCTGGGCGACGCGCCCGACATCCACGTGCTCCCCGTGGGCAACGCGGGCAACATCTCGGCCTACTGGATGGGCTTCCGTGAGTATGCCGCCGCCGGTGTGGCGACGCGCACGCCGCAGATGTGGGGGATCCAGGCGGAAGGCGCGGCGCCACTGGTCAAGGGCGAGCCGGTGGAGTTCCCCGAGACCATCGCCACCGCGATCCGGATCGGCAACCCGGCGTCGTGGGCGCTCGCGGTGGCGGCGCGGGACGAATCGGGCGGTTGGATCGACTCGGTGAGTGACGCCCAGATCCTCGACGCCCAGGCGCTCGTCGCGCGCGAGGTCGGGGTGTTCGTGGAACCGGCCTCGGCCGCCAGCGTCGCGGGCCTGCTCCAGGCAGCGGAGCGCGGGCTCGTGCCCGCGGACGCCCGGATCGTCTGCACGGTCACCGGAAACGGGCTCAAGGACACGGCGACGGCGTTGGGCGACCGACCCGTGGAGCCGCGCGTGATCGGGACCGACGTGGCCGAGGCCGCGCGCGTGCTCGGGTTGGCCTAGAGGCGTGTCGCGGCAGGGGGTGTCTTCGGTGGGCTGGGCGTGCACCGGGGGACGGGCATGCTCGGGTGGGCGGCCGGTGCTTCGGACGACGCGCCGGGACGAGGCGGTGGAGCGCAGATGAGGATCGCTCGGGACGAGGTCCGCGTGGAGGTCCCGGCGACCAGCGCGAACCTGGGGCCGGCCTTCGACGCGATGGGGATCGCGCTCGGGGTGTGGGACACGATCGAGGTGCGCACCACCACCGGATCAGCTTCGGTGGAGGTGACCGGCCAGGGCGCCGGGGTTCTTCCGACCGGCGAGGACCACCTCGTGGTCCGGGCGCTGCGAGCCGGCCTGGATCACGCCGGTGCCCCCCAGGTGGGGCTCGACATGCGCTGCCACAACCGCGTCCCGCACGGGCGCGGCCTGGGATCCTCGGCCGCCGCCGTGCTGGGGGGGCTCCTCGCCGCCCGCGGCCTGCTCGCCGAGCCCGAGGCCCTCGACGACGGCGCGGTGCTCGCCCTGGCCACGCAGTTCGAAGGACATCCGGACAACGCCGCTCCCGCGCTGCTCGGCGGCGCGACCATCGCCTGGCTCGAGGACCGGGTGCCCCGTGCCGTCCGCGTGGACGTGGCGGACTCCCTCGAGCCCGCCGTGCTCGTGCCGCAGGCGCGCCTTGCGACGTCGACCGCGCGAGCCGTGCTGCCGCCGCGGGTGCCTCACTCGGACGCCGCGCACAACGCCGGTCGCGCGGCTCTGCTGGTGGTCGCGCTCGGCGGACGAGCCGACCTGCTGCTCCCCGCGACCGAGGACCGGCTTCACCAGGCCTATCGCGCCGACGTCATGCGCCCGAGCCTCGAGCTGATGGAGGGGTTGCGGGTCGAGGGGGTCGCGGCGGTGATCTCCGGAGCCGGACCGAGCGTGCTCGCTCTCTCCGGGATCTCCGAAGACGCGGCGGCGCGCGCGGCGCGGGCGGGGTGGACCGTGCTGCGGCCGGGGGTCGCGCGCGTCGGTGCTCGGGTGGTCCCGGCCTAGTCCCGGCGCGGCCCGCGTCCCGCGGGCTCGGCCCGGACTGCCTGTGCCCGGCAGCCGGTGTGCACGACTAGGGCACCGCGTTCGCCGATGCTATGCTCGCCGGAACGTTCCGGTCGGGCCGTGACGGCTCGCGTCCTGCGAGACCTGCTCGCCCCGGTACACAGCCCCGAAGCCCTCACGCGACAGCGCGTGCCCGGGCCTCGCGCGGCGTCGTCGATCCGCTTGTTCATCGGATCTGTCCACAGGCCTTCCCGTGCGTTGCGGCACCCGGGAGGCCTTTCCGAGGGGAAAGGAACCTCGTGACCGAATCCATCGACGCTGCCCCTGCCGTCCCTGACGGCGCACACCACGGGGGCGCGTTGAGCGCCATGCGGCTGGCGGAACTCCAGGCCATCGCCGGCGAGATGGGCCTCAAGGGCACCGCCAAGATGCGCAAGAGCGACCTGGTCTCCGCGATCCAGGAGGTGCGTGGCGGGGCGCAGGCGCTCGCTCCCTCGGGTGCCGAGTCCGCGCGTCGCGCGCCGCGCCGCACGTCGTCGCCCCAGCACGCCGTGACTCAGGGCGCCGAGACGACTCCTGCGGCGGCCGCGCCCTCCACCGACGCGCCCGGAGCCGAGCCGCCCGCCACGGACGCGCCCGGATCCGAGCCCGCCCGCAGCATCGAGATCCAGCTCCCCGAGCGCCGCGCCGAGGCCAACGGCACGAGTCCGACCGACGAGCGGACGGCCCGCGCGCTCGAGGCGGTCGTGAGCGTCACCGCTCCGGTCCGGCAGCAGGGCGGCCAGCAGCAGGGTGGCCAGCCCGCGGGAGGTCAGCAGCAGGGTGGCCAGCCGTCGGGCGGCCCGAACCGGGACGGCGAGTCGGAGGAGGGCGGGGGCCGCAGCCGCCGGCGCAGTCGAGACCGCTACCGGGATCGAGACCGCAAGCGTCGGACGCGCCCGGCCGGCAGCCCGGAAGCCGGCTTCGAGGACGTCGAGGTGGCCGAGGACGACGTCCTGGTCCCGGTCGCGGGAATCCTGGACATCCTCGACAACTACGCGTTCGTCCGCACGAGCGGCTACCTCCCCGGGCCCAACGATGTGTACGTCTCTCTCGGCCAGGTCAAGAAGTACGGCCTGCGTCGCGGAGACGCCGTGACCGGCGCGGTCCGCCAAGGCCGCGAGGGCGAGCAGGGGAACCAGCGGCAGAAGTTCAACGCGCTGGTCCGCCTGGACACCGTCAACGGGGCGGGCGTCGAGGCCATGCGCGGCCGGCCGGAGTTCACCAAGCTGACGCCGCTGTACCCGCAGCACCGGCTGCGCCTCGAGAGCGAGCCGCAGAAGATCACGCCGCGCGTGATCGACCTGGTGGCGCCCATCGGCAAGGGGCAGCGCGGCCTCATCGTCTCCCCGCCGAAGGCGGGAAAGACGATCATCATGCAGCAGATCGCGAACGCGATCACGCGCAACAACCCCGAGGTGCACCTGATGGTCGTGCTCGTCGACGAGCGCCCCGAAGAGGTCACCGAGATGGAGCGGACGGTGCACGGAGAGGTCATCGCCTCGACGTTCGACCGCCCGGCCTCGGACCACACGATCGTCGCGGAACTTGCCATCGAGCGGGCCAAACGCCTCGTGGAACTGGGGCGCGACGTCGTCGTCCTCCTCGACTCCATCACCCGCCTGGGCCGGGCGTACAACCTTGCCGCGCCGGCCTCGGGCCGGATCCTCTCCGGCGGCGTGGACGCCTCGGCGCTCTACCCGCCCAAGAAGTTCTTCGGCGCCGCGCGCAACATCGAGAACGGCGGCTCGCTCACCATCCTCGCCTCGGCGCTCGTGGAGACCGGCTCGAAGATGGACGAGGTGATCTTCGAGGAGTTCAAGGGCACCGGGAACATGGAGCTGCGGCTCTCGCGGTCCCTGGCTGACAAGCGCATCTTCCCGGCCGTGGACGTCAACGCCTCGGGCACCCGGCGCGAGGAGATCCTCATCTCGCCGGACGAGTTGAAGATCGTCTGGAAGCTGCGGCGGGTAATGGCGGCGCTGGATCAGCAGCAGGCGATCGAGCTGCTGCTCGGCAAGCTCAAGGAGACGTCCTCCAACGCGGAGTTCCTGCTCACCGTGCAGAAGACCACGCCGGGCGGGGACGGCTGACCGGCGCCGCCGGACACGGACGACGCCGGCACCGACGGGACACTCCGGAGAGCCTGGGGCCCTACGGAAGATTCGGACCCGTCCCGGCGTTCTGGCAGACTGTGACGCCGGCTCCGGTTCACGGCACGCGCGACCCTGCGCACCCCAGCCGACCCGGAGCGATGACAAGGAGAGAACTGTGAAGAGCGACACCCACCCGCCGTACGTCCCGACGGTGGCCACGTGCACGTGCGGGAACACCTTCGAGACCCGCAGCACCGCGACGTCCGGCCAGATCCACGCGGACGTGTGCAGCGCCTGCCACCCCTTCTACACCGGCAAGCAGAAGATCCTCGACACGGGTGGTCGTGTCGCCCGCTTCCAGGCCCGGTACGGCACCAAGCCCGCCGCCAAGTAGCGTCCGCAGCGTCGGCGTCCCCTCGCGACATCCGCGACGGGACGTCGGCGCTGTCGCATGTGCGGCGTCGGGGGCCGCGACGAGGCGTGTCCCGTGAACGAGCCGTACCCCGACACCGAGCCGGACCCCGACAACGAGCCCTGAGGAGGTGGCCGCGTGACCGAGTTCCCGGCGGTCGAAGCGCTCCTGGCCGAGCACGCGGAGATCGAGGCGGCCCTCGCTGACCCGGCTGTGCACGCGGACGCCGCCCGGGCGCGCTCGCTGGGCCGCCGGTACGCCGAACTCGCGTCCGTGGTGGCCGCCTACCGCGAATGGCACGGCGGCGTCGACGACCTCGCCGCCGCCGAGGAACTGGCAGCGGCCGACGACGACGCCGCGGCCGAGATGGCGGAGGACGTCGCTGCCCTGAGGTCGCAGGTGGACGCGGCGCGCGAGCACCTGCGCCGGGTGCTCCTGCCGCGCGACCCCGACGACGCCCGCGACGTGATCCTGCAGATCAAGGCTGGGGAGGGCGGCGAGGAGTCGGCGCTCTTCGCCGGCGACCTCCTGCGCATGTACCTGCGCTACGCCGAGCGGCAGGGCTGGGCGACGCAGGTCCTGGACTCCACCGAGTCCGACCTCGGCGGGGTCAAGGACGTCTCGATCGCGGTCAAGCGGCGCGGCGGCGGCTCGGCCGACCCGGCCGCCGGCGTCTGGGCCCACCTGAAGTACGAGGCCGGCGTCCATCGTGTGCAGCGCGTCCCGGTCACCGAGTCGCAGGGCCGCATCCACACCTCGGCCGCCGGGGTGCTGGTATTCCCCGAGGTCGAGGATCCCGGCGAGGTCGAGATCGACCCGAACGACCTGCGCATCGATGTCTTCCGGTCCTCGGGTCCGGGCGGGCAGAGCGTCAACACGACCGACTCGGCCGTGCGGATCACTCACCTGCCCACCGGCATCGTGGTCTCCTGCCAGAACGAGAAGTCGCAGCTGCAGAACAAGGAGCAGGCGCTGCGGATCCTGCGCGCGCGCCTGCTCGCAGCGCGCCAGGAGGCCGCCGAGGCCGCGGCGTCGGACATGCGACGCTCCCAGGTGCGCACCGTGGACCGCTCCGAGCGCATCCGCACCTACAACTTCCCCGAGAACCGCATCGCCGACCACCGCACCGGCTACAAGGCGTACAACCTCGACGCCGTGCTCGCCGGCGACCTCGGCCCCGTGATCACCTCCGCGATCCAGATGGACGAGGCCGACCGGCTCGCGGCCGCGGGCGAGCGCCGGTGACGGCCGCGGAGGTCGGCCCCCCACCCGCCGGCCCACCACCCGCCGCCCCACCTCCCGCCGGCCCCCCCCCCGCCGAACCCGTGGTTGGTCGTCTCATTCGGTCCGATGAGACGACCAACCACGTGTTCGACGAGGGGACGAGGCGGCCGGAGGAAAGGGAACGCCCTCGCGTCACGATGCGGGAGGCGGTCGACGGCGCGGCGCGCGTGCTCGCCGAGGCGGGGGTTCCGTCTCCCTGGCTCGACGCCCTCGCCCTCGCCGAGCACGCCCTCGGAGTCGAGCGCGTGGTCCTGGCGCTCGCTCCACCCGCGGACGAGGCGTTCCTCGACCGGTACGCGGCCCTGGTGGAGAGACGACGACGGCGCGAGCCGCTCCAGCACATCGTCGGCTGGATGCCGTTCCGGTACCTGCGCCTGCACGCGGCCCCGGGCACGTTCGTGGTCCGTCCCGAGACCGAGGTGGTGGCGGGGGAGGCGATCGAGGAGGCAGCACGCCTCGTCGCGGCCGGCGGGCGGCCCGTGGTAGTGGACTTGTGCACCGTCTCCGGGGCGATCGCGCTCGCGGTAGCCACCGAGGTCCCGATGGCGCGGGTGCATGCCGTCGAGATCTCCCCAGTGGCTCTCGCGACGGCGCGCCGCAACGCCGAGGCCGTCGGGGGTGCCGCGCGCGCGGTCGACCTGCGCCCGGGCGACGCGGCCACGGCCTTCGCCGACCTGGACGGGGCGGTCGACGTCGTCGTCGCGAATCCTCCGTACGTGCCGCCGGATGCCGTGCCGCGCGACCCCGAGGTCCGGGACCATGACCCCGGACTCGCGCTCTACGGCGGCGGTGCGGACGGCCTCGACGTGCCGCGCGCCGTCGTCGCCACGGCGGCGCGCCTCCTGCGCCCCGGAGGTCTCCTGGTCATGGAGCATGCCGAGGTCCAGGGCGCGGCCGTGCGCGAGGCGGTCGCCGCGACCGGTGCGTTCACCCAGGTCACGACCCGAACCGACCTCACCGGGCGGGAGCGGATGGTGGTGGCGCGCCGCGCCGGGTGAGGCGCTGTGCTCGCGCGGTCTCCGGATGCCCTACTGCCGTGCGGGGAGCACCAGGACCCGCTCGTCCTCCCGGGGCGCGACGGCCAGCCACCCGAGTTCGACGCGGATGCGCTGCGCCAGGGCGTCGGCCGCCTCCGGTTCGCCGTGCACCACGTAGGCCGCCCGGGGCGGGGCCTCTGCCGTGGCGAGCCAGGCCAGCAACTCCTCGGCGTCGGCATGGACGGACAGCCACCGCACCTGCTCCACCTGCGCGCGGACGGGCACGTACTCGCCGTAGCACTTGACGGCGGGCGCCCCGCCGAGCAGATCGGCCCCGCGCGTGCCGGGCGCCTGGAAGCCCACGAGGAGCACGAGGTTGCGCTCGTCCGGGAGCATCGCGGCGAGGTGGTGGACCACGCGCCCGCCCGAGGCCATCCCCGAGGCCGAGATGACGATGCTCGGCTGTCGCGGGTGCGTCGCGTCCATGGACTCCTCGGCCGTGACGAGTTCGCGCAGCGTCGGCGGGTAGAGGCGGTCGACGAGGACGCCGGCGTTGCCCTCTCCACCTGCAGGTTCCTCCGCGCCCGCCACGTCCTCCCCGCCCGTGGCCAGGGCCCGGCGGTAGACCTCCAGGGCCCGCAGCGCCATCGGGGAGTCCACGAGCACCGGCACGCGGGGCAGCGCGCCCGATGCCATCAGGGCGCCTAGCTCCACGAGGAGGAGCTCGGTCCGGTCGATCGCGAACGCCGGGACGAGAACGTTCCCGCCCCGCTCGAGCGCGGTCCGCATCACCGCAGCCATGGCGGCAGGGTCTCGTGGCGGGTGGCCGCGGTCGCCGTAGGTGGACTCGACCACGATCACGTCCGCCCGTCCGATCGGGCCAGGGGCCACCAGCAACGGGTGGTGCCCACGGCCCAGGTCGCCGCTGAAGACCACGGTTGCGGCGCCGTCGTCCACGCGGATCACCGCCGAGCCCAGGATGTGGCCGGCGGGGTCGAAGCGGGCGCGCACAGGCCCGGCGACCGAGACCCAGGTCCCGAACGGGACGACATCGAGGTGCGGGAGCAACCCCTCGACGTCGTCGGTGTCGTAGAGCGCCTTGGGCGGGCGGTGCCGGGACGTCCCGTGCTCCCGCGCCCAACGGGCGTCCTCCTCCTGCAACTTGGCCGAGTCCCGCAGCACGATCTCGGCCAGCGCTCGGGTGCTCGCCGTGCACAGCACACGGCCCCGGAAGCCTCTGCGGTAGAGGGCCGGGAGGTAGCCGCAGTGGTCCAGGTGGGCATGGGTGAGCAGGACGGCGTCGAGGTCCGCCGGTGGCACAGGGAACGCCTCCCAGTTACGTCGGCGCAGTTCGCGCGCGCCCTGGAAGAGACCGCAGTCCACGAGCACGCGGGCCTCGCCCGCCTCGATGAGGAACTTGCTGCCGGTCACGGTCTGGGCCGCACCGAGGAACGTGAGGGCGGTCGGGAGGGAGCGTCGGGGCTGCGGGCTCATCCCCCCAGGGTGGCCCGGTCCTGACGCGATCGGGGGCGGAACGTCGCGCCGGCCACGCGGCGGTGCAGCCACGCGCCCAGGGCGACCCCGACGGCGTCCGCGAGGAGATCCCTGGGATCGCCCGAGCGCTCGGGGAGCACCCACCCCTGGATCGCCTCGCTCGCGAGGGCGTAGCCGAGCACCGCCGGGATGAACCAGCGCGCGGGCAGGCGGGCGCGAAGGCCCGTGAACGTGAGCGCGGCGAAGAGGGCGGCGTGGACCACCTTGTCGAGGCCCGGGACGCCCGCGCCCGGGACGTCGGGGTTCGGGGCGAACAGCACCACGGCCGAGACCGCAGCTGCCCCGGCGAAGGGCGCCCACCGGCGCAGGGACGAGGCAAGCCCCGCCCCGGGGGACGACGGCGTGGGAGCGGTGGGGCGGACGGCGCGACCGGGCATGGCACGTGAGTATGACCTGGGCGTGACAGACTCGCCCGCGTGAGGGTGTTCGACTGCCGCGACCCAGAGACCAGCGAGCCAGGGATCGAGGAGGCCGTCCGGGCGATCGCCCGGGGTGAACTCGTGGTCCTCCCCACCGACACGGTGTACGGGGTGGGTTCCGACGCGTTCGACGCCGCCGCCGTGGCCCGGCTGCTGGCGGCCAAGGGGCGGGGCCGGCAGATGCCGCCCCCGGTGCTCATGGGTGACGTGCGAACGCTCGACGGGCTTGCCACGGACGTGCCTGAGGCAGTTCGAGTCCTCGTCGAGGAGTTCTGGCCGGGGGGGCTCACGGTGATCTGCCGCGCGCAGCCCTCGCTCGCGTGGGACCTGGGGGAGACGCGTGGCACGGTCGCCCTGCGGATCCCGGACTCCCCGTGCGCACTGGCGTTGCTCCGGCGCACCGGCCCGCTCGCGGTGACGAGCGCGAACCTCACGGGGCAGCCGGCCGCTCGGACGGCGACCGAGGCCGCGGCACAGCTCGGTCCCGCCGTCTCCGTGTACCTGGACGGAGGGCCGGCGCCAGGAGGGACGGCGTCGACCATCGTGGACGCCACCGGTGACGTGCTCCGCGTGGTCCGCGACGGCGCGATCCCTCTCGCGGACCTGCGCCGACTGGTGCCGGAGATGCTCGACGTGCGGGGTGAGGCGCCCGCGTGAGGGTCTACCTGCTCGTCCTGCTCGTCGCGGCGGCGGTCACGTTCCTGATCACGCCCCTGGCGCGGGAACTCGCCTGGGCGGCGGGGGCGACGACGGCGCCGCGCGAGCGTGACGTGCACACTGTGGCGACCCCACGGCTCGGTGGCGTGGCGATGTGGGCGGGCCTGGTGGTGGCGTTCGTGCTCGCCTCGCAGATGCCGTTCCTGGACGGGGTGTTCGCCCAGCCACGCCAGGCCCTCGGGGTGGTGGCCGGCGCCACGCTCGTGTGCCTGCTCGGCGTCGCCGACGACATCTGGGACCTCGACTGGATGACCAAGCTGGCCGGCCAGGTCCTGGCCGCGGGGGTCATGGCCTGGAGCGGGGTCCAGCTCATCTCGTTCCCGATGTTCGGCCTGACCATCGGATCCAGCCGCCTCTCCCTCGTGGCGACGATCGTGGTGGTGGTCGTGTGCATCAACGCCGTCAACTTCGTCGACGGGCTCGACGGGCTGGCGGCGGGCCTCATCGCCATCGGTGGCATGGGCTTCGCGGTCTACACGTACCTGCTCACGCGGGACGCCAGCCCCGGCGACTACTCCAACCTCGCCACCCTCGTGACCGCGGTGCTCGTGGGCGTGTGCCTCGGCTTCCTGCCGCACAACTTCTTCCCGGCGCGCATCTTCATGGGCGACTCCGGTGCGATGCTCCTGGGCCTCGTGATCGCCGCCGCCGCGATCATCGTCACCGGTCAGGTGGGCCTCGGGGACGCGACCCGGCGGGAGGCGTTCCCGGCATTCCTGCCCATCCTGCTGCCGATCGCCGTGCTCCTCCTGCCGCTGCTCGACATGACGCTGGCCGTGGTGCGACGCCTGAGGGCGGGCAAGTCCCCGTTCCACCCGGACCGGCTCCACATGCACCACCGCCTGCTCGGGCTCGGACACTCGCACCGCCAGGCCGTCCTGATCATGTACATGTGGACCGCGGTCTTCGCGTTCGGCGCCGCGGCGCTGGCGGTGTTCTCGACGACGGCGGTGCTGATCGCCGTCGGCATCGGCGTGGTGGTCGCGACGCTCGTGACCGCACGGGGACGGCGTCGACCGGACGGGCTCGACGCGTCGGTGGCCGCACCGGTGGTCACGGACGCCGCCACCGTCGCGGCGTCGTCCGCCGACGCCCCCTCGTCCCCCCGGGATGCCCGGTCCCGCCACGAAACCCAGTCCGCTCACGAAGCCCAGTCCGCTCACGAAACCGAGGAGACCCACCGATGACCGTCCGCCCACCGGAGGGTGCGCCCGACCCGATGCGGCAGATCTTCGTGCGGGTGCTGCGCGAACTGCTCCTCGTCACCGCCCTCATCGCCGTGCTCGGCGTCGGGATCGGCTACCTGGTGGCCGGCGGCGCCGGTGTCGCGGGCGCCTTGCTCGGCGTGGTCGTCGCGCTCGTCTTCTGCGGGACCACGGCCCTGAGCATGCTGGTGGCGCTGCACCGGCCGCTGACGGTGCTCGCGGCCGTGATCCTGGGTGCGTGGCTGGTGAAGATGCTCGTGCTCGTGGTGCTGCTCGCGGCCATCCAGGACCTGACTTTCTACGACAAGTACGTGTTCGCCGGGGTGCTGTTCGCCGTCGTGATCACCTCGATGGCGATCGACGTGCGAGCCGTGGTCAAGGCGCGCATCCCGAACGCCGGACCGGTCTAGGACGAAGGTCCGAGTGCGTTACGCTCGGGCCGATGTCCCACGTGGACGGCCCACAGAGGCGTCGTCCGGACCCGTCCGCCTCGTGTTGTCCGCACCTGACCTTCGGGGGTGAAGAAACTGTCCACGCTCCCGATGTTCCTTTTCGCGGCCACGGAGGGTGAGGAAGGCTCGAGCGGGTTCCACGTCCCGTCGATCTCCGAGTTCTTCCCTCCCTTCATCTTCCCGTCGGGGGCGGAGTACGGCGACGAACCGTTCTGGGCCTTCAACCGGATCATGTTCGTGCGCCTGGTGATGACGGCGGTCCTGATCCTCCTGTTCTGGCTGGCCACGCGTAAGGCTCGCGTGGTCCCGGGCCGGGGGCAGAACCTCGCGGAGATGGCGATCGACTTCGTCCGGGTGCAGATCGGCGAGCAGATCCTCGGCCACAACGCGCGTCGCTACGCGACCATGCTGCTGGTCATCTTCTTCGGTGTGCTGGCGATGAACATCTCCGGCATCATCCCGTTGCTCAACATCGCCGGCACGTCCGTGATCGGCCTGCCGCTCATGTTCGCCGCGTGGGTCTACGTGACGTACCTCTACGCCGGCGTGACGAAGCACGGGCTGGGCGGCTACCTCAAGGCGAGCCTCTTCCCGCCCGGCGTCCCCTGGTACATGTACGTGCTGATCACGCCGATCGAGTTCCTCCAGGTCTTCATCTTCCGACCGGTGACGCTCGCCCTCCGACTCCTGGCGAACATGATGGCCGGGCACCTCATGCTCGTCCTCTGCTTCTCCGCGACGTCCTTCCTGCTGCTCGAGGGTGGCGGGGCGATCAAGCTGACCGCAGGAATGACCTTCGTGGCCGGTCTCGGCGTCACGATCTTCGAGGTTCTCGTCGCGGTCCTTCAGGCCTACATCTTCACGCTGCTCACAGCCGTCTACCTCAACATGGCGCTGGAGGAGGAGCACTAGGGGCTCCGCGCCCGCGCCCGCGCTGCACCGACCCCCCCAAACCCCCAACGCGACGCCCCCCGGGCGCCCAACGGAAGGAAACAGGCAGTGGACTCCACGAACCTCGCCGAGCTCACCGGCAACATCGCGACCGTCGGGTACGGTCTCGGCACCCTGGGCCCCGGTATCGGCCTGGGCATCCTCATCGGCAAGACGGTCGAGGGCATGGCGCGCCAGCCCGAGGTCGCGAACCGCCTCTTCACCACGATGTTCATCGGTGTGGCGTTCGTCGAGGTGCTGGCCCTCCTCGGCCTGGTGACCGGGTTCCTCTTCACATGAGCCCGCTGCTCGCCGTCGGGCTCACCGGGGCGGAGGTTCTCGCCGCCGAGGAGGCGTCGCAGAACCCGTTCCTCCCTGCGGGCTACGACATCTTCTGGTCGACCGTCTGCATCCTCATCATCGGGTTCTACTTCTACAAGAAGTTGCTGCCGGGCCTGACCAAGGTGCTCGACGAGCGGACGGCGAAGATCGAGGGCGGCATCGCCCGGGCCGAGGAGGTCCAGGCCGCGGCCGACGCTGCCCTGGTGGAGCAGAAGCGCGAACTCGACGAGGCCCGCCACGAGGCGGCCCGTCTCCGCGAGGAGGCACAGGTCGAGGGTGTCGCGATTCTCGCCGAGGCTCGTTCTCGGGCGCAGGCGGAGGCCAACCGGATCGTCGAGGCGGCGCAGCGGCAGATCGAGGCCGAGCGGCAGCAGGCAGTGGTCTCGCTGCGCACCGAGGTCGGCTCCCTGGCCACGGAACTCGCTTCCCGGATCGTCGGAGAGTCCCTGCTCGACGACGCCCGCCGGTCCCGCGTGATCGACCGCTTCCTCGACGAACTCGAGGCCGAGGCCGCGCCGGCCGCGGGCGCTCCACGGGAGATCTGATGCAGGCGACCAGCAAGGCGTCCTTCGAGGCGGCGTCGCGCTCGTGGGAGGCGGTACTCGCCGCCCACGGCGACCGCGGGCTGCACCTGGGCGAGCAGATCTACGGCGTCGCCGATCTGCTCGCCGGCTCTGCGCCGTTGCGTCGTTCGCTGAGCGACCCGTCGCGCAGCGGTGCGGACAAGGCGGAACTCGCTGACCGAGTGCTCCGTGGCGCCGTCGACGACGAGGTGACCGACCTGGTGGCGGGCCTCGTGAGGTCGCGCTGGTCGGCTCCGGAGAGCCTTGCCGCCGCCCTCGAGGTCCTGGCGGTCGACTCGATCCTTGCGGGTGCGCAGGCCGCCGGGCGCCTCGAGTCGGTCGAGGACGAGGTGTTCCGCCTCGAGCGGCTGCTCGCCCGGGAGCGGGACCTGCGCCTCGCCCTCTCCAACCGCGACGTGCCGGCGGAACGCCGCGTCCAGCTGGTCGACTCGGTGTTTGCCGACAAGCTGGAGCCGGAGACGCGCGCGTTCCTGATCCGAGCCGTGCAAGGCGTGACCACACGGAGCATCAGCAGCGCGCTGAACTCCGCTGTCGAGCGAGCCGCGGAGCGGCGTCGGCGCTTGGTTGCGACGGTCATGGCTGCGTCACCCCTGACACCGGTGCAGGTCGGCCGGTTGCAGGGGATCCTCGAGCGTGCCTACGGGCGTCCGGTCGAGGTGAAGGTGGGCCTTGACGAGCGCGTGATCGGCGGGATGCGCATCACCGTGGGGTCCGAGGTGGTCGACGCGACCATGCTCGCAAGGCTCGACGAGGCCCGTCGCCGGCTCGCCGGCTGAGGAAGAGAACGTGACGGCGACCGACCAGGGCGTGCGGCCCTCGGACGCCGGAGTGAGTTCCGCACACACCGCAACGACGTGGCGATCGCCCCTCGGCGATCGGAGAGATGAAGGAACGCGACATGCCTGAGCTGACCATCAAGGCCGAGGACATCCGCGCCGCGCTCGACAGCTTCGTGAGCTCGTACGAACCTGCGGCCGCGGCGGCCGAAGAGGTCGGGCACGTGTCGCTCGCCGCCGACGGCATCGCCAAGGTCGAGGGCCTCCCGGGCGCGATGGCGAACGAACTCCTGCGCTTCGAGGACGGCACGCTCGGCATCGCCCTCAACCTCGACGTGCGGGAGATCGGCGTCGTGGTGCTCGGCGACTTCTCCGGGATCGAGGAGGGCCAGGAAGTCCGCCGGACCGGGGAAGTCCTTTCGGTGCCCGTTGGCGACGGCTATCTCGGCCGCGTGGTCGATCCGCTCGGCAACCCGCTGGACGGGCTCGGCGCGATCGAGACGGAGGGACGCCGCGCGCTCGAGCTGCAGGCGCCCGGCGTGATGGCGCGCAAGAGCGTTCACGAGCCGCTCCAGACCGGCCTCAAGGCGGTCGACACGATGATCCCGATCGGTCGGGGCCAGCGGCAGCTGATCATCGGTGACCGGCAGACGGGCAAGACGGCCATCGCGCTCGACACGATCATCAACCAGAAGGCCAACTGGGACTCCGGCGACCCCGTCAAGCAGGTGCGCTGCATCTACGTGGCGGTCGGCCAGAAGGGATCCACGATCGCCGCCGTCCGCGGGGCCCTGGAGGAGTCCGGGGCGCTGGAGTACACGACGATCGTGGCCTCTCCTGCCTCCGACCCGGCCGGGTTCAAGTACATCGCGCCCTACACCGGTTCGGCGATCGGTCAGCACTGGATGTACCAGGGCAAGCACGTCCTCATCGTCTTCGACGACCTCTCCAAGCAGGCCGAGGCCTACCGCGCCGTCTCCCTTCTCCTGCGCCGGCCGCCGGGCCGCGAGGCGTACCCCGGTGACGTCTTCTACCTGCACAGCCGGCTCCTGGAGCGCTGCGCCAAGTTGTCCGACGACCTGGGTGCGGGGTCGATGACCGGGCTCCCGATCATCGAGACCAAGGCGAACGACGTGTCCGCGTACATCCCGACGAACGTCATCTCGATCACGGACGGGCAGATCTTCCTCCAGTCCGACCTCTTCAACGCCAACCAGCGCCCCGCCGTCGACGTCGGCATCTCGGTTTCCCGCGTGGGTGGCGCCGCCCAGGTCAAGGCCATGAAGCAGGTCGCGGGCACGCTCAAGATCGAGCTCGCGCAGTACCGTGCGCTCGAGGCGTTCGCCATGTTCGCCTCCGACCTCGACGCCGCATCGCGCCAGCAGCTCAAGCGGGGCGCGCGTCTGATGGAGCTCCTCAAGCAACCCCAGTTCACGCCGTATCGCGTCGAGGACCAGGTGGTGATCATCTGGTCGGGGACCAAGGGGTACTTCGACGACGTCGAGATCGCCGACGTCCACCGCTTCGAGCGCGAGATGATCGAGCACCTGCGGCGCAACACCGCGGTCCTGACCACGATCGCCGAGACCGGCAAGTTGGAGAAGGCCACCGAGGACGCGCTCCGGGCCGGAGTGGAGGAGTTCCGCAAGAACTTCATCACCGGCGCGGGGACGACGCTCGGCGGCGAGGAGGCGGCCGAGGCCGAGGTCGTGGTCGAGACCGAGAAGATCGTCAAGCAGCGGAAGCGCTGACGGATGGCGGGCAAGCAGCGGGTCTACCGGCAGAGGATCAAGTCGACCCAGGCGCTGAAGAAGATCTTCCGGGCGATGGAGCTCATCGCCGCATCGCGCATCGGCAAGGCGCGCGACCGCGCGGTCCACGCCGCGCCCTACGCCCGGATGCTCACGCGCGCCCTGTCCGCGGTCGCGACGCACGCGACGGTGGACCACCCCCTCACGCGCCCGCGCACGGACACGAACCGCGTGGCGATCCTCGCGGTGACGGCCGATCGAGGCATGGCAGGCGCGTACACCGCCTCGGTGCTCCGGGAGACCGAACGGCTCATCGAGCGGCTCACCGAGGAAGGGAAACAACCCCAGATCTACGTGACCGGGCGCCGCGGCCTCGGGTACTTCACCTTCCGGCAGCGCCCCGTCGCGGGGAGTTGGGTAGGGGAATCGGACGCGCCCACAGTGGAGACGGCGCACGAGATCGCCGACACGCTGCTCGCCGCCTTCAACGCGCCCGCGGACGAGGGCGGGGTGAGTGAACTGCACATCGTCTACACCCGGTTCTCCTCCATGGTCAGCCAAGCGCCGCGGGTGCTGCGGATGATCCCGCTCGAGGTCGTCGAGGGCGTCGAGGTGCCGACTGCCGACGAGGTGCTCCCGCTGTACGAGTTCGAGCCGTCGGAGGAAGCCGTGCTGGACGGGCTCCTGCCGCTGTACATCCGCAGCCGGATCTACGCCTCCCTGCTCCAGGCGGCGGCGTCGGAGCTGGCTGCGCGGCAGCGGGCCATGCACACGGCGACCGAGAACGCGGACGAACTCATCCGCACGTACACCCGCCTTGCCAACACGGCCCGCCAGGCCGAGATCACCCAAGAGATCAGCGAGATCGTCTCGGGCGCTGACGCCCTGGCATCGAGCTGACAACCCGCATCGAGCGCGAGAACTAGCGAAGCGAGAGAAGACATGACCCTCACCGCCGCCTCTGACACCGCCGCCGCCGAGCGCGCGCCGGGCGTGGGCCGGATCGCCCGGGTGATCGGCCCGGTGGTCGACATCGAGTTCCCCCCCGACGCGGTCCCCGACATCTACAACGCCCTCAAGACCACGGTCGACCTGTCCGGCCAGGGCGAGGGCGAGGGCAGCGGGCTGCTCGAGATGACGCTGGAAGTTGCCCAGCACCTGGGCGACAACATCGTCCGCGCCATCGCGCTCAAGCCCACGGACGGGCTCGTCCGCGGTGGCGTGGTGCGCGACACGGGTGCCCCGATCAGCGTTCCGGTCGGCGACGTCACGAAGGGCCACGTCTTCAACGTGATCGGCGAGGTGCTCAACCTCACCCCGGGCGAGAAGCTCGAGATCACCGAGCGCTGGCCCATCCACCGCAAGCCTCCGGCGTTCGACCAACTCGAGTCGAAGACCCAGATGTTCGAGACCGGCATCAAGGTCATCGACCTGCTGACCCCCTATGTCCAGGGCGGCAAGATCGGCCTGTTCGGAGGCGCTGGCGTCGGCAAGACGGTCCTCATCCAGGAGATGATCCAGCGCGTGGCGCAGGAGCACGGCGGTGTGTCCGTGTTCGCGGGCGTCGGCGAGCGCACCCGTGAGGGCAACGACCTCATCGTCGAGATGGAGGAGGCGGGCGTCTTCGACAAGACGGCGCTCGTGTTCGGCCAGATGGCCGAGCCCCCGGGCACGCGTCTCCGGGTGGCCCTCTCGGCGCTGACGATGGCGGAGTACTTCCGCGACGTGCAGAAGCAGGACGTGCTCCTGTTCATCGACAACATCTTCCGCTTCACCCAGGCGGGCTCCGAGGTGTCCACGCTCCTCGGACGCATGCCGAGCGCCGTCGGCTACCAGCCGAACCTCGCCGACGAGATGGGCCAGCTCCAGGAGCGCATCACCTCCACGCGCGGGCACTCGATCACCTCTCTCCAGGCGATCTACGTGCCCGCCGATGACTACACGGACCCGGCCCCGGCGACGACGTTCGCACACCTCGACGCGACCACCGAGCTCTCGCGCGAGATCGCCTCGCGCGGCCTCTACCCCGCCGTGGACCCGCTGACCTCGACGTCGCGCATTCTCGACCCGCGCTACGTGGGCGAGGCGCACTACCAGACGGCCACGCGGGTCAAGTCGATTCTCCAGCGCAACAAGGAGCTCCAGGACATCATCGCGATCCTGGGCGTCGACGAGCTCTCCGAGGAGGACAAGGTGGTGGTCGCCCGGGCGCGGCGCATCCAGCAGTTCCTCTCGCAGAACACCTACATGGCCACCAAGTTCACCGGCGTCGAGGGCTCGACCGTGCCGATCGCCGAGACCATCGAGGCGTTCTCCCGGATTGCCGATGGTGTCTACGACCACGTCGCCGAGCAGGCGTTCTTCAACATCGGCGGAATCGAGGACCTCGAGCGCAACTGGGCTCGGATCCAGGCCGAGCTGCGGTAGGGCGGATCGTCGTGGCAGACCTCGAGGTCCACGTCATCGCGCCGGAGCGGCGGCTCTGGCGCGGGAAGGCGACGTCCGTCGTCGCCCCCGCGGCCATGGGCGAGATCGGAATCCTCCCGAAGCACGAGCCCGTGCTCGCCCTCATGCGGGCGGGCACGGTCCGTGTCCACCCCACGAAGGGCGACAAGCTGGAGTTCCCCATCGATGACGGTCTGCTCTCGGTGGACGGGGACGTCGTGATGATCCTCGTCCACACGAGGCAAGCGACTCCCGCCGCGCGGTAGGACGCCGGCGCTCGGTGCCCGCTCCCGTCTGGATCCTGCTCGGAGCCCTTCTCCTCGGGCTCGGACTCCTGGTCCTGCTCGTGACGCGTGTGCGCTCACTCGGGCGTCGGTTCGGGACCTTCGAGTGCGCCCTGCGCCTGGCTGGGCGCACGACCTGGGCGAGCGGCATCGCCGGCTACGGCACCGACCGCCTGGATTGGTACCGGGTGCTGTCCCTCTCGCCCCGGCCGGCGCACTCCTGGAAGCGATCCGCCCTCGTGGTCGTGGCGCGGTCGTCACGGCTTCGGGCCGGGCGTCGCACCGCGATCACCGAGGCAACCGTGCAGTGCCGGGGAGAGGAGTTCACCCTGGCGATGACGGACCAGGCGTATGCAGGTCTTTCCTCGTGGCTGGAGGCGGCGCCCCCGGGCTCCCGGCCGGGCGTCGTCGGGTAGCCTGGCGGGCCTCATGAGGATCGTCATCGCCACCTGTTCGGTCGACTACACCGGACGCCTGACCGCTCACCTCCCGCTGGCCCGGCGCATGCTCATGGTGAAGGCCGACGGTTCCGTCCTGGTCCACGCCGACGGCGGTTCGTACAAACCGCTGAACTGGATGAGCCCGCCGTGCACGCTGACGGTCGGGGAGCCTGACGTTGCCGATGAAGGGCTCGGCGTCGCCTCCGTCTGGACCGTCCAGTCCGCCAAGACCGACGACCGCCTCGTGGTCCGGCTGCACGAGGTGGTGCACGACTCCGAGCACGAACTCGGCCTCGACCCGGGCCTGGTCAAGGACGGCGTCGAGGCGCACCTCCAGCGCTTGCTCGCGGAGCAGATCCACGTGCTGGGCAACGGGCACACCCTGGTCAGGCGGGAGTTCCCGACGGCCATCGGGCCCGTGGACATCCTCGCGCGAGGCCCGCACGGGCGGAGCGTGGCGGTGGAGATCAAGCGCCGGGGTGACATCGACGGCGTCGAGCAGCTGACCCGCTACCTCGAGCTCCTCAACCGCGACCCTCTCCTGGCCCCCGTGGACGGCGTATTCGCCGCTCAGGAGATCAAGCCCCAGGCGCGTGTTCTCGCGACGGACCGCGGCATCCGGTGCGTGGTGCTGGACTACGACGCCCTTCGGGGAGTCGATGACCCCGACTCGCGGCTGTTCTGAAGCTCCAGCACGGGATCGTCTAGCGTTGGCGGCCGGGTGGGTGGGCGCGGGCATCGCCTCGCCGTGGCGGCTGGGTGGGGTTCCCCGCGCGGGGCCCCATCCGGCCCCGGCGGGCCGGCCGCCCGGCCCCACCCCGCCC
>JARKOU010000040.1 GCA_029975645.1 Actinomycetales bacterium
AGGCGGGGGCGACGACCCCGCCCGCGGTGCACAGGGTGAGCGCCGAGCGGCCACCGGGCGGGCACCACAGATCAGGTGTCACCGATCGTGCAGCAGACCCGCCCGTCGCGCGGTCGGTCAGGTGTGTCCGGCCTTCCGGGACCCGAGCTGCTGCCAAGTCTGGAGGGCGCGGGTTGCCAGTTGCAGGTGGAACGCGGTGTGGGGATCGGTCAGGTCCCGCTTGGAGATCTCGCGTATCCGCTTGAGCCTGTACCTGACGGTGCTCCGGCTCACCGAGAGCCGGCTGGCGGTGGCGTCGTAGCTGCCACCGCACTCGAGGTACGCGCTCAACGTCTCGACGAGGTCGGCCGGCTTGGCCGCGTCGTAGTCGATCAGCGGTCCGAGCCACTGCACCACGAACCGGTTGACAGTCACCGGATCCGCGTCGTCGGAGAGCAGTCGGTAGACTCCCAGGTCCTCGAACAACGTCGCACGCCCCTGCTCGCGAGCGACGGTTCCGAGCCTGAGGGCGAGTCGCGCCTGGCGGTGCGACCGCGGGATGTCGGAGGGGCAGGCGCACCAGTCGCCGACCCCCACCGAGCAGACATCTGCCCCGAGGTCGGCGAGCACCGACTGGCGGAACGCCTCCCACGGGCCGCCCTCGTCGCTGATCATCACGACGGTGCCGCCACGGGTAACCACCAGCGGTGCCGCGCCCGCCTGTGCTGCGTGCCGCACCGCGTGCAAGAGCGAGTCCCCTTGCGGCAGCCGCCCGGACGTCTCGACCACGACGACGCGGTGCCTGCGGCGCAGGTCGTAGCCCATGGCGTCGCCGCGCAGCAACGCACTGACGTCGTCGGTCCCCGCCAGCAGGTCCTCGACGAGGTCACGGCGCAGTCGCAGCTCCGTCTCCGCGAGGCTCTGCAGGCGGGCAAGCTCGAGGGCGAGGACGGTGCCACCGTGCTGGAGCGCGATCTGCTCCCGCTCCCCGGCCGTGCCGTCCGGGTCGATTAGCACCAGCAGACCCAGGACGTCCCCCCGCGGCTGCGCGACGACGACGAGCCGGTGCCCGTCCCGTACCGGCCGATCCTCCCCGATTGCGGCGCGTATCAGGCGCTCACGCTGCGCTGACGGTGTCTGCGGGTACGGGTCGGGGCGGTCGGGACCGGCCCACGCGCGCAGGTGCCCGTGGCGGTCCTCGATGGCGATCGGGTAGCCGGTGATCTCGTGCGCGGCCCGCGCGATCCCTTCTTGACCCTGGCCGGCCGCGGCGACGCGCGTGAACCGGTTATGGATCCGCGTCGCCTGCTCCAGCTCGGCGACGGTTCGGTTGAGAGCGGCGTTGGCCGAGCGCAGTTGGTCGGCCGTCGACCGTTCCAACCTATGCAGGCGAGCGTTGGCGAGGGTCACTCCTGCCTGGTGGGCGAGGACGCCGATGAGGAACCGCTCCGACTGGGACGGTTCCGCGTCGGCTGTGACTACGAGGTGCCCGGTGGCCCCACGGACACCCGGCAGGGCGAACGCCCAGGCCCAGTCTGCGCCTGGGATCGCGACGGACCCTCCGGCCCGATCGAGCTGTGACAGCTGGGTGAGCAGGGCGGCGCGCCCTCTGGCGACCGGTAGCTGCCGTGCCCCTGCCATCCGCCGTCCACGAGGTGCATGCACGCCACGCGGCAGCGCGCAAGCCCGGGGACCGACGTCGCCGTGAGGTCCAGGATCTGCTCCTCGTCCCCGCTCTCAGTCATCTGGGCGGAGAGTGCGAGGAGGGCACGCAAACTGGACAGTTCGTTCCGGGGGGTCATCCGGCCCTGGGTCCGGGTGGGGACGACCGGGCATGCCCACGCGATCCACGCCTCCTGCCGGCATCCCGAGGGCGACGGACTCCGGCACGGCGCTCACATCCCTCCGATCGAAGCATAAGCATCCGACCGGTCGCGGAACACCCCCGGTCCGGGAGGCACGTCAGGCCCCTGACCGCCCTGCGAGGGCGAATCCGCGAACCGGGTGTGGCCCGTCGGGTCATGGCCTGGTATAACGTCGAGCTAGGAGCCCGGCAACGGTCCGGTCCGGTGCACACCCGAGGAGGAAGCGATGGCGAAGGCGGTCGGTATCGACCTCGGTACGACGAACTCGGTGATCGCGGCCGTCGAGGGCGGCCAGCCCCAGGTGACCCCCAACGCCGAGGGCCAGCGGACGACCCCGTCGGTCG
The DNA here is from genome assembly GCA_029975645.1 of Actinomycetales bacterium. Lineage (GTDB taxonomy): Bacteria > Actinomycetota > Actinomycetes > Actinomycetales > JAHECE01 > JAHECE01. The sequence goes on from JARKOU010000040.1 coordinate 2,189, forward strand.
TGGCCTTCACCGACCAAGGCGAGCGCCTGGTGGGTCAGCTCGCCCGGCGGCAGGCCATCCTCAACCCCAAGGGGACGATCTCCTCGGCGAAGCGCTTCATGGGTCGCCGCTTCGCGGAGGTGGGGAGTGAGACCAACGCGGTCTCCTTCGACGTGGTGGCCGGCCCGGACGACGCCGTGCGGTTCAAGGTCCGGGACAAGCTCTACGCGCCGGAGGAGATCTCCGCGCAGGTGCTGCGCAAGTTGGCCGACGACGCCGCGAAATACCTGGGCGAGAAGGTGACCGAGGCAGTCATCACCGTACCGGCACACTTCAACGACGCGCAGCGGCAGGCCACCAAGGACGCCGGCCGCATAGCCGGCCTCGAGGTCCTGCGAATCATCAACGAGCCCACAGCCGCCGCGTTGGCGTACGGGCTGGACAGGAAGCAGCACGAGACGGTGCTGGTGTTCGACCTCGGCGGCGGGACCTTCGACGTGAGCATCCTCGACGTGGGGGACGGCGTGGTGGAGGTCCGCTCGACCTCGGGCGACACGCACCTCGGCGGTGACGACCTCGACCGTCGACTCGTCGACCACCTTGCCGACCAGTTCCAGAACCAGACGGGCATTGACCTCCGCCGTGACCCGCAGGCGTTGCAGAGGCTGTTCGAGGCGGCGGAGAAGGCCAAGGTCGAGCTCAGCTCGGTCACGCAGACCACCGTCAGCCTGCCGTTCATCACGGCGGACGCATCGGGCCCCCAGCATTTGAACACCTCGATCATGCGGTCCACCTTCGAGCAGATCACCTCCGACCTGCTCGAACGCTGCCTCGGCCCGGTCCAGCAGGCGATGGCCGACGCCAAGATCACGGCCAACGACATCGACGAGGTGATCCTGGTCGGTGGGGCCACCCGGATGCCCGCCGTCCAGAACCTGGTCCGCCGGCTGACGGGTGGCAAGGACCCCAACATGACGGTCAACCCGGACGAGGTCGTGGCCGTGGGCGCGGCGATCCAGGCCGCCATCATCAAGGGGGAGGTCAAAGACGTCCTGCTCCTCGACGTCACCCCGCTCTCGCTCGGCATCGAGACGCTGGGCGGCGTGACGACGAAGGTCATCGAGCGCAACACGACCATCCCGGCCCGGCGGACGGAGACGTTCAGCACGGCCGAGGACAACCAGTCAGCGGTGGACGTGGTGGTGCTCCAGGGCGAGCGTGAGAAGGCGGCGGACAACCGGGTGCTCGGGCGCTTCCGCCTGGAGAACATCCGTCCGGCACCGCGGGGCGCACCGCAGATCGAGGTCACCTACGACGTGGACGCCAACGGGATCCTCAACGTCTCCGCCCGCGACAAAGACACCGGCGCCGAACAGCGGATCACGATCAGCGAGAGCTCGAACCTCGACAAGTCCGAGGTGGAACGCATGGTCGCCGACGCCGAGGCGCACCGGGCCGAGGACGCCAGGCTCCGGGAACGTGTCGACGCCCGCAACGAGCTCGACGCCGTCGCCTACCAGGTGGAGCGTCGGCTCGGCGAGCTGGGCGACGCGGCCCCGGTCCACGAGAAGGCCCGGGCCGAGATGCTGGTCGCCGACGCTGGCCAGGCGATCAAGGACGACACGCCGCTCGACCGGTTGCGCAACCTGACCGCCGACCTTCAGCAGTCCTACCAGGGCCTGCTGGTTACACCTGCGGGCGCGGGAGTCGGGTCGGCCGGCGGGGGTGCCTCAGGCGCGTCAGCCGGCGGTGGCGGTTCCGACGACGACGTGATCGACGCCGAGTTCACGACTGGCTGACCCATGGGCGAGAACGGGCCGGTCGAGCCCGACCTGGTCGGGCCTGACGGCGACGTCGCGTTGGCCCGGGCAGCTGAGGTCGAGGAGCTCACGGGGAGGGTCGCCGAGCTGGAGGACCGGTGGCGGCGCGCCGTCGCGGACCTGGACAACCTGCGCAAGCGGGTCGCGCGGGACGCGGGCCAGGCGCGGGCCGACGAGCGGGCCCACGTCGCGGCGGAGTGGCTGCCGGTGGTCGACAACCTGGAGCGTGCGCTGGAGCACTCCTCCGCCAACCCCGAGACGATCGTCGAGGGCGTCCGGGGGGTCCGCGATCAGGCCGTCGCGATCCTCGAGCGACTGGGCTTCCCGCGCCACGACGACGTGGGCGAGATGTTCAACCCGGGCAAGCACGAGGCGGTCGGCGTCATGCCCGGGACCTCCGCGCCTGCCGGAACCGTGGTGCGCGTCGTACGCCCCGGCTACGGCGACGGCGAGCGTCAGCTGCGGCCGTCGGCCGTGATCGTGGCTGCCGGGGGTCACTGATGGCGGCAGCAGACTTCTACGCCGCGCTCGGGGTGTCGAGGGCCGCGAGTCAGAAGGAGATCCAGCGCGCCTACCGGCAGTTGGCTCGCGAGCACCACCCCGACGTCAACAACGACCCCGCGGCCGAGGAGCGGTTCAAGGCGATCGCGGAGGCCTACGACGTGCTCTCCGACCCCGATCTGCGCAAGAAGTACGACGCGTTCGGTCCGGACTTCCGGAAGGTCCCCGACGACGTCGATCCCGACACCTGGGCCAGGATGCGGGCGGCGCAGGAGGCGGCGGGCCGCAGTCGGGCTGGAGCCGGGGGCGGCCGGGTGCGGTTCACCACGGGCGTTGACGAGGACATCGACCTCGAGGACCTGTTCGGTGGGATGTTCAGCGGCGGCCGACGCGGCTGGGGGCCGATCCGCGGGGCAGACCAGGAGGCCGAGCTGCCGTTGACCGTCGAGGAGGCCTACCGGGGTGGGCACCGCGCGATCAGCATCGCCGGGCCGGACGGGCCCCGCCGCATCGAGGTGACGGTCCCTGCCGGGGTCACGGACGGCCAGCGGATTCGCGTAGCCGGCCAAGGCGGCCAGGGAACGTCCGGTGCCGCGGCCGGCGACCTCTACCTGGTCGTGCGAATCCGGCCGCACCCGAGGTACCGCGTCGACGGTCGTGACATCTACGTTGAGCTGCTGCTCAGCCCCTGGGAGGCGGCGCTCGGCACGTCGGTGGTGGTCGAGACCCCGGAGGGTGAGGCGAAGGTCAAGGTGCCCGAGGGCACGTCGAGCGGCCGCCGCCTGCGGCTCCGCGGCCGCGGCATGCCGAACCCTCGCGGGGAGCCCGGGCACCTGTACGCCGAGGCGAAGATCTTGGTGCCCCGACATCCGACCGACGACGAGCGGCGCCTGTTCGAGCAGCTCGCCGCCGTCTCCTCGTTCGATCCCCGGAGGCGGGACCGATGACGTACGCGCTGGCTCGCCCGTTGCAGATGGACCTCGAGTCGTTCGCCCGCGCTTGTGGGCTGCACCCGGACCTCGTCAACCGCTTCGTGGACCTCGGTCTGGTCGACGCTCGTGAGGACGCGCGCGGGCAGCTCTGGTTCGACGCCACCCAGCTGCCGGTGGTCGCTCGGATCTGCCGGCTGCGGGCCGGCTTCGCTCTCAACTACGCCTCCGTCGGCCTCGTGCTCGAGCTGCTCGACCGCGTCGCGCGGCTCGAGGCCGCCCAGCGCACAAGTCAACGGACTCAACGGACGACCGGAGGGTGACCGTGGACCTCAATCGCCTCACGCAGAAGTCACAGGAAGCGCTCCACGACGCCCAGACCAAGGCGCTGCGCTTCGGGCACACCGAGGTCGACGGCGAGCACCTGTTGCTCGCGCTGCTCGACCAGCCCGACGGTCTTGCGCCCCGGCTGCTGGTCCAGGCCGGGGCCGACCCGACCCGGCTCACCGCCGACCTCGAGGCCGAGCTCGGCCGGCGCCCTCATGTCTCGGGGCCCGGCGCGATGCCGGGACAGGTGTACGTGACGCAGCGGCTCAGCCGCCTGCTCGACGCTGCCGACCGGGAGGCCAAGCGGCTCAAGGACGAATACGTCTCGGTGGAGCACCTCGTCATCGCTCTGCTCGAGGAGGGCCCGGAGACCGTGTCGGGTCGCCTGCTGCACCAGCAGGGCGTGGGCCGCGATCGCTTCCTGCAGGCCCTCACCACGATCCGCGGGAACCAGCGCGTCACGTCGGCGATGCCTGAGGTGGCCTACGAGGCGTTGGAGAAGTACGGCCGGGACCTGGTCGCCGACGCTCGGGCCGGCAAGCTGGATCCGGTCGTCGGCCGGGACACCGAGATCCGCCGGGTCATCCAGATCCTGTCGCGCAAGACCAAGAACAACCCGGTGCTCATCGGCGACCCGGGCGTCGGCAAGACCGCCATCGCCGAGGGGCTCGCTCAGCGGATCGCCCACGGCGACGTCCCTGAGGGGCTGCGCGACAAGACCGTCTTCTCCCTCGACATGGGATCCCTGGTCGCCGGCGCGAAGTACCGCGGCGAGTTCGAGGAACGGCTCAAGGCCGTGCTCAACGAGGTGCGGGCCGCGGAGGGGCGCATCTTGCTCTTCGTCGACGAGCTCCACACCGTCGTCGGTGCCGGGGCGGGCGAGGGGGCGATGGACGCCGGGAACATGCTCAAGCCGATGCTCGCCCGGGGCGAGCTGCACATGATCGGGGCGACCACCGTCGTCGAGTACCGCAAACACATCGAGAAGGACGCGGCGCTGGAGCGCAGGTTCCAGCCCGTACTCGTCGACGAGCCTTCGGTGGAGGACGCCATCTCGATCCTCCGTGGGCTGCGCGAGCGTCTGGAGGTCTTCCACGGAGTGAAGATCCAGGACGGCGCTCTGGTGGCGGCGGTCGTTCTGAGCCACCGATACCTCTCCGACCGGTTCCTCCCGGACAAGGCGATCGATCTGGTCGACGAGGCGTGCGCGATGCTTCGTACCGAGATCGACTCGATGCCCGCTGAGCTCGACGAGCTCTCGCGCAAGGTGACCCGGCTGGAGATCGAGGAGGCGGCGCTGAGCAAGGAGGACGACTCGGCCAGCAAGGCGCGGCTGGAGGACCTGCGCCGCGAGCTCGCCGACCTGCGCGCCGAAGCCGACGCCATGCGGGCGCAGTGGGAGGCAGAGCGTCAGGCGTTGCGCCGCGTCCAGGAGCTGCGCCAGGAGATCGAGCAGGTCCGACGTGACGCCGAGGACGCGGAGCGCAGCTACGACCTCAACCGAGCCGCGGAACTTCGGCACGGGCTGCTCCCCGAGCTGGAACGCCGGCTGCAGGGCGAGGAGGAACGGCTGGTCGCCCGGCAGGGCGGAGCCCGGCTGCTCCGCGAGGTGGTCACCGAGGAGGAGATCGCCACGATCGTCTCGCGCTGGACCGGGATCCCCGTCAGCCGGCTGCAGGAGGGCGAGCGGGAGAAGCTGTTGCGGCTGGACTCGATCCTGCACCAGCGCGTCGTGGGGCAGGACGAGGCCGTCCTGCTCGTCGCCGACGCCATCATCCGCGCGCGGTCGGGCATCAAGGACCCTCGCCGGCCCATCGGGTCGTTCATCTTCCTGGGCCCCACAGGCGTGGGCAAGACCGAGCTCGCCCGGACGCTCGCGGCCACGCTCTTCGACACCGAGGACAACATGGTCCGCGTC
>JARKOU010000044.1 GCA_029975645.1 Actinomycetales bacterium
CCATGCCATGCTTTCACTTCCGAGGTGCCCTTCCGAGTGGTCGAGATGCAGGCTTCGCAACCAACATCTTCCCACGTCAGAGGGGCATTTCGGCTTCTCGGGCCGCCCGCGCGCCCTACCGCGACGGTGGATCAGGGCTCAGAAGAATCGATCATGCCGTCATGGGACCTGGAAGCGGTGACGCCTCAACTTGCTCCCACGATCCGCCTGAATGCGGCGACAGCGCCCCTATACCCTGCCGTTTCCTCTCTGTCCGGAGGCGACATGACTACGGTTGCTGTCCCAGGTTCCGCGCGCCGTACATCCGTCGACCTGGAACTGCTCGACGACGCAGCTGATCGGCTCCTGTCGCTCCTCCGCGACTCGTTGAGTGGGGGCGGTTGTGCGCTGGTCGTCCGCAACACCGTGAAGCGCGCTCAGGACACGTTCGACCAACTCGCTCAGGCCTTTGCGCCCGGCGAGGTGAGCCTCCACCACTCGCGCTTCCTCGCGTCGGACCGGGCGCGGAACGACGCATGGCTGACGTCGGCGTTCGGACCTCCCGGCAAGGGTCCGCGCCCAGACCGCCACGTGGTGGTCGCGACGCAAGTTGCGGAGCAGTCGCTGGACGTCGATTTCGACCTGCTGGTGACCGACCTTGCGCCGATCGACCTCCTGCTGCAGCGCATCGGGAGGATCCACCGACACGTGCGACCCCGGCCTCAGGGGCTCCGACGGCCTCGGTGCGCTGTCGTCGCCGAGGACTGGTCGAGCGTGCCGCCAAGGTTCGTTCCTGGCGCTGAAGCGGTCTACGACCGCTTCACGCTCCTCCAGAGCGCGAGACTCGTCGGCGAGCGCGCGACGAACGAGCGGCCGTTGATGCTCCCGGATGACATCTCCGGCCTCGTGGCCGCGGCCTACGAGTCCGTTCCCGTTGGGCACGAGCCTTGGCACCGACTCGTCCAAGAGGCTCGCGACACCTGGGAGAGCCGACGTCTCGCACTCGAGGGTCGAGCTCGAGCGTTTCGGATTGCCCCGCCCGAGGGCCAGGGGAGCAGCCTCAACGGGTGGCTGGGCCGGAGCGTCGGCGAGGCGGACGACTCCGTCCATGGCCTTGCCCAGGTGCGCGACTCCGACGACTCGATCGAGGTCATCGCGTTGGTGCGCGACCGCGACGGTCTGCTCGTGCTGCCCGGATGGATCGCCGAGCCGAGGGCCGGAGAGGTCCTTCCGGTCGACAGCGAGCCGGACGCCGACCTCGCGCGCGCCACGCCGGCTGCGCGGTGCGGATGCCGGCGTCGCTGTGCCGGGGATCTCGCGGTGACGCTCTGGTGAGGGCCCTCGCCGAGCTTTACCTCCCTGCATGGCAGCGCGTGCCGGAGCTGCGGGGCCAGCTCCTCCTCGTGCTCGACGACGTCGGCGACGGCGAGGCCTCGGCCACGCTCGGTGGTGTCTGCTTCCGCTATCACCCGCGAACGGGTCTCTCGACCACCGTCATCGACCGCGTGCGGAAGGAGGTCGCGTGACGAGCGCTGACTTCAACCTCGTCGATCGCCCGTGGATCACCGTTCTCGGCGTCGGGGGACAGGCCCGTGAGGTCAGCCTTCGCCAATCGTTTGCCGAGGCCGAGGGAACCTCTGAGATCGTCGGTGAGCTCCCGACGCAGGGCCTGGCCATACTGCGACTGATGCTCGCCATCCTCCACCGTGCCTCCGGCGGGCCTGCTGACCTGGGTCGATGGTCGGGCATGCGACAGAGCTGGCCAGACGTCGCCCGGGGCGTGGAGGCCTACCTTCGACGGTTCCACGACCGCTTCGACCTGCGGCACCCGAGCGTGCCGTTCTTCCAGGTCGCGGACCTGCGCACCGCGTCCGACGGCGTCTCGGGCCTCGAGAAGCTCATCGCCGACGTGCCCAACGGCGCACCGTTCCAGACCACTCGCCTCGGGCGGGGGATCGAGCGGATCTCGTGGGCGGAAGCCGCGCGCTGGCTCGTGCACGCCCAGGCGTTCGACCCCTCGGGGATCCGATCCGGCGCCGTCGGCGACCCACGGGTCCGCGGCGGCAAGGGCTACCCCATCGGACCCGGGTGGTGCGGTCAGATCGGTGCGGTCCACGTCACCGGCGACTCGCTGGCCGAGACCCTCATGCTCAACCTCATGGTCCCCGGTGCTGGGGTCGACGTCGAGACCGGACCGGCCGACCTCCCGCCGTGGGAGCGGGTGCCGCTTGACCAGCGACCCGACCCGGGGAACGGCGGTGAGCCGCGGGGCATCGTCGACGTCTACACGTGGCAGGCGCGACGCGTACGGCTCGTGGGTGACGATGACGGCGTTACCGGCGTGGTCCTGGCGCAGGGCGACAAGCTGACGCCGCAGAACCGGATCCGGGTCGAGCCGCTGACGGGTTGGCGCTACTCCGAGCCGCAGACGAAGAAGTTCCGGCAGACCACGTACATGCCTCGCGTCCACGACCCGGAACGCGCCCTGTGGCGTGGCCTGAACGGGCTGATCAGCCAGACCGAGCAGTCGTCCGTCGCGGGAGTCAGGCGCTACCTCCAGCCGGCTGTGCTGCTGTGGCTCGCCCGGCTGCGCCATGAAGAGCTCGTCACGCAGCGCCTCGTCCGGCTTCACGCCGTCGGCTACACCTACGGCCCGCAGCAGTCGACGTTCGCCGAGCTCGTGGACGACTCCGTCGTCGTCCCCGTCGAGTTGCTCGTCGACGCGATCGTCGGCCAGGCGGCGCTCGATGCGGTGGACAGCACCGAGCGGGCGGCCAGCGAACTGGGCCGGTTCGCGCGCAACCTCGCGCTCGCTGCCGGCGCTTCCGACCAGTCCGAGGGCTATCGGAATCGAGCCCGCGCGGCCGCGTACGCGGCGGTCGACGGGCCGTTCCGCGCTTGGCTGACGACGCTCGACGGCGGCGCCGACGTGCGGCAGGCGCTCACGTCATGGGAGTCGGAGGTCCTGCGGATCGTCCGAGCACTGGGGCGCGACGAGGTGGAGCGAGCGGCGACGGCGGCGTGGCGCGGACGGTCGGTCTCAGGCAGACACGTCGATGTCGGCCAGTCGGAAGCGTGGTTCCGAGCCGGGCTCGCCAAGGTCCTACCCCTCGCCCACGCACCGGGCGAGGTAGCACGAGAGCCGGAGGCAGCGTCATGAGCGACATGGCGAGGCGGCGAGCGTCACGTTCTGCCGCGGTCGAGACCTACGTGGACCACCGGGTGGGCGCACTTGTCCACACGGCGGGTTCCCCGAGCACACGAGCCACGCTCGCCAGGCTCAGGAGTGCGGTGGGCCAGGCGCCGGGGACGGTCCCCGAGGTGTGGTCGGTGACCATCGACGGCGCTCCTGGAGCCCCGCGGGGTGACGACCCGACGCCCGAGGAGCGGGCGATCCACATCGCTATGACGCTCTTCGCCATCCATCAGCAGTCGCGAGGCCGTTCGATGCACGTGCAGGGGCGGGGTCTCGGGCAGGCAGTCCGCTTGCTCGAGCACGTCCGCGGTGTCAGCGACGGTGGCGTCTCCCCGGTCCGCCGCCGCTTCGACGCACTCGCGACCGCGTCCTCGATGGAGGAGGCCGCGCACCACCTGCGTGGCCTGGTGGGCCAGTTCCGGAGTGCCGGAGAGGGCATCGGGCTCGACTACGGCGCTCTTGCCGCCGACCTCCTCGATCTTCAGCTCCCCACCCGGTCGCAGGCGGTTCGCCTGAGGTGGGCGCGTCAGTACTACCGCCTGGCCGAACGCGAGAGCGCGACGTCGAGCGACGAGAAGCCCGGCCCGGACGGGGCCGCCGAACCCGCTGAGGAGACACCCGAATGACTCGAACGTTCATCGACATCCATGTCCTCCAGACGGTGCCTCCGAGCAACATGAACCGGGACGACACCGGGAGCCCGAAGACCGCTGTGTACGGCGGCGTCCGGCGGGCGCGAGTCTCGAGCCAGGCATGGAAGCGCGCCACCCGGCTCGACTTCCAGCGCACGCTGGACGGGCGCGACCTCGGCGTGCGCACCAAGAGGGTCGTCGAGCTCGTCGCCGAGGAGATCGCCCGCCAGGCGGAGGACATCGACGCGGGGGTCCGGGCCCAGGCCGCCGCCGCCGTGCTGACCGCCGCACGGATCAAGCTCCAGCCGGCGCGAAAGAAGGACGCCCCCGAGGAGTCGGGGTACCTGATCCTCCTGTCGCGTCTGCAGATCGAAGCGCTCGCCGCGCTCGCCGTCGAGTCGGTGCGCACAGGTAACCCGCCCGACAAGGTGGCGGCGCTCGCCGTGATCAAGGACAAGAACTCCGTCGACCTCGCTCTGTTCGGACGCATGGTCGCCGATGTCACGGACCTCAACGTCGACGCGGCCGCTCAGGTCGCTCACGCCATCTCGGTCCACCCGGTCGAGACCGAGTACGACTACTTCACGGCCGTGGACGACCACAAGCGCGAGGACTCCGAGGAAGACGCCGGCGCCGGGATGATCGGGACCGTAGAGTTCAACTCGTCGACTCTGTACCGGTACGCCACGGTCGACGTCGCCCAGCTCGCGACCAACTTGGGCGACCCCCTCGCGGTCCGGCGTGGTGTCGAGGCATTCCTGCGCTCCTTCGTGCGGTCGCTGCCCACCGGGAAACAGAACACGTTTGCGAACCGCACGCTGCCCGACGCCGTCGTCGTCGCCGTCCGCGACGACCAGCCCGTCAACCTCGTCGGAGCCTTCGAGAGCCCGGTCTCGTCGGACGGCACCGGGACGATCGAGGCGGCGTCGAGGGCGCTCGCTGACTACGCCAAGGACGTCGGTGATGCGTACGGCGATGCTCCGGTGCGCAGTTGGGTGGTTGGAGTCGGGTCCAGGACGTCGGCGCTGGACAGCCTCGGCGAGCGCATCCCCTTCGACGAGCTCGTCCCCGCGGTCGGCGAGGTCATCGCGGCACGGCTTGCGCCGGTTCCGTGACGACGCTGCTGCTCCGGCTCACCGGTCCCCTTCAGTCCTGGGGTTCCTCGAGCAGGTTCGTGCGGCGGACAACCGAACCGCAACCGACGAAGAGCGGAGTGATCGGTCTTCTTGCCGCGGCCTTGGGACGCCGCCGGACCGACCCGATCGAAGACCTGCTCGAACTCCGCTTCGGCGTTCGGTTGGACAGACCCGGCGAGATCGTCCGGGACTTCCAGACGGCCAGGAGCCTCGACGGAGTGCATGCGATGCCCCTCTCGACCCGCTACTACCTGGCCGACGCAGGCTTTCTGGCAGGGCTCGAAGGTCCGGGGGACCTTGTGGGTACGGTCGCGGAGGCGTTGCGGCGGCCCGCCTTCCCGCTCTACTTGGGCCGTCGCTCGTGTCCACCGGTCGGGCCTCTGGTCGTCGGGGTGCGTGAGAGCCCCCTGTGGGACGCGCTCGTGGCCGAACCGAGACCCCGCCCCGTCGACGGTCGAGGGCGTCCCCGTGGGGGCCTGGTCGAGATCGCCATCGACGCCGACGCCGCCCCGCCTGACGTCCGTCGCCGAGAAGGCCGCGTCACCATTCGAGACGTGCCGCGGTCCTTCGACCCCGAACGTCGTGAGTACGGGTGGCGGGAGGTAATCCGGGCCTGGGTCGACATGGACGCGCCCGGAAATCCGCCATCGACCGGCGGTGGGACCGACCACGACCCGATGTCGCTGCTGGAGGGGTGACGGTGTTCCTAACCCGTTTCGAGCTCAACACGGCACGCAGGGGAGCGCGAGCCTTGCTCGGCTCGCCGCAGGCGATGCACGCAGCAGTGCTCGCAGGCTTCGCCCACGGCGAAGCGGGCCGCGTGCTCTGGCGCGTCGACAAACTCCGCGGTGCCACCAATCTGTACCTGCTGAGTCCGGGTCGCCCTGACCTCACCCACCTCGTCGAGCAGGCGGGATGGCCGACGACGCAGACGTGGGACACGCGAGCCTATGGACCTTTCCTCGACCGATTGAGCGAGGGGCAAGCCTTTGCGTTCCGACTCGCGGCGAACCCCACGCGGTCGACGCGGGTCAAGGAGGGCCATCGATCCCAGCGGGTCGGCCACGTCACCGTCGATCAGCAACTGGGCTGGCTGCTTGCGCGGGCGGACCGGATCGGCATCGAACTGGGCTCGGAGGACGAGCCGACAGCAAGAGTCGTGGAACGCGGCGTCGAGGCGTTCGGCCGGCGTGGTGCGCAGGTCACGCTCGCCAGGGCCGTTTTCGAGGGCGGCCTTCTCGTCCGGGACCCGGTCCGTCTCCGCGAAGCGATTGCGTCCGGCATCGGGCCGGGGAAGGCCTATGGCTGCGGCCTCTTGACGCTCGCGCCGCTTCAACGATCGGGAGGCGCGCCGGCATGATCCCGGGCGCGCCTCCGCCGTCGTTACCCGAGTTGAGCCGCGTCCAAGACCGGGCCGCGTTCGTGTACCTGGAGCACGCCGTCGTCCACCGAGACGGCAATGCACTGACTGCGCGTGACGCCCGCGGGACGGTGTACATCCCGGCAGCGTCGCTCGCTGCGCTTCTGCTCGGCCCTGGAACGTCGATCAGTCAGCAGGCGATGGTGCTCGTTGCCGAGTGCGCCTCGACTGTCGTGTGGGTCGGCGAGAAGGGCGTCCGCTACTACGCACACGGCCGAACGTTGGCACGCGGAACTCGGCTCCTCGAGGCGCAGGCCCGACTGGTGTCGAACCGCAACGAGCGGCTCGCGGTCGCGCGGGCGATGTACGGCATGCGCTTCGACGATGAGGGCGTCGAACGGATGACGATGCAGCAGCTCCGCGGTCGTGAAGGCGCGCGTGTGCGGCGTCGCTACCGCGACGAGGCGGAACGGACAGGCGTCGACTGGAAGCGTCGGGAGTACCGGCCTGACGACTTCAGCTCGGCAGACCCGGTCAACCAGGCTCTCTCAGCGGCCCACACTGCGCTCTACGGCATCGTCCACGCTGTCGTGGTCTCGCTGGGCTGCTCACCGGGCCTCGGCTTCGTTCACACCGGGCATGATCGGTCGTTCGTCTTCGACATCGCTGATCTGTACAAGGCGGATACCTCGATTCCGGTGGCGTTCGACGTCGTCGCCTCGAAACCGGCGGACATCCCGGCAGCGACACGGCGCGCGATGCGGGACCGGATGTTCGAGTTTCGGCTCATCGAACGGTGCGTCAACGACGTCCGCACCCTCCTGGGGGGTGAACCGCTCGCGGACGAGGACGCCGTCGGCGCCGATGTGGTCGCGCTCTGGGACGAGGGCGACGACGAGGTCGCGGGGGGCGTCAACTACGAGGATCTGGGGTGGTGAGTCCGCGTGGTCGTGCTCGTGCTCACTGCGTGTCCGGCCGGTCTTCGGGGGCAGCTCACGCGGTGGCTGATGGAGATCGCTCCCGGCGTCTTCGTCGGCCACGTGAGCGCACGCGTTCGTGACCAGCTTTGGCTTCGGGTGACCGGCCTCGCGGGGAACGGGCGGGCGCTGATGGTCCACAGCGTCCGCGGCGAGCAGAGGCTCGCGTTCAAGGTGCACAACCATGACTGGGTTCCGACGGATTTCGACGGGCACATGCTCATGATGCGTTCGAGCGCCCCGCCGGCTCGCGACGCGGCGTGGGCCGGTGAGCCGCCGGAGGCATGGAGCATCGCGGCGAGGCGACGTCGCTTCGGGCGGGAGATCGAGAGGCGACGGCGACAAGGCGAGTGATCCCATTCGAGGATTCCCGCTGGCATAATCGCTGGTCAGCAAGTGCCGTCCCCGCGCGAGCGGGGGTGATCCCGCGTTCTCTTCCGCTCGCCGCTCGACCTCCGAGCCGTCCCCGCGCGAGCGGGGGTGATCCCGCGTTCTCTTCCGCTCGCCGCTCGACCTCCGAGCCGTCCCCGCGCGAGCGGGGGTGATCCCTCCACCAGGGCGGGCTCGGGCGGACCGTGAACGCCGTCCCCGCGCGAGCGGGGGTGATCCGGAGGCCGCGGTCCCGGTCGGCCGGAAGGTCGAGCCGTCCCCGCGCGAGCGGGGGTGATCCGGTGGCGACGCTCCTCGCGGACAAGATCGGCCCGCCGTCCCCGCGCGAGCGGGGGTGATCCCGTGCCGCCGCACTACCACGCGACGGGGTTCACGCCGTCCCCGCGCGAGCGGGGGTGATCCCGGGCCGCAGACGACGGGCTGGACGCGGTACGGGCCGTCCCCGCGCGAGCGGGGGTGATCCCGGCGCGACGCTGTACGCCTGGGCGCGGGTGCAGCCGTCCCCGCGCGAGCGGGGGTGATCCCATGCCGGCCGTCGCTGCCTCGGCTGAGTCGGTGCCGTCCCCGCGCGAGCGGGGGTGATCCCGTGCTGTCCGGGCGCACCGGCATCGGCATCATGCCGTCCCCGCGCGAGCGGGGGTGATCCCTCCTCCATGTACGG
>JARKOU010000053.1 GCA_029975645.1 Actinomycetales bacterium
CGACCCGCACCTGGCGAAGATCGAGGGCTACGCCGCCGATTCGGGCGAGGGCCGCTGGACGGTCAACGCAGCCGTCGACCTGGGCGTACCCGTGCCGACGATCTCGGCTGCCCTGTTCGCCCGGTTCGTCAGCCAGCAGGACGACAGCCCGACGATGAAGATGGTCGCCGCGATGCGCAACCAGTTCGGCGGCCATGCGGTCAAGGCGGAGGAGCCGAGCGACGTCAGCGTCCCCGCGGGCGATGCGTCCCCGCAGTCCGAGGGGGGCGCGGCGACCGTCAGCGAGGTGGCCACCCCCGAAGGCTGACCGGCGACCGCGGAGCGTACGCCGACGCCGACGCACGGTCAAGCGCGCGTCACGCACGGTGCTCGAGGATGCCGATGGCCTCCATGAGTGCGTAGGCCGTGACGGGTCCGACATAGACGAAGCCCGCCTTCCGCAGCGTCCGGGCCAGGTCCCTTGACTCGGCCGACTGGCTGGGTTGGCCGGGCGCGGCGTCCGAACCGGCGGTGGGATCGGCCGGGCGGAAGGACCAGACGAGCTCGCCGAGGTCGATGCCCGCATCCCGCAGCCCGATCGTCGCCTTCGCATTCGTGACGGCCATCTCGATCTTGCGGCGGTTCCGCACGATGCCGGGATCGCCGAGGAGCCGCTCGACGTCGTCCTCGGTGAAACGGGCGACGGCGTCCGGGTCGAAGCCGGCGAAGGCGGTGCGGAACGCCGGCCGCTTGCGCAGGATCGTCGCCCAGCTCAGGCCGGACTGGAAGCCCTCGAGCACGATTCGCTCGTAGACGCCCGCAGGGGAGGTGACAGGGAAGCCCCATTCGGTGTCGTAGTAGTGGCGCATGAGGTCGTTCGCCTCGGCCCAGTCAGGTCGGTTCATGCCCAGCACATTAGGACCCGCCCGTCACCCCTTGTCCGGGTGGAGAGGTGTGGCTAGCGCGGCGCCTCCACGTCGTCCTCGGCGTAGGCGCCCGGCCGGTCCACGATGAGCACGGCGCCCTCGTGGCGCTCCTTCAGCTCCGCCGGGGCGAGTGCGTGGGCGAGGTGGTAGACGGCGACGGTCACGATCGTGCCGAACGCGATGCCGCCGAG
>JARKOU010000054.1 GCA_029975645.1 Actinomycetales bacterium
GCGGGGCGGCGGCCGGCGCGGTCGGGCCCGCGGGGGGGGGGGGCGGGGGTGACCGAGCGTCGCTGCGCGCCGTCGCTGTGGCCGTGCCGCTGGCCGTCGTGTGGCTGCTCGCCGTCCTCGTCTTCGGGCACACCGAACCGACGTCCTACCTCGGCTATACGACGCTCTACTGGCAGGCGGCGTCGGTGGTCCACGTCTGGCCGGTGCTGCTCGCGGCGGTGCTCGGCGGCCTGCTCTACCGTGCCGGACCGGCTCCCCGCGCTCGGACCGGCTGGTCCCTGGTCCTGCTCGGTTTCGCGGTCGGGCTGTTCAACCTGCCCGAGAGCCTGGCCGTCGGGATCGTCCTGGTCGGCACGGGTCTTCTCCTGCGCCGCCTGGGACCCGCGCCGCGCCGAAGCCATCCGTACTGGGCGCTGGCCGGAGCCGCAGCACTGATCGGCGGGGTTGTCTCCTACCTGGCCCCGGGCCGGGCCGCGCGCGACGCGCGCCAACCGCAGTTCGCTTCGCCTGCCGGTCCGTGGGACCTGGTGACGGGGACGTTCGACGGCGCGTGGCAGATCCTCAGGGAGGCCGTGCTCAGCCCGGCCACGATCGTCGCCCTCGTCGGGGGGTACGTGGTGATCCGAGTGGCCGTCCAGGCCCGCCCAGGAGCGGTTGCGGGCGGGCGCGCCGGTGCCGCGGCCGCCGGCCTGGGCGTGCTCGGTGTCCTCCTTGCCCTGACGGTCGCCGCCGGCCAGGAGTTCTCCTACTCCGCGCCGTGGCACGTGCTGGCGCCCCAGACGGCCCTCGCCCTCTCGGTGGCGTGCGTCGGCGCCGTGCTCGCGGCCGCCGACCTCCCTCGGGCCGTGCGGGTCGGAGCGCTGGTCGCCGTCGTGGCGCTCGGTGCGAGCGTCGTGTGGACCTCCGTCGAGGCGACGACGTCGTTCGTCGACGTGGTCCTGGAGCGACTGCCCGTCTGGGAGAAGGGTCCGGCACCCCTCGGCTTCCTCTCGGACATCGACGTGGACGTGATGCGTGGCTGCGCGGCCGATATCGGCCTTCTTCGGCCCTAGAGTTCCCGAGCGCCGTCCCGCCCCGGTATCCGGTGGGTGCGCTACCGTGCCCAGGACCTCGACCCACGAACAGGGGGAACGGTGGACGACTCGGCACGAGCGGGCCGATCGCGCGGTGGACCCCCCCGCGTGGTCGCCGTCGTCGTCGCCTACAACCGGCGCGACCTCCTCCTCCGGGCCCTGGACGCGCTGGGTGCCCAGACGCGGGCACTCGACGCCGTCGTCGTGATCGACAACGCCTCGACCGACGGCTCGGGCGAGGCCGCGCGCGGCCACCCGAGCCGGCCCGAGGTCGTCACGCTCCCTCGCAACACCGGGGGAGCGGGCGGATTCGCCGTCGGTCTCGCACACGCGACCCTCGCGCGAGGGGCGGACTTCGTGTGGCTCATGGACGACGACACGATCCCGACGCCCACCGCGCTGGAAGCCCTGCTCGCGGCGCAGGCGGGGTTCGGTGCCCCGGTCGCAGCCCTCGGCAGCAAGGTCGTGTGGACCGACGGGCGCGAGCACCCGATGAACACCCCACGGCGGCGGCCCGGGGCGAGGCGCGATGCCGTGGCGCGGGCGGCCGCCGTCGGAGCGTTGCCGGTGCGCTCGTCGTCCTTCGTCTCGATGCTGGTCGACGCCCGGGCGGTGCGGTACCACGGGCTTCCCGTTGCCGACTACTTCATCTGGAACGACGACTTCGAGTACTCCTGCAGACTCCTCCGCCGAGCGACGGGCCTCGCGGTCCCCGCGAGCGTGGTGGAGCACCGCACCAAGGTGTTCGGGGCGACGGATGCGGATCCGGGGGAGCGCTTCTACTACGAGGTGCGGAACAAGGTCTGGCTGTTCACGCGCTCGCGCGCACTCTCGCCGTCCGAGCGAGTGCTCTACGGGGGTGCGACCCTACGGCGCTGGGTGAAGACCGCCGCGGGTTCGACCCGGCGGGACGTCCTCGCCCGCGCCTTCGCCCGGGGTCTGCGAGATGGCCTGACGACGCGCCCGCGGCCCAACGTCGAGGTCCTCGCCGACCTCGGTCCCGTGAGCGCGGAGGTCGCCGTCCTCGAGGGGCGGTCCGGGCGGTGACCGAACCGTTCAGCGTCCTCCTCCCGGTGTACGCAGGCGACGACGCGGCCCATTTCCGCCGCGCCGTCGCCTCGGCAACCGCCGACCAGACCCTGCGTCCCGACGAGATGGTCCTGGTCCAGGACGGGCCGGTGGGCACGGAGATCGCTCGGGTCCTCGCGGAGGTCACCGGCGAGGACGCCGGGGCGTTGACCGCAGGCGTGCCGGCGCGGGTGCTGCGCATCCCGCGCAATGTGGGCCTCGCCGCAGCGCTCGACGCCGGCCTTCGGCTCTGCCGGCACGAGATCGTCGCACGGGTGGACGCGGACGACATCTGCCGCCCCGAGCGCTTCGCGATCCAGGTCCCGCTGGTGGCCGCCGGTCGTGACGTGGTCGGCTCGGCGATCCAGGAGTTCGACGACGACGAGGCGCATCCGGGCATCGTGCGCCGACTCCCACTGGAGCACGCCGAGATCGTCCGGGCCGCGCGCTTCACGTCGCCGTTCAACCACCCGTCGGTCGTGTACCGGCGAGCGGCGGTGCGGGCGGCCGGCGGATACCGCGACCTGCCGCTCATGGAGGACTACTGGCTCTTCGTGCGGATGATCGCGGCCGGGGCACGCGTCGCGAACGTCCCGGAGGCGCTCGTGCTGTACCGGGTCGGCGCCGGCGCCTACCGGAGGCGCGGCGGCTGGCGGTTGCTCCGCTCCGAGGTGCGCCTCCAGGGCCTGATGCTCAGGTCCGGCTTCACCACCGGGCCGCAGTTCTTCCGCAACCTTGCCGTGCGTGGTGGATACCGCCTGGTCCCGCAGTCGATTCGTCGACGCGCGTACCGAACGTGGCTGCGCGCACGCGGCCGGTCGGAGTCCCCACCAGGGGGCGACGCGTTAGCCTAGGGCGGTTGCCTAGGGACTGGAGTGGGTCGTGGATGCAGACCTCGTCGTGGTCGGATCGGGCTTCTTCGGGCTCACCGTCGCGGAACGGTGCGCAGAGGAGTTCGGGCTGAAGGTTCTCGTGATCGACCGGCGGGACCACATCGGCGGTAACGCCTACAGCGAGGACGACGCCGAGACCGGCATCGAGGTCCACCGGTACGGTGCCCACCTGTTCCACACCTCGAATGAGCGCGTGTGGGAGTACGTCAACCGGTTCACTGCGTTCACTCCGTACGTCCACCGCGTCTACACGACCGTGAACGGCGAGGTGTTCCCGATGCCGATCAACCTCGGCACGGTCAACCAGTTCTTCCGCTCGGCGCACGGCCCGGCCGCAGCGCGTGCCCTCATCGCCGAACAGGCGGCCGAGTTGGAGGGGCACGAGATCACCAACCTCGAGGAGAAGGCGATCTCGCTCATCGGGCGGCCGTTGTACGAGGCCTTCATCAAGGGGTACACGGCCAAGCAGTGGCAGACCGACCCGCGCAACCTGCCCGCCGAGATCATCTCGCGACTCCCGGTTCGGTACACGTACGACAACCGCTATTTCAACGACACCCACGAGGGTCTCCCGGTCGACGGCTACACCGCATGGATCGAGCGGATGGCGGATCACCCGCGGATCGAGGTGCGGCTCGGCACCGACTTCTTCGACGAGAGCCAGCCGGTCAACAAGGCTGCTGCCGTGGGCTCCGTTCCCGTCGTCTACACCGGCCCGGTCGACCGCTACTTCGACTACGCCGAAGACACGCTGAGCTGGCGGACCCTCGACTTCGAGCGGGAGGTTCTCCCGATCGAGGACTTCCAGGGGACGTCCGTCATGAACTACGGCGACGAAGACGTTCCCTACACCCGGATCCACGAGTTCCGGCATTTCCATCCCGAACGGGACTACACCAGGGACAAGACGGTCATCATGCGCGAGTACTCCCGCTTCGCCTCGGTGGACGACGAGCCCTACTACCCGGTCAACACGCCGACCGACCGGGCCCGGCTCCTCGCCTACCGTGACCTGGCCCGGCAGGAGTCGGGTGTGCTGTTCGGTGGACGGCTCGGGACCTACAAGTACCTCGACATGCACATGGCGATCGGGGCTGCGCTCTCGATGGTGGACAACAAGCTCGCCCCGCACTTCCGCGAAGGTGCGGCTCTGGTCAGCGGCGGGGTGGAAGCGTGAGCGCCGCCCGCACGGCTGTCGGCGAGCAGGCCTCGTCCGGTCGCCGCGTGGTCCAACGGGTCGTGCTCCCCGACAACGGGGAACTCGACACGATCCCGCTCTACCTCGACTTCAGCCCCGCGGGTGGGCCCATTGCGGTCGCGGAACCGGGCGCCCAGGTTCCTGCCGAGCTGGCGGAAGCCCTCGCGGCCGCGGCCGCGCCGCCCCCTCCGCCCGACCCCGAAGTGATCGTCGACCGCCGGACCGTCCGCGTGCCGGAGGGTGAACGGATCTCGTTCGGGACCTACTTCAACGCCTTCCCAGCCGCGTACTGGCGGAAGTGGACCACGGTGACCTCGGTTCGCCTCAGCGTCCGCATCACGGGGTCGGCGACCGTGGTGGTGTACCGGTCGAACGCTCGCGGGTTGCCGCAGCGGGTCACCTCGCTGCCCGCCTCCGACGCGGCTGTGTCGGTCGACCTGCCGCTCGCCGCGTTCGGCGACGGCGGTTGGTACTGGTTCGACGTCGTCGCGCACGGCGAGGCAGCGACGGTCACCGATGGGCAGTGGGACGTCGCCGTCCCCGCGGACCACACGCCGGGCACCGTTTCGCTTGCCATCACCACGTTCAACCGGCCCGACTACTGCGCGGCGCAGCTGCGGACCATCGGCTCGACGTCCGACCTCGTCGGTGTGGTCGACGAGGTGATCGTGGTCGACCAGGGCAACCAGCTCGTCCAGGACCAGCCTGACTTCCCCGAGATCTCCGACCTCCTCGGTGAGCGCCTGCGACTCGTCCGTCAGGGCAACCTCGGCGGTTCCGGCGGCTTCGCCCGTGGCATGTTCGAGGCGGTTCGTGGCGAGAAGAGCCGCTACGTCATGCTGCTCGACGACGACATCGTCTCGGAGACCGAGGGCATCCTGCGGGCGGTGGCTTTCGCGGACCTGTGCCGGATCCCGACCATCGTCGGTGGCCACATGTTCAGCATGTACGACAAGTCGAAGTTGCACTCGTTCGGCGAGAAGGTCAACCAGTACCGGTTCTTCTGGGGGCCGGTCGAGGGAACGCGCGAGGGGCACAACTTCGCCGCCCGGACCCTTCGGACCACGGCGTGGCTGCACCGTCGGACCGACGTCGACTACAACGGCTGGTGGATGTGCCTCATCCCGACGGACGTGATCCGTCAGATCGGGCTGTCGCTCCCCGTGTTCATCAAGTGGGACGACACCGAGTACTGCCTCCGGGCCAAGGAGGCCGGCTGCCCGACCGTCTCCCTGCCCGGCGCGGCCGTGTGGCACGTCCCGTGGACCGACAAGGACGACGCCATCGACTGGCAGGCGTACTTCCACCAGCGCAACCGATGGATCGTCGCGATGCTCTACTCGCCGTATCCGCACGGCGGGATCCTGCCGAGGGAAAGCTTCATGATCGACGTGAAGCACCTCCTCTCCATGCAGTACTCGGCCGTCGAGCTCCGCCTCGAGGCGCTCGAGGACCTGCTGAAGGGCCCGGACCACCTGCACGCCGGAATCGCGACCCGGCTCGCCGAGATCCGTCGCACCCGTGCGGAGTACCCCGACGCCGCCGTGGAGAAGGATCCGACCGCATTCCCGCAGGCCAAGCGGGCGCGCCCCCTGCGCAAGGGGGTCGAGCCCACCGCCCCTCGTGGCCTCGTGAAGGGCCTCCTCACGGCTGCGACCGGATCGGCCAGGCAACTGCGCCCCGTCCGCCCGGGCGCACTGGCGAACCCCGAGGTGGAGGTGCCCGCGACCGACAGCAAGTGGTGGCGACTCTCGAACGTGGACTCCGCGGTGGTGACGACGGCGGACGGGACCGGCGCGTCGTGGTACCGGCGCGACCCGGAGCGATTCCGCGAGATGCTCGCGCGCAGCGTGGACCTCCACCGCCGGTTGCGTCTCGAGTGGTCGCGCCTGGCGCGCGAGTACCAGGCGGCCTTGCCCGTCATCACGTCGGTCGAGGAGTGGACGAACACGTTCGACTCTGCCTCGACGGTCCAACCGGTGGGTCGCTAGGTGTCAGTCGTGACGTCGGGGCAACCGCTTGTCGTCCCGGGGCGTGGTTCCGGCCTGGTCGACGTCGTACGGCGGCGCTACCTCCTCCGACTCCTCGTGCGAAAGGAACTCCGGGTCCGCTACCGGGGTTCCGTCCTCGGGATGGTCTGGTCGTACGTCAAGCCGGCCGTCCAGTTCATCGTCTTCTACCTCGCGCTGGGCGTATTCCTGCAGCTGAACCGGAACATCGAGAACTATGCGGTGTACCTCTTCTCCGGCATCGTCGTGATCAACTTCTTCAGCGAGGGTTTTGGGAACGCCACTAGGTCGGTGGTGGGCAACTCCCCCCTCGTCCGGAAGATCTACCTTCCGCGCGAGCTCTTTCCGGTCTCCTCCCTCTGGGTCGCCGCGGTCCACTTCTTCCCGCAGCTTCTCGTCCTGCTGGTCGGCGCACTCATCGCCGGGTGGGCTCCGTCCGTGGGAGACGCGGGCGCCGGCGTGCTGGGATTCGTGATCGTCGCGGTCTTCTCCCTCGGTCTGGGGCTCCTCTTCGGGGCCATGAACGTGATGTTCCGCGACGCGGAGAACTTCGTGGACCTCTTCGTCATGGTGGCGACGTGGACCTCGCCGGTCCTGTACACGTGGGACAAGGTGGCCGCGGTGCTGCCCGAATGGGCTTTCACCATCTATCAGATGAACCCGATCACGGTGGCGGTCGAGTTGTTCCACCAGGCGTTCTGGGTCCCCACGACCAACGGCCCGATCGAACTCCCCCCGAACATGGCGTTGACGAGTGTCTCCGGCCTGGTGATCGCGGTGCTGACGCTCGGCGTCGGTCAGCTCGTGTTCGCCCGCCTCGAGGGACGCTTCGCGCAGGAGCTGTGATGACCACCAGCATCGAGGTCCACGGTGTGACCAAGCAGTTCCTGCTTCGGCACAACAGGTCGCTCAAGGAACTGGCCATGGCCCGAGTGCGGCGAAAGCCCATCTCGGACGTCTTCCTCGCGCTCGACGACGTGACCTTCGACGTCGACGACGGCGAGTCCGTGGCGTTGCTCGGGTTCAACGGGTCCGGCAAGTCGACGCTCCTCAAGCTGATCTCGGGAGTGATGCGTCCCGATCGAGGCACGATCGGCACACGCGGGCGAGTGGCCGGCCTGATCGAGGTCGGCGCCGGCTTCCATCCCGACCTGACCGGTCGCGAGAACGTGTTCCTCAACGGCGCCATCCTCGGCATGGAGGAGGCAGCCCTGAAGCGGCGGTTCGACGAGATCGTCGGATTCAGCGAGATCGAACGCTTCATCGACACGGAAGTGAAGTTCTACTCGTCCGGCATGTTCCTGCGGCTGGCCTTCGCCGTCGCCGTCCATACGGATCCCGAAGTCTTCCTGGTCGACGAGATCCTCGCGGTCGGCGACGAGCCCTTCCAGAAGAAGTGCATCGCGCGCATCCGAGAGCTCACGGACGAGGGCCGCACGCTCGTGGTCGTGAGCCACGACCTCGACATGGTCGCCGGCCTGTGCCGGCGTGGCGTGGTGCTCCGCTCCGGTCAGGTGGTGCACGACGGGACATCCGGGGACGCCGTCCGGCTCCTGCGCGGAGAGCCGGTCGGCTAATCCGAAATTGTGGGACGAACCGCACTTCGACGTCTTCGGGCGAATTGTGCACTTTCTCACCTCCGGTGAGCGCCCGGCACCGTACTCGAGTCGAGGACCGGAGGCGCGTCGTCCGGGCGGGGCGTCAGAGCCGCCCGACGGCGCAGGTGGGGGCGGGATCGGCGATGCCGTCGAGGCGTGCAGGACTCGCCCCGACGGGCGCCGCGCCCGACGACGTCGCGCGCGGTCGCGGTGCGCGGCGCGGTCGAGAGTCCCATGGCGGCGGCAGCATCCTTGCTACCGTCATCTCGGCCGGCGACGCATGCACGCGTGCAAATGGAGGGGTTTGATGGCGGTGCGAGTGGTGGACAGCGCGGATGTCTCCCCGGAGGCGGAGATCGGCGACGGGTCGTCGATCTGGCACCTGGCCCAGGTCCGCGAGAAGGTCCGGATGGGCGCTGGGTGCATCGTCGGACGCGGCGCCTACATCGGTACCGGCGTGCGCATGGGAGACAACTGCAAGGTCCAGAACTACGCCCTCGTCTACGAGCCGGCGGTGCTGGGCGACGGCGTCTTCATCGGGCCAGCGGTCGTTCTCACGAACGACACGTTCCCCCGCGCCGTGAACCCTGACGGGTCGCTCAAGAGCGCTCACGACTGGGAGCCCGTGGGCGTCACCGTCGAGGACGGCGCCTCGATCGGCGCGCGGGCGGTGTGCGTCGCCCCGGTCCGCATCGGGCGATGGGCCACGGTGGCGGCGGGCGCCGTCGTCACCCGCGACGTCCCGGCACACGCGCTCGTGGCCGGGGTTCCTGCTCGCCGGATCGGATGGGTGGGCCGGGCCGGTGTGCGGCTCGTCCCCGACGGCGAGCTCTGGCGCTGCCCGCAGACCGGGCAGGCCTACACGACCGATGGTGACACGATTCGAGAGGTGGAGGGCTGATGAGCCTGCCCATGATCCCCGCGGCGAAGCCGATCGTCGGGGACGAGGAACGCGAGGCCGTGGACCGTGTCCTGCGGTCCGGGATGATCGCGCAGGGACCCGAGGTCAAGGCGTTCGAGGAGGAGTTCGCGGCGGAGCTGGTCCAGGGTCGGACCTGCGTGGCCGTGAACTCGGGGACCTCGGGGCTGCACCTGGGCCTCCTCGCCGCCGGCATCGGACCGGGCGACGAGGTCATCGTGCCGTCCTTCACCTTCGCCGCGACCGGCAACTCGGTGGCGCTCACGGGTGCGACGCCGGTGTTCGCCGACATCGAGCCCGACTTCTTCTGCCTCGACCCGGCATCGATCGAAGCCTCGATCACGGAGCGGACCAAGGCGATCATGCCGGTGCACCTCTACGGGCACCCGGCGAACATGCCGGCGATCGCTGCACTCGCGGAGGCCCACGGCCTCCAGGTGTTCGAGGATGCCGCCCAGGCGCACGGTGCGTCCCTCGACGGGCGGAACGTCGGCACCTTCGGCTCATTCGCGATGTTCTCGCTCTACCCGACCAAGAACATGACCTCGGGCGAGGGCGGCATGGTGTCCTGCGCCACACCCGAGATCGCGCGCCGGGTCCGACTCCTCCGCAACCAGGGCATGGAGCGGCAGTACGAGAACGAACTCGTGGGCCTGAACAACCGGATGACGGACATCCACGCCGCGATCGGCCGGGTGCAGCTGACCAAGGTGGGCGCCTGGACCCGGACGCGGCAGGCCAACGCGGCCTTCCTCGACGCGAACCTCGAGGGCGTCGTCGTGCCCCCGGTCGCTCAGGGGGCCGTGCACGTCTACCACCAGTACACGATTCGCGTCCTCGGCGACGCGGCCGAGCGGGACCGCATTGTCAAGGCCCTTCGTGAGGAGTACCAGGTGGGGAGCGGGGTCTACTACCCGATCCCGAACCACCGGCTGCCCTCTCTGGCCCCGTACGCACCCGGCCTCGACCTGCCGGAGACGGAGAAGGCGGCCGCCCAGGTCATCTCGCTCCCGGTGCACCCGTCCCTCTCGCAGGCCGACCTCGAGCGCATCGTGAGTGCCGTGAACGCCGTCGTGAAGGCGGGTGCGTGATGGCCAACCTCCGGGTGGGTGTCATCGGGCTCGGCTCGATGGGTCGGCACCACGCGCGGGTGATCCGCGAGACCGAGGGCATGGACCTCGTCGCGGTGGCAGACCCGGGTGGCGACCGCTTCGGCGTCGCAGGGCCTCTGGAGGTGCTTCCCGACGTCGACTCCCTGATCGCCGCCGGGATCGACGCCGCCACAGTCGCCGTTCCCACGGTTTATCACGAGCGAGTCGCGCTCGCCCTGGCGGACGCGGGCGTGCACACGATGGTCGAGAAGCCCATCGCCGACTCTCCCGAGGCCGGCAAGCGGGTGGCCAACGCATTCGCTGCGGCAGGCCTCGTGGGCGCGGTGGGCTACGTGGAGCGGTGCAACCCGGCGCTGCTGGCGATGCGGCGCAAGATCGAGGAGGGCTTCCTGGGCGAGGTCTACCAGATCTCCACG
>JARKOU010000058.1 GCA_029975645.1 Actinomycetales bacterium
TCCGGCTCCGGCTCCGGCTCCGGCTCTGCTTCGGCCGCGGGCGCTACCACGGGGGCAACCGGAGGAGCGGCGTCCGGCTGAGCCCCCACCGTGAACGAGGCGGCGAGGACGACCCCACCGTCCAACGGCAGGAACGGGCCGGCAGGCCCCGCGACGGTGAGGGTGACCTCGGTCACGCCGTCGAGGAAGCGGCTCTGCCAGAGGCCCTCGGCCGCGCCGGTGGGCTCGACACCGGGGGCCACCGCGCGCGCGTCCCCGCGAACGACGACCCGGACGCCGGTGTCGGCCACCTCAGCGATGGCGAACGTCGTGACGGTGCGCAGGCCGAGGCTGACCAGCACGTCGAGCACGTCGTCGACCGTCGGCGCCGGCCCGGCGAGCGTGGCGTGGACGCCGCCGACCAACTCGTGGTCGACCGGCAGGTCGAGGAGGACGGCGAGGCGGCCGCCGCTCACGGCGACCAGCCCGCCGGGGGTGTAGGTGAACACGCTCCTCGCGTCACTCCTTCCGGCCGTGGGGATTGGTCTCGACGTCGGCGTCCGCCTGGAGGGTGCCCTCCACGTTGACGACGATCGCGGTCACGTTGTCGCGCCCCCCACGCGCGACAGCGGCCTCCACCAGCGCGGCTGCGGCTGGGGCTGGTTCGGGATGGGTGGCGAGGATGTCCTCGATCGCTGCGTCGTCGAGTTCGGAGTTGAGCCCGTCGGAGCAGACGAGGAACCGCTCACCCGGCGTCTGCGGCAGCACCCACAGGTCGACCTGCACCTCGCCGCCCATGCCGAGGCTGCGCGTGACGATGTTGCGTGCCCGGTGGGTGCGCGCCTGCTCGGGAGTGATGAGGCCCTCGAGGACGAGCTCTTCGGTCTCTGAATGGTCGATGGTCGCGCGCGCCAGCTTGGCCCCGACCGCGCGGTAGACACGGCTGTCGCCGACGTTGAACACGGCCCAGTGGTCAGCGCCGCCGACGGTCACGAGCGCGACGCCCGTCACCGTCGTGCCCAGCCCGCGGGCCTCGGGGTTTGCGTCCCCGTACGCGAGGATCGCCGTGTTGGCCTGGTGGATGCGCCGCACCACGTCCGCTGGACGAAGGCCCTCGTGGGCGTCGAGTTCGCGCAGGTTGTCGATGACGATGCGGCTCGCCACATCACCCGCGGCATGGCCACCCATACCGTCCGCGACGGACCAGAGGCGCACACCGTCGAGCACACTGTCCTCGTTCAGGCGGCGGACACGGCCCACGTCGCTGCGGTGGGCGGTGACGATGTCCAGCATCCGGGCGAATTCCTCTCCTGCGAGCACTCTCCCGCGTCGGCGAGGGCTGCGGCGAGCCTATCAACGCGCGCCGACATTCTCGCCTCGCAGGCATGGGGAGGGGTGCGGGTCACGTCTGTGGTCAGGCTGCTTGGGTTGGGGGTGTCTGGGATGCGTTGTTGTGCCAGATGAGCTGGTGGCGTCCGGATCGGGTGAGGGTCCGGAGGGTGAGGACGGGGTCG
>JARKOU010000063.1 GCA_029975645.1 Actinomycetales bacterium
CGACCCACTCCTCGATCTTCGGCAAGAACTCATCCACCAGCCGCGCCCGCACGGCCGGCTCACCCACCGCCCGGCCCGCATCCCGCGCGGCGACGTGC
Source organism: Actinomycetales bacterium (assembly GCA_029975645.1). Classification (GTDB taxonomy): domain Bacteria; phylum Actinomycetota; class Actinomycetes; order Actinomycetales; family JAHECE01; genus JAHECE01. The sequence goes on from JARKOU010000063.1 coordinate 99, forward strand.
GCCGCGACCGTGTGGTGGGAACACCCCACCAACTCGGCCGCGCCTCTCAACGACTCGGTCAGGTCGTACGCTTCCAAGATTTTCATGATCTCCTCGGCAGACTTCATGGTGTCCCTCCTCGGGGCGACGGGCGCTTCAGCACCGCCGATCGCACCCGAGGAGGGGCCTGCACCGGGGGAACCGGTCAGGCAGACGACGTCGTGTCGGGCAGATCCCATGACCACCAGCGGGCAGATCTCATGACCGCCAACGGGCACCTAATCCGAAAATGCTGGTGACCTGGCTCGGGGTGGTGAGGGTCGTCAGGCCGCGGGTTCGAGGGTGACCTTGTAGCCGAGGTTCTGGAGTTCGCGGACGTGGGTTCGCATCCGCCGGTTGAGGTTGATACGGGAGTCGTAGTAGCCGGGGCCGAGGTCGACGAACGGCGCGTCGGGGTCTGTGAGGAGGTGCCAGACGATCATCAGGATCGATCGGCCGACGGCGACGATTGCTCGTTTGGCGCCTCGGCGTCGGGCGATGCGCCGGTAGCGCTCACCGAGGAAGGTATTGGTGCGGCTGGCGCCGACGGCGGCCTCCCCCAGGACCCGGGCGAGGTAGCGGTTGCCGTGTCCGGTGCCCGCGTTGCCCTTCTTGCGTCCGGCGGACTCCGAGACGCCGGGGGCGAACCGGGCCCACGAGGCCAGGTGGGCGGGCGTGGGGAACCGGGTCATGTCGAGGCCGATCTCGGCGATGATCACCTGGGCCGCGGCGATCCCGACGCCGGGGATCTCATCCAGGCGCCGGACCGCGTCGGCGAAAGGGGCGATCTGCTCCTCGATGCGTTCCTGCACGGTGGCGATGTCGGCGCTGATCTCGTCGACCCGGTGCAGCATCGTGCGCAGCAAGAATGCGTGATGGTCGCTGAAGCGCCCGGTGAACGCCTCCTCCAGGCGTGCCGTCTTGGACCGCATCGACCCCCGGGCCATCGCTGCCAGGGCCTTCGGGTCACGCTCCCCGGTGACCAGCGCGGCCATCATGTCCCGCCCCGAGACGCCGAAGATGTCGGAGACCACGACCGAGAGCTTGATCTGGGCGTCCTCGAGGAGCTTCTCGACCCGCTGCTTCTCCGCGGTGCGCGCCTCGATCAGGTCGACCCGGTACCGCGTCAGGTCACGCAGCTCGCGGATCACCGGTGGGGGTACGAAACTCGCCCGCAGCATCTGGCGTTCGGCGACCTTGCATAGCCACACCGCGTCCAATCGGTCGGTCTTCGGCCGGCCCGGTAGGTGCTTAACGTCCTTGGCGTTGACCAGCCACGTCTCGAACCCGCACGCCTCCAACAGGTAGAACGGCGGCTTCCAGTAGTCGCTCGTGGCTTCCATCACCACCCGGGTCACTCCCAGCCCGGCCAACCAGTCCGCCAACGCCAGCAACGACGCCGTCATCGTGGTGAACGTGCGGACCTCCTGAATCCGCCGACCACGCTGCCCCGGGACCCGGGCGCAGCACACCACCTCAGCCTTCCCGACATCCACCGCCGCGACCCGGGCGATGATCTCCTGCTCCTCCTGCTCGACCTGCATCCCGGCCACCTCCCAGCCTCCTTTGGACAGGGGACGGCCACCCGTGGGAGCTGCTCGGGAACGGCGAATCTAATCCTCGTGCTCGAAGCAACAGTCAACGGCCCACACGCGCAACCCCCAGCGCCCGACTAACCGACGACCTCAACCGACCAAGGAGACACGACGTCAACGGGCGACCGACGGCCCCATTTTCAGCCCGCAACGGGCCACCCCGATAGGGGAGGACCACGACTAACTGGCCGCCTCCGGGCAGTCTGCCGTGGCCGCCGACAGGCGCTCGCGCCGTCCCCGCGCGAGTGGGGGTGATCCCGGGGTCGCGCCGATCGCGAGGAGGACCGCGGGGCCGTCCCCGCGCGAGCGGGGGTGATCCCAGGCGCCCGAACTGCTCGTAGTCGGACTCGGTGCCGTCCCCGCGCGAGCGGGGGTGATCCGGACTAGTTCCCGAACGGCAGCATCAGCAGCGGCCCCGCGCGTCTGTTCGGCTCGCGCCCCCGGCACGGGGGTAGAACCGTCCCCGAGCGGCGGTGATCCCCGGCCTTGGGTCGTACGTGTGGTCGATGTACGCGCGTTCCCGCCGAGCGTGATTGAGATCGATCGGAGCGCGGGAGACCACTGCCGCCGCCTTCCCCGGGCCAGGTGGGCGCCCACGCTTGCACCGCGGCGGCCCTGTCCGTGGGGTTGTCCACAGGTGCGGTGGTGGGGTTGCGTGGATGTCAGTGAGGGTGCGTACACTCGTTCGAGTCAGGTGATGGTGCTGGTCACGGGCTCGAGCGGGGGTGTGCGGTGTGGGTGGCAGGGTAGCCGGCGACGCCGAGGCGCCCCCGGGCGGGCCGGATGGCGCGGGGGTTAACGCCCGGGCCGGAGCGCGCGAGGAGCTCCGGGAGGCGCCGGCGCCCGGCGCCGTGGCTCCGACCACCTCGACCACCTCGACCGGGACCGCCGCCGCTGCCGTTCCCTCGTGCGGGACGACTGGTGAGACGCCCGCGATCGCTGCGCTGGCGGGTGAGTTGGCGGACGTTGTCGCGCGCCGGGTGGCGTGCCCGGTGGCGGATCTGGTGGAGCCGGACGCCTCCCGGGTGCACGGGGTGCTGACCCGTGCGGTGAACACGCTCGGGGTGGTCGCGGCCGGGGTGCTGGGCCGGGTGCAGGCGGACGGGCGGTGGGCCACCACCCCGGACGGGCGCTCGGCCCGGGACTTCGAGGACTACCTCACCCGCACCTCCCGGGGCTCGCGCGCGGGGGCGACACGCCAGACCCGCCTCGCTCAGACCCTGCAGAACGAGGCGGTGCCTGGCCTGGCCGGGGCGGTCAGCACCGGTGGGGTGTCGTTGGAGCACGCCGACGTCCTGACCCGCCTCGCTCCGACCACCCCCGCCCGGCGGGACGCCCTCACCTCCACCGACCCGGGGACGAACGCGGCCTTCTTGTTGGCGCGGGCCGCCGAGCAGGGGGTGGAGGAGTTCACCCGCGAGATCAAACGCTGGGCCGCCAAGATCGACCCGGACGCCGACGAACGCGGCCACCGCACGTCCGTCGCGAAGACCTCGTGCGTGCTGTCCGAGCGGGACGACGGCGTCGCGATCACCGGGTTCATGACGGCGGTGGACGGCGCCGCGTTCGACACCGCCCTGCGCGCGGTGGCCGGGATCCCCGCCGCCGACGACCCCCGCACGGTGGAGCAGCGGATGGGCGCCGCGCTGGGCGAC
>JARKOU010000068.1 GCA_029975645.1 Actinomycetales bacterium
AACTGGATCGCCCCCTTCGACCGCTTCAACCCCAGGTCGTCACAGGACGCCGCCGCGTGCGCCACGCCGTCGGCACCGGGGTAGAAGCCTACGTGGTGCTTGCCCGCGGCCACGTGGACGAGGTTGCCGTGCAGCTTCCACGTGGGCATGTTCCAGCTCATCGCCTCCTCGGCGTCGGGGACGAGCCGCCGGATGAGCGCGACGAGCTCGCGCAGGTGGGGCTGGTGGGTCGGTTCCTGGGCGGCGACGTAGTCGTCGATCGCGGTCATGGTGTCTCCCGGTGTCGATTCGCGCCTAGTCTGGCCCACGACAACGAGGCGGAGGAACCATGGCGATCGAACGGGCCCGCGCGCACCTGGCGCGCCACGGCGTGGCGGAGCGGCTCATCGAGACGACCGAATCGTCGGCCACCGTCGAGTTGGCCGCCCTCGCCGTCGGCACCGAGCCGCGCCGGATCGCCAAGACGCTCAGCTTCGACGTGGCCGGCGATCCGGTGCTCGTCGTAGCCGCGGGCGACGCCAAGGTCGACAATCGTCGCTTCCGGGATCAGTTCGGGGCGAAGGCACGCATGATCCCGGCCGCCGAAGTCGAGGACGCCGTGGGGCACGCCGTCGGCGGGGTGTGCCCGTTCGGGGTGAACGACGGCGTCCGGGTATACCTCGACGATTCCCTGCGCCGCTTCGACACCGTCTTCCCCGCCGCCGGGTCGGGCAATTCGGCGATCGAACTCGGGCTCGAGGAACTCGAACGCATCGCCGAAGCGGACGGGTGGGTCTGCGTGACGGTGCTGCCAGCCGCGGCCCCGCCCGGCGAGGCGCTCCCGTGAGGGCCGTCTCGCTCGCCTGGGCGTTGGCGCTCGCCCTGGGTGGCTGCTCCGCCCCGGTCCCCACCTCGAGCCCGGGCGCACCGGCGGCGTCCGCCAGCCCGGTCGTGAGCCCGGTCGTGAGCGCGAGTGCCACGGCCACGCCTGCCGTGGCGAGCCCCGTGGCCGAGCCGACGTCGCCGCCGCCGGCGGCGTTGGAGGAGATCCGGAACGACTTGGCCGGGCGCGGCGTGACGGACGCGATGACCGTCGTGTCGGCGGATGCCGTCCAGTGGCCCGACGGGTCGCTGGGCTGCCCGGAGTTCGGCATCGTGTACCCCACGGCCATGGAGGACGGCCTGCGGATCGTCGTCGCCGCGGGCGGGCGCACGTGGGACTACCGCTTCGACTCCGCCGGACGCCCCCGGCTCTGCGCACCCGAGGAGGACGCATGACGCAGGACACCACCCGTGCTCTGCTCGCCGCCCGCGACCTGGGGCTCGAAGCCGAGCTGACCCGGCACGGGCGCGTGGCGTCGCTGGCCGAGGCGGCAGCGCTGCGGGGCATCGAGCCGCGGGATCTGGTGAAGACGATCGTCGTCCGGCGGGGGGACGGGGACTACCTGTTCGTCCTGGTCCCGGGCGACCGCGCGTTCAGCTGGCCGAAGCTGCGCGCCCTGCTGGGCGTCAACCGGCTCGCGATGCCCGACGCGGATGAGGCGTTCGCGGCCACCGGCTACGAGCGGGGCACCATCACGCCGTTCGGGTCGGCGACGCCGTGGCCTGTGATCGCCGACGCCGGCATCGTGGGCCGGCGGATCTCGATGGGCGCGGGCGAGCACGGGGCCGGCATGTTCGTCGACGCGGACTCCGCCCTGGCTGCCCTGGGGGCGCAGGTGGCCGACGTCGCGGACTGATTCCGCGTCCGCCGAGAGCCCGGCGGTCACGGCGAGAGCCCCGTGCCCGGGGCTTTTCGCACCCACGGGGTGCTGACAGACTGCTGCCATGGAGCGACCTGTGCTCGACCCGGCCGAGCAACGCGTTCTGGGGGCGTTGCTCGAGAAGGAAGTGACGGTTCCGGCGTCCTACCCGTTGAGCCTCAACGCGTTGCGCACGGCCTGCAACCAGGCGACCAGCCGCGAGCCGGTCACGGACTACACCGACGCCGAGGTGGAAGCCACGGCGCGGGCGCTCAAGGAGCGCGGCCTCGTCCGGATCGTGTGGGCGGGCAAGGGCTCCCGCACGCTCAAGTTCCACCAGCTGCTCACCGAGGCCCTCGATCTGGCCGACGACGAGCGGGCCTTGGTCACGGTCTTGTTGTTGCGAGGGGAGCAGGCAGCCGGTGAACTCAAGACCCGCACCGAGCGGCTGCACGGCTTCGCCGATCGGGCTGAAGTGGAGGCCTGCCTCGGTCGCCTGGCCGCCCGGACGCCGCCGCTCGCGGTCCAGCTCGAACGCCGCGCCGGCCAGCAGGACCCGCGCTGGACCCACCTGCTCGGCCCCGTGCCGGAGGCGGTCGGCCCAGCACCTGCGACCGCCGCGATCGACCGCGAGATCGTTCTGGCCGAGGGGGCCGCGGCTCGCACCGCTCAGGTGCGTGCGGCCTACGACGAGGTGGCGGAGACCTACGCGGAGTTCATGGCCGAGGACCTCACCCGTAAGCCGTTCGATCGATGGCTGCTGGAGCGCATCCCCGACGAAGCCCCCGCCGGACCGCTCGTCGACGTCGGCTGCGGGCCCGGTCACATCGCCGCCTTCCTCGCCGACGCCGGCGCCGAGGTGACTGGCGTCGATCTGTCCGAGGCGATGATCGCCAGCGCGCGCACCGCATACCCCGACCTGACCTTCACCGTCGGCGACTTCACCCAGCTCCTGCGGCCACCGCGGGATCCGGGGTGGGCAGCCGTCGTGGCGTGGTTCTCGCTGGCGCACCTGGCGGCGTCCGAGCTGGGGGGCGTGCTGACGACGCTGGGCCGCACCCTCATCCCCGGCGGCTGGCTGGTTTTGGGGGTGCAGGTCGGCCACGAGGTGCGTCACCTCTCAGCGTGGCACGGGCACGAGATCGATCTCTCCTTCGTGCGGCACGATCCACGGTTCGTCCGGGACGCCGTGGCCGCCGCCGGCCTGGTGGTGGCGGAGTGGTACGTGCGAGGCCCGCAGGACGAGGCCGACGGAGGCGCGGAGATGCTCTACGTGGTGGCCAAGCGCCCCTGACGATCGAGCGTAACCTCAGGCGGCGTCCGTCCGTGCTGGGGCCGCCTTGCCGGAGAGCACCAGCACGGCCAACCCGCCGAGGGCCAAGATGGCGAGGGCGACGCGGAGGCTGGTGAGATCCGAGACGAAGCCGATGAGCGGCGAGGCGCCGAGGAAGCCGATGCGCAGCAGCCAGCTCGCGATCGTGACACCGGCGCCCTCGGGCAGGCCGGGCAGACGGCCGGCGGCAGCGTAGGCGGCGGGCACGACCGTCGCGCAGCCGTAGCCGGCCATCGCGAACCCGATCAGCACGACCGGCGCGACCGGGAACGCGATGACGAGGACTCCGCCCACCAGGATCAGGAGGCCGCCCACCCGCATCACCGGGACGACCCCGAACCGATCGGAGAGGGGGTCTCCCAGGAAGCGCCCGACGGTCTGCGCGGCGAGCATCACGACGAAACCGACGCCGGCGAGGCCGAGGGGAGTGCCGACGACCTGGACCAGGTAGAGCGCCGCCCAGTTCATGGCGACCTCCTCGGGCAGCACGCCGACGATGGCCAGCAGCGCGAGCGGGATGATCGCCAGCCACATCGCGCCGGTGAGCCGCGTGGAGGTGGGGGCGTCGGCGTCCGGCTCGGGTCGGTTGAACTGCTCGGGCAGACGGACCAGACGCATGGCGAACAGGGCGATGCCGAGGTTGACGAGGGTCGCCGCGATGAGGTGGACCGGCAGGGGCACGCCCTGGGACGCCGCCCACGTGGCCACGACACCCCCGGACGCCGCCCCCAGACTCCACAGGGCGTGCAGGGAGTTGATGATCGACTTGCCGTTGTAGTCCTCGACGCGCAGCCCGTGGACGTTCTGCGCGGCGTCGGTGACCGCGTCGGCGAAGCCGGCCGCGAACATCGCGGCGGCCACCAGCAGGGGATGCGGCGCGAACCCGATGAGGGAGAACGCGGCCGCGAGGATCGCAGTGCTGCCGAGAGCGGTCCGGCGGGCGCCGAACCGGCGGATCAGCGGCGCGGGCAGGGCCGACGCGAAGATCGCGCCGAAGGGGAACATGGCCACCAGCACGCCGAACTGCGTGTTGGACAGCTCGAAGGCGGCCTTGATCTCCGGGTAGCGGGGCAACAGGTTGGCCATGGCGAAACCGTTGGTGAAGAAGAACAGCGAGATGCCGAGGCGGGCACGGCGCGGACTCACAACTGCTGACACGATTCACGATCGTAGTGTACGAACGTACACATTCCTACCGCACGGCAGGGGTTGCCATCGGGTGCCTCAGCCGCGCTTCTGGATCGCTGCCCATTCGTCGCGGAGCCCCACCGAGCGGTGGAACAGCCGCGGGGTGTCGGGGTCGGCGGCGAAGTAGCCGAGGCGCTCGAACTGGACGACCTGGCCGGGCTCGGCCTCGGCCAGCGCGGCCT
>JARKOU010000072.1 GCA_029975645.1 Actinomycetales bacterium
CCGGGGCCGGAGCGGGAGACGTCGGACTCGAAAGCAAGGAGAAGTTCCCGTGACCCAGGACATCACGGCCACCCCGGAGTGGGCGGCGCTGCAGGCGCACTACGAGGCGACCAAGGGCGCGCACCTGCGCGAGTTGTTCGCGGCGGACCCGAACCGCGGGACGGAGATGGTCGCCGAGGTGGGCGACCTGTACGTCGACTTCTCGAAGAACCGCGTGACGGCGGAGACCATCCGGCTCCTGGTGGACCTCGCCCGCGCGGCGGGGCTCGAGGAGAAGCGCGATGCCATGTTCTGGGGCGAGCACATCAACAACACCGAGGACCGCGCCGTGCTCCACACCGCGCTGCGCGCCCCGCGCGACGCCGTACTCGTGGTCGACGGCCAGGACGTGATCGCGGACGTCCACGAGGTGCTGGACAAGATGGGCCAGTTCGCCGAGAAGGTGCGCACGGGGGAGTGGCTCGGCTTCACGGGCAAGCGGATCACGAACGTGGTGAACATCGGCATCGGGGGCTCGGACCTGGGGCCCGTGATGGCGTACCAGGCGCTGCGCCCCTACACGGACCGCGGCCTGAACGTGCAGTTCGTGTCCAACGTGGACGGCGCGGACGTCTCGGAGAAACTCCTGGGGCTCGACGCCGAGGAGACCCTGTTCATCGTCTGCTCCAAGACGTTCACCACTATCGAGACGATCACGAACGCGAAGACGGCGCGCGCGTGGCTGATCGACGCGCTGGGTGACGAGGCCGCCGTCGGCCGGCACTTCGTGGCCGTCTCCACGAACGCCGCGAAGGTGGCGGAGTTCGGGATCGACACCGCGAACATGTTCGGGTTCTGGGACTGGGTGGGTGGGCGCTATTCGTACACCTCGGCCGTGGGGCTCGCGCTGATGATCGCGATCGGCGTCGAGAACTACCGGTGGATGCTCGCCGGCTTCCACGCGATGGACGAGCACTTCCGTACCGCGCCGCTCGAGGAGAACCTCCCGGTGCTGCTCGCAATGCTGGGGGTCTGGTACCGGAACTTCTACGGGGCGGCGTCGCACGCGGTGCTCCCGTACAACCAGTACCTCGCGCGCTTTGCTGCATATCTGCAGCAGCTGGACATGGAGTCGAACGGCAAGTCGGTGCGGGCGGACGGTACGCCGGTCTCCACCGAGACCGGGCCGATCGTCTGGGGCGAGCCGGGGACCAACGGCCAGCACGCGTTCTTCCAGTTGATCCACCAGGGCACGCAGATGATCCCGGCGGACTTCATCGGCTTCGCGCGCGCGGCCACGCCGGTGGGCGTGCACCAGGACCTGCTGACGGCGAACCTGTTCGCGCAGGTGGAGGCGCTGGCGTTCGGCAAGACCGCGGACGAGGTGCGGGCCGACGGTGTCCCCGAGGACCTGGTCTCGCACAAGACGTTCGCGGGTAACCACCCGACGAACCTGATCTTCGCGCAGGAACTCACGCCCGCGGTTCTGGGGCAACTGGTGGCGTTGTACGAGCACCGGACGTTCGTGCAGGGCGTGGTGTGGGGGATCAACTCGTTCGACCAGTGGGGCGTGGAACTCGGCAAGGTGCTGGCGAACCGGATCGTGCCGGAGTTGTCCGGGGATGGGGACCTGGCGCACGACTCGTCGACCAACGCTCTCATCCGGCTGTACCGGGGGTGGCGGACGGCGTAGGGGCCGGTTGATCAGATCTGCGTTTGGGGGCGTGCGCGCGTGGACGGACGCCCTCAAACGCCGATCTCGGGCGGTCCTTCCCTCTTGACCGGGTAGCGGGCGGGCTCACGCGTTCGACGGCGAACGCGAGAGCCCCGATCTCTGCCCAACACGTGGTTGCTCGGGTTACCGGCCCCGGTGAGCCGACTAGTCACGTGCTCGGCGAGGGGGGTGTGGGTCCACGCGGGCCCGGATCAGACGCGGCGCCAGCGGGCCCAGATCCAGCCGCCGACGCCGATGCCCGCCCCGACCACGCATACCGCCAGCCAGAGTGGCTCCTCGAGCGCGTCGGTCGCCAGCGCGATGCCGACGACGGCGCCTGCCAGCACCCAGATCGCCGTCCCCACCAGGAACAACGCGCGCATGTTGACCTTCACCGGCGCGAGTTCGTCGCTGCGGTTGGGCGAGGGAGGGCCGAGGCGCACCTCGCCAGGGTAGTGGGGCGCCGTCGTCGGGCCTGAACAGGTGGACGACCGGTCGCGAGGTAGTCGCTTCGGCGCGGGGTAGTTGGATCCGGACGACTACCCCGCGCCAATCCGACTACTTGAGGGGGTCGGCGGGGTGACTGAGGGGGCGGGGCGGCAGTCGGGCGGTGGGGTGGGCGCGCAGGCGGCGGCGGGTGACTGAGCCGGTGGGCGGCCGGTTGGGGGCGCGGCGGGCGCCGTCGGCCCCCCGTGTTACCTGCGGTCCCGGATGCGCGTCACATCCATCTGGCACCATTCGCGCCCATGAGCACCCTCACCACACCCGCCCCCGCCGGAGTGCACGGGGCGTTGGACCGCTACTTCTCGAT
>JARKOU010000076.1 GCA_029975645.1 Actinomycetales bacterium
TGCCGTTCTGCTTGGCCCACCGGAAGAGGTCGTCGTCGAAGAGGACGTCCTCCGGGGTGCGGGCGCCGTAGAGGAGGACTACGCGGTTGTACTGGTCCCGCTCGGCGATGAGCTCGAGGATCGCGGGGCGCAGCGGGGCGAGGCCGATGCCCCCGGCAACGAAGACCACGTCGCCGCCCTTGCCGTCCGTGACGTCCCACCCCGTGCCGAACGGACCCCGCACACCGAGGACTGTCCCGGGCGGCGCCGTCGCCAACGCCTGGGTGACGGACCCGACGTTGCGGATCGTGTGGAGGAGGGGGCCGGGCCGCGTCGGGTCGCCGCTGATGGAGATCGGCGCCTCACCCACACCGAAGGCGTGGAGCATCGTGAACTGGCCGGCCGTGAACGTCAGCGGCGGGCCCTCGAGCGGTTCGAGCGCCAAGGTGTACGTGTCGCGCGTGTCCTGGTGGGTCCGCGTGACGACGAACGGGCGGGGGAGCATCGGGTCGGGCTGGTCCGCGGGTGCGGCCGCCTGGGGACGCTCGGCGAGGCTAGTCATGGACCTCTCCGTACATGTCGAGCAGCCGGACGCGGGCCGACTGGAGGCGGTGGGACATCACCTGCGCGATGCGCCGGGTGAGGGCGTAGCCGATGCCGGGGTCGGCGTCGCACGCCTCCCGCAGCGCCACGGCGTCGAAGACGACGGCGTCGGTCTCGTCGCCCGCCCGCGCGTCGAACATCCAGCGGAAGGGCGGGATCAGCCAGGACCAGCCGACCACGTCGCCGTCGTGCGCCGTGTCCAGGACGGCGCCGCCGCCGGCAGGGGTGTGGAGCTCCACCGTGACGCGGCCGCTCCGGACGGCGTAGAAGCGGTCGGCCGCCTCGCCCTCGCGGAACAGGTACTGCCCCGGGGCGAGGTGCACCTCCTCCGCGTGCGCGGCCAGCGTCGCGATGGTCGACGGCGCGAGCCCGGCGAAGAAGTGGTGCTCGGGGAGGTACTGCTCGATGCTCAAGTGATGCCTCTGGGGTTCTCGGGTGCTCAGCGTGTGGCCGGGGTGCGGCTGTAGGTGGGGACGCCGCGCAGGGCGGCGGCCTCCGCGGTGATGTCGATCGCCGCGGGGCACCAGGTGATGCAGCGGCCGCAGCCCACGCACCCGAAGGTGCCGAACTGGTCCACCCACGAGGCGAGCTTGTGGGTCATCCACTGGCGGTAGCGGGATCGGGTGCTCTCGCGGACCGTGCCGCCATGGATGTAGGAGAAGTCCGCGTTGAAGCAGGAGTCCCACACCCGGTGCCGCTCGGCGTCGTTGCCCGTGAGGTCCGAGACGTCCTGGACCGTGGTGCAGAAGCAGGTGGGGCAGACCATCGTGCAGTTGGTGCACGCCAGGCACCGGGAGGCGACGTCCTCCCACCGCGGGCTCTCGACGTTCGCGTAGATGATCTCCCGCAGGCCGTCCGTGTCCAGGGTGCGCCCCATTCGGAGCACGGCGTCCTCGGCCACGTCGCTCGCCTTCGCGACGTCGACCTCCGTGGCCGACGCCGCGGGCAAGGCCGCGAGCACCTCCGCGCCCCGGGGGCTGCCCACCTCCACCACGAAGCGGTGGGGGGCGCCGTCGTCGCCAAGGAGTTCCGTGAGAGCGAGGTCGTAGCGCGCGTTCGGCACGGACGACGGCGAGGGGCCGGTCCCCATGGAGACGCAGAAGCACGTGCCGCCGGGGTCGGAGCAGGTGACCGCGACCACGAAGGCTTCGGCGCGCCGGGCGGCGTAGTGGGCGTCGCCGTAGGTGCGGCTCGCGAGCACGCGGTCGTGGATCGCGATGGCGGCGACGTCGCAGGACCGCACGCCGAGCAGGGCGTAGGGCGGGTCCTGCGCGGGGGTGGGGGTGGAGGCCGGCTCGGCGGTGCCCTCGACCGTGAACCGGTCCCCTGCGCGGCGGCCGCGCCAGAGCAGTTCGTTCGTGGGGAAGAAGACCGGCTTTGCCGACTGGGCGCCGGACGCGAAGCCGAACACGGCGTCGTCGTCGCGGCGGCGCAGGCGGTAGGTGCCGGCGTCCTGCTCGTCGCCCCAGCCGCGGGGCAGGTCGTCGATCGAGGTGATCGGGGCGTTGACGATCGAGCCCTGGCTGACCGTCGGGCCGATCACCGTGTAACCACGGGCGGCGAGCGCGTCGATGAGCGCCTGCAATCCGTCGAGGTCGAGCACCCGTGCCTGGTCCACCGTCGCGTCCACCGTCACGCCTCCTGGGTCGGATGCGCCCGACGCTATGGCGTGGGTCACACCCCGACCAGGGACCTACGTCGCGTGCCGGATCGCGCCCGCCGCCGGGTCGCCGCACGTCGCGCCCGCGGCCGGGTCGCCCCCCTACGCGCCCGCGGCCGGGTCGCCCCTCGACCTCAGCGGAGGGGGGCGGGGTAACCAGGAGCCGAAACGAGCGCCGGGCCCGGCCGGGAGGTGTGCTCCCGGCCGGGCCCGGCCGTCGGTGGTGAGGGTGGTGCGTGGTGAGGGTGGTCCGTGTTGAGCGTCAGGCGGCGCCGTGCGCCCGCAGGAGGGCGAGGACCTCGCGGGCCCGGGCCACGGGGCCGCGGGACGGTCCGTTGGCGCCGAGGATGATCCGGGCGATCCGCTGGGCCAGCACCGAGTCCGTGGTGTCGACGCGGGCGATGCCGGCGTCGGCGTCGGCCTCGTCGATGGCGGCGAGGAGGCGCAGGACCGTGTCGGCCTGTGCGGCGTCGTGGTCCATCGTCTCGATCGCCTGGGCGAGGGCGAGGCGGCGGGGGTCGGCGGGGAGGTCGGCGAAGGGGTCGAGGGGCTCGGGGGTGGTGGTCAGGGCGATGAGGGGGTCGAGGACGGGCGCGGCAGCGAGGCGCGGCTCGTCGTCCCAGACGGGGAGAGCGTTCATGGTGGGTTCCTCCTTCAAAGGCCGGTCGGCCGGTGGGGGATGGGGTGCAGGGGCGGTGCCTCTGCGGGGCCGGCGCGGTGCGCCTGGCGGATGGGGAGCAGCGATCACGCTGCGGGGGGAGTGGCCTCTGGGGGCCGGGACCGGGCGATCTGATCGCCTGCGCTCTCGACGCTCACGGGGAGCGGTGCGCTTCGGTCGAGTACGACTGTACCGCCCGAATGTGTCCACCGCGTAACGCGCCCCCCTTCTACGCCGAACGCGGGGTTGTTCGGCTCATCCGACCGGATAAGCCGAACAACCCCGCGTTCGAGCGGAGACGGGGGAGGGTCAGCTGCGCCCGCCCGCCCCCAGCACCTTCACCAGGTCCCGCGCGAGTGGCGCGGTGAGGACGTCCTCCACCGGGCGCGGCAAGGCGATCCGCCAGTTCGGGTAGGAGTCCACGGTCCCGGGCATGTTGGGCCGCTCGGCCACGCCCGCGGCGTCGTCCAGGGTGGCAACCACCACGCGCGACGGCGCACTCGCCACGTGCCGGTACTGCGCCAGCACGCCGATGCGGACCTCGTCCGGGCCCACGGGCGCGTCCGGGTCGAGGTGCGCCAGTTCGGCCAGCGCGCGGCGCGTGCGCTTGATGTGCGCAAAGTCCGCGTCCTTGCCGATGCGGCGCATGTCGGCGGCGTCGGACCGGGTGAGCAGGCCGGCCACGGTCACCTGGTCGTGGGTGGAGGAGGTGCCGAGCGAGCACTCGGGGAACTCGTGCGGGGGGTTGCGCACCGCCGATCGGTTGCCCAGCATCCCGATCGAGGCCATGGTGTCGCGCACCCCCGGCGCGACGGTGCCCATGTCCTCGCCCACGATCCAGGCGCCCCGCCGGCACGCCTCGATCCGCAGGATCGCCAGGAGCGCGTCCACGGGGTAGTGCACGTACACGCCGTCGTGGGCGCTGCCGGGCGCCGGCACCCAGAACAGGCGCCACAGCTGCATGACGTGGTCGATCCGCAGCGCGCCGGCGTGCCGCAGGCCCGCCCGCACCATGTCGATGAACGGGGCGAAGTCCGCCTCGACCAACGCCTTCGGGTTGAGCGGCGGCAGGCCCCAGCACTGCCCCTCGGGGTTGTGCACGTCCGGCGGGCAGCCCACCTCGAAGTCCAGGGTGATCTGGTCCTGGAACGCCCAGGCGTCCGCGGAGGTGGAGTCGAAGCCGACGGCGAGGTCCGCGACCACGTCCACGCCCCAGCGGCAGGCGGCCGCGTACTGGCGGTCGGCCACCCACTGGGCCCACGAGTAGAACAGGACCCGGCCCGCGTGCTGGGCGGCAAAGGCCGCCACGGCGGGGGAGTCGGGGCGGCGCAGTTCGGCGGGCCAGGTGCGCCAGTCGCTCGAGGGCTGCGACTCGGCGATCGCGCACCACGTGGCGAACCGCTCGAGCGAGCGCTGGTGCTTGGTGGCGAAGATGCGGAACTCGACCGGCAGCTCGCGCCGCACGACGGCGAAGATCCGCTCGAGCGCCTCCTTCTTCAGCGCCCAGACCGCCGCTCGGTCGATCTGCCGGTCCGCGTTGAGGGCCCGGCCGGCCGCAGCGAGGTCCGAGAGGTCCACGCGCTCGGCGCCGGGGGCCTCGCCCGGCGCCACGTGGAGCAGGTTGAGCCACTGCCGGGAGGCGGGGGAGTAGGGGGAGGGCTGAGGGTCGGCGCTCGGGGCGACCGCGTGCACCGGGGAGACGAGGATCGCGCCGGCCCCCTGCTCGCGGGCCAGGCGGGCGATGAGCCCGAGGTCGCGGAAGTCGCCGATGCCCCAGGAGCCGCGGCTGCGCGCGGCGTAGAGCTGGACGGCCCAACCCCAGCCCCGCCGGGGCTGCGGGAGGTACTCGGGGGCTGCGAGCACGAGGCGCCGGACGCCGTCGTCGGTGTACAGGATGTGGTACCCGTCCACGTCCACCTGGCCCTCGACGCGGTACGTGTCGCCGTTCTCGAGGGCGAGGTACCCGTACAGCTCGGGGTGGTGGCGGCCGGGGGTGCAGATGAGCGGGGCGCCCGTCTCGGGCGGTTCCGCGTTCAGGCTCGCGCGGATGCGGCGCAGCGTGGCCTCGGGAGCGACCTTGAGGTCGCCGCGGGCGTCGATGAAGGAGGTGGCCACGCCGAACTGCTCGACGGCGCGGGCCAGGTCCTCGTACTCCTCGACGTCGAGCGCGAAGTCGTCATGCTGCTGGATCGTCATGGGGCTCCTTGCCTCTGACTGGTCCGGACTGGGGGTCTTCAGTTGTCCGTTCGGGCGCCTGTTCGGGTCCGTACGGGAGGCCGCGGGGTCCGGTCCGCGGGTCTTCCTCGAGGTTATCGACGGTACGTAACGACACCCGGCGTACGTAAGCGGTTTCACGCGTTAGGAACCTCACAGTTCGACGGCGCACTCGGTGCGGCCGGGGTCCGGTCCGGTCAGCGGTTGACGGGCGAGCGCCCGCGGGGCAGCGTGGGGGGCGCCGTCGTCGTCGCCGTGCCTGAACCCAGGAGAAGATCGCCGTGTCCGTCCTTCCGCCCGCAGCCCCCGCCGTCGTCCTCGCGGACGGAACCTCCATCCCCCGTCTCGGCCTGGGCGTATGGCAGATCCCCGACGACGACGCCGCAGCCGCCGTGCGCACGGCGCTCGCCTCGGGGTACCGCGGTATCGATACCGCCGCGATCTACGGCAACGAGGCTGGCGTCGGGCGCGGCGTGCGCGAGTCCGGGCTGCCGCGCGAGGAGGTCCACGTCACCACGAAGGTGTGGAACTCCGCGCAGGGGTACGACTCCACGATCGCCGCGTGCCGGGCGAGCCTGGCGCGGCTGGGCATGGACTACGTGGACCTCTACCTCATCCACTGGCCGGTGCCCTCGAAGGACCGGTACGTGGCGACGTGGCGGGCGCTGCTCGCGCTGCGCGAGGAGGGCCTCGTGCGGTCCGTCGGGGTCTCGAACTTCACGCCGGCGCACGTGCGCCGACTGATCGACGAGACCGGCGTGGCGCCGGTGGTGAACCAGGTGGAACTGCACCCCCGGTTCCAGCAGGCCGGGTTGCGCGCCTTCCACGCCGAGCACGGCATCGTGACCGAGGCGTGGAGCCCGCTCGCCCAAGGGGGCCTCCTCTCCGATCCGGTGGTGTGCGGGATCGCGGCGCGGCTCGGCGTCTCCGCGGCGCGGGTGATCCTTCGCTGGCACGTGCAGATCGGGAACGTGGTGATCCCGAAGTCCGTGACGCCGTCGCGGATCGCCGAGAACATCGACGTGTTCTCGTTCGAGTTGACCGAGGCGGACATGGCGGCGATCGCCGGGCTCGACGCCGGGGAGCGGATCGGGCCGGACCCGGACTCGTTCTGACGGGCGGGGTTCGCGCCCCCGCGCCCGTGCCCCACGCCACCCTCGACCTCAGCGCAATTGAGGAAGGTGCCTCAGCCGGTGACGATCTCGAGGCCGGTGGCGTCGGCCGCCGCTTGGAGCCCGCCCGCGTCCGTGACGTCGGTGAAGCCTGCGTCGATCATTTGGGCGGTGGCCGCGGCAGACCGGTTGCCCGAGCGGCAGTAGATGACGTACGCCGCGTCTGGGTCCAGGTCCGTCAGGGCCGCGGTGAAGAGCGCCTGGTCCTGGACGTCGACGTTGACGGCGCCGTCGAGGTGGCCCTCGGCAAACTCCGCCGGGGTGCGCACGTCGATGACCGTGGCGCCCGTGGGGTCGATGGTCGGGTCGGACGACGACGGCGCGCAGGCGGTCACGGTGGTGAGGCCGAGGAGGGCGGTCACGAGGAGGAGAAGGATCCGTCGCATGACCCTAGGGTATCGCGTATACCCTGGGGGGTATCAGCACTCGCGCGCGATGGCGCCGTGTCGCATGTCGGTGGGCGTGGTTATCGTGGCCTCGGCCCGGCGCAACCCTGCCGCCGCGCGCCGACCCGTACCCGACTCGACGAGGAGCAGGTCACCATGGCCGTCTTCAGCGCATGGCTGTTCGACACCCCTGAGGGTGCCGACCACGCCCGCACCATCCTCAAGCGTGCCGAGGCCGAGCAACTCGGCAAGATCCTCGACAGCGCGACCGTGTCCTGGCCGGAGGGGGCGCCGTCGCCCACCACCACCCACGGGCACGAGGAGACCAAGCGCGGCGCCGGGTGGGGAGCGATGTTCGGCGTGCTCGTCGGAGCGTTGTTCTTCGCGCCCGTGGTCGGGGCCGCGGCCGGCGCCGGCGTCGGGGCGTACACCAAGCGCCTCAACGGCGTCGGCATCGACGACGACCAGCTGGCCCGCATCAGGGAGGCGGTGGTCCCCGGGACGTCGGCGCTCTTCCTGGTGGCCGAGGGTGTGAAGTCGGACCGCGTGGCCGAGCGCCTGCGTGGCATCCGCGCGAAGTTGCTCGAGACGAACCTCAGCGACGCCGAGGCGGCGGCGCAGTTCGAGGGCATCGAGCGGCTCTGAGCCTGGCGTCACCCCCGGTCCGGGGTGGGGCCGTGAGCCGGACCGGGCCTGCGCTCGGTCCGGCGGTGCCGCCCTGGCGCCTGGGCCGGAAGTCCTAAGGCAAGCCTCACCTCATGCCTAGTTTGGTGACGTGACCCTTGCGGAATGCCCGGCCGGAGCGCACCTGCGCGTGCTCGGCGTTGCGGTCGAGCCCGCCGTCCGGCTGCGCCTGCGCGAGATCGGTGTCCACGACGGCGCGTTGCTGCGGCTGACGCGGCGCGGGCCTTTCGGGGGGCGGGTGGTGGCGGTCGGCGCCTCGCGCGTCGCACTCGACGCCGCGACGGCGCGCCTGGTCCATGTCGAGCCCCTGCCGGTCTGATCCGGACGCGGTGACGGGCCTTGGGACCATGCGGATCACGTGACCGAACGATGAGTTGTCACACTCCCGCACCGGGCAGCCCGCGCCCCGACTCCGCCTCCCGCCCCTCCCGCACGTCCGCCCAACGCGGGGTTGCTCGGCCGAACGGGCCCGTTTCGCCGAACAACCCCGCGTTCGGCGAGGAGTTGGTCGGCGGGGAGTTGGTCGGCGGGGAGTCGGTCGGCGGAGAGGGGGCCGTGGCGCTCGCGCCGGCCGTGGTCCTGGTGGGCAACCCGAACGTCGGGAAGTCGACCCTCTTCAACCGCCTGACGGGCGCCCGCGCCCGCGTGGTCAACGCGCCCGGCACCACCGTGGAGATCCAGGTGGGGCGCTGGCCCGCGGTGGGGGCCGACGTCGTCGACCTCCCCGGGACCTACAGCCTCCTCGCCCGGTCGCCGGACGAGCAGGTCGCCGCCGACCGGGTGCTCGGGCGGGGCCGGCACGCCCCGCCCGACCTCGCCGTCGTCGTCCTGGACGCCACCGCGCCGTCCCGGTCGCTCTACCTCCTGGCCCAGGTGGCCGAGTCGGGCTGCGCCGTCGTCGTCGCGGTGACGCTCGGCGACGTCGCCCGCGCGGCGGGCGCACCGCTCGACGCCGGGGCGCTGGCCGCCGAACTCGGCGTGCCCGTGGTGGCACTGGACCCCCGCACTGGCGAGGGTGGCAAGGCGCTCGAGGCCGCCGTCGTCCAGGCGCTCCGGACCCGCCCACGCGTGCGCGGCCTCCCGACGCGGGCCCACGGCACGCACACGGGTGTCCCGGCCGTCGAGGACCTGCTCTCCCACGCGGACGCCCAGTTCGCCTGGGTGGCCGACGTCCTCGCGGCCGCGGCTCCTCCGCCGGCACCGCCGCGCCCCACGCCTTCTGATCGGCTCGACGCCGTGCTCCTCAACCCGTGGGCCGGGATCCCGGTGTTCCTGGCCGTGATGTGGGGCCTGTTCCAGGTCTCGACCGCGGTGGCCGCACCGCTCATGTCCCTGGCCGGCAACCTCGTGGCCGGGCCGGTGGCGGATGCCGTGCGCGCGCTGCTCGGGGTCGTCGGGCTCGGCGGCGGCTGGGTGGAGGGCCTCCTTGTGGACGGCGTGCTGGCGGGCGTGGGAACCGTCCTCGCCTTCGTCCCGCTGATGGCACTGATGTTCCTCGCGATGGCGGTGCTCGAGGACAGCGGGTACCTCGCGCGCGCCGCCTTTGTCGCGGACCGAGGCATGCGAGCGCTGGGGCTGGACGGACGGGCCCTGCTGCCCCTCGTGGTGGGGTTCGGCTGCAACGTGCCCGCCCTCGCCGCCCTGCGGTTCATCCCCGACGCACGCCAGCGCCTCCTCACCGGGCTGCTCGTGCCGTACACGTCCTGCGCGGCGCGCCTGGCGGTGTACGTGCTGCTGGCGAGTGCCTTCTTCCCGGGCAGCGCCGGCACGGTGATCTTCGCGATGTACGTGGCGAGCGTCGCGCTCGTGGTGGTGGGTGGCCTGCTCGCACGCCGGACGGCGTTCCGGGACCTGCGGCCGCAGCCGCTCGTGCTGGTGCTGCCCGCCTACCAGCGGCCGCGCGTGGGCGCGCTGCTGCGCTCGGCCTGGCATCGCGTGGCGGCGTTCGTGACCTCGGCGGGCAAGGTGATCATCGTGACCCTGACCGTGGTCTGGGCGCTCATGGCGATCCCCGTGGCCGGGGGGCACGCGGTCGGGGACGTGCCGGTCCAGGACAGTCTGTTCGGCGCCGCGGCGGAGGCTGCCGCGCCCGTGTTCGCGCCCGCCGGCTTCGCCGACTGGCACGTCTCCGCTGCGCTCATGACGGGCTTCGTGGCGAAGGAGGTGGTGGTGGGCTCGTTCGCGCAGACCTACGGGATCGAGGCCGCCGCCGGGGGTCGGAATCCCGACGCAGCTCCCGGCTCACCCCTGGCCGCGGACCTGCGCGCCACGTTCGCGGCGACGTCCGGGGGGCATCCCGAGGCGGCGGCGCTCGCGTTCATGGTGTTCGTGCTCGCCTACACCCCGTGCCTGGCGACCGTGGCCGAGCAGCGCCGGCTCTTCGGGTGGCGGCCCGTGGCGGGGGCGGTCGCGGTGCAGCTCGCGGTCGCGTGGCTCCTCGCCGTGGCGATCTTCCAGGTGGGCAGGCTCCTGTGAGCGCCGGGCTGCGTGACGTGCTGGCCCTCGCCGCGAACGGGGCCTCGCCGCGGGTGGTCGCCGCGCGGACCGGCCTCCCCGCCGACCTCGTGGAGGCGATGCTCGACCACGCCGGGCGCGTGGGGCTGGCCGAATCGGCGGGTGCCCGGGTGACCGGTCAAGCGTCGTCGGCGGCCTGCTCCGGGTGTCCGGCGACGCGGCCGGCGGGGTCGGACGTGCCCCGGCGGCTCCCGCTCGCGTGCGCCGGGTGCTTCTTCGCCCGCCGCTGACGGCTCTCGGGGGACGGCTGGGCGCTCAGGACCGGTAAGTGCCCACTGGCGGCGGCCGTTCCTGCGCATTCGCTCTCCGGCCGGACCTCGATTGGCCAGTTACCGGTCCTCCGCGCCCACCCGCAGCGCGTCCACCAGTCGCGCGGCCGGTCCCGCCAGTCCCCAGCGCTCGGCGAGGGCCACCACGGCGTCCGGATCGGCCGGCGTCGAGCGCAGGGCGTCCTCGACCTCCGGCACCGGCGCGTCGCGGGCCACCCGGACCACGGACGGCGCCGCGTCCAGGTAGTCCGCCGCCTCGAGCAGGCGGCGGCGCTGCAACGGCGACAGCGCTGGATCGCCCGCGTCCCGGGCTGCGAGCAGCCCCTCCAGCGAGCCCCACCGGGCGAGCAAGCCCGCCGCCGTCTTCTCCCCGATCCCGGGAACCCCGGGGAGCCCGTCGGAGGGGTCGCCGCGCAGGATCGCGAGGTCCGCGTAGGCCGCCCCGCTCGCGACGCCGTACTTCTCGGTCAGGCGCGCGAGGTCCACCTCCTCCAGGTTGCGCAAGCCGCGCGCGGTGTAGAGGACGCGGACGCCGGCGTCGTCGTCGATCAACTGGAACAGGTCGCGGTCGCCGGTGACGATCTCGATCGCGCCGCGTGACCCGGCCGGCCGCGCGGTCTCGCGCGCGGCGAGGGCGCCGATCACGTCGTCGGCCTCGAATCCCGGGGCGCCGACGCGCGCGATCCCGAACGCGGCGAGCGCCTCGACGATGATCGGGACCTGGGCCGTGAGCGCGGCCGGGACGTCCTCGGCGCCGGATGCGAGCGCGCGGTGCGCCTTGTAGGACGGGATCGCCGCGACGCGGAAGGCGGGGCGCCAGTCGTCGTCCCAGCACGCGACCAGGCGCGCCGGCCGCCGGGCGGTGATCAGCGCGGCGATCGTCTCGAGGAAGCCGCGGACGGCGTTGACCGGCGTGCCGTCCGGCGCGCGCACCGAGTCCGGCACCCCGAAGAAGGAGCGGAAATACAGGGACGCGGAATCGAGGAGGAGCAGCGGGCCGGCGGTCATGCCGCCATCGTGCCCCGCGGTGGGCGCCCGCGCCGGTGTGGTCCACGGGTGCGCGGGAGACCCGCTGCAAGAATCCGGACGGTCGCGACACAGTGCGCACAGGAGGGCTCGGCGTGCGCCGAGGTCGGGGACCGAGCGGTGAGGAGGGAGGCGTCGATGGCGAGCGAGATGCCCCCGGCTGCCGACGCCGCCCCCGGAGCGACCGCCGGCCACGACCGGGCCTGGTTCGACGCGCTCTTCCGTACCCATGCCCGCGCCGTCGTCCGCTACCTCGCGCGGCGGGCCCCGGCGTCCGACGTCGAGGACCTCGCCGCCGACGTCCTGGCCACCGCCTGGCGGCGCCGGGCGGACGTGCCCGACGGCGCCGAACTGCCCTGGCTCTACCGCACCGCCGGCTACGTGCTGGCGAACTACCGCCGCAAGGGGCGGCCCATCCCGGTGGCGGAGGTGCCGGACGAGCCGGACGACGTGGACCCCGCCGACCTCGCGATCGCCGACGACGCCGTCCGCCGGGCCCTCGCCGCCCTCTCCCCGCGGGACCGGCGCATCCTTCTGCTCCACGCGTGGGAGGGGCTCGACGGCGCGGCGCTCGCCGAGGTGCTCGGAGTCTCGCGGGGTGGGGCCGACGCCGCGCTCTCGCGGGCGCGGGCGCGGCTGCGCGATGCCTGGGCGGGCGCCGCGGACTGACCGCCCACGAGGGCCGCAAGGGTTCGGCCCTCGGTGACAGATGAGGGGTAGACGCCCCGGAT
>JARKOU010000079.1 GCA_029975645.1 Actinomycetales bacterium
GCAGGGCGTGGACATCCACGACAAGCACATCGAGGTCATCGTCCGGCAGATGCTTCGCCGCGTCACGGTCCTCGACTCGGGCGACTCGGGCCTCCTGCCCGGCGAACTCGCCGAGCGTGGCCGGTTCGAGGACGAGAACCGCCGCGTGGTGGCCGAGGGCGGGACCCCGGCCTCGGGGCGTCCGGAGCTCATGGGCATCACCAAGGCGTCCCTCGCCACCGACTCCTGGCTGTCGGCCGCGTCGTTCCAGCAGACCACCAAGGTGCTGACCGAGGCCGCGCTGAGCGGTCGGAGCGACTCGCTGCTCGGCCTCAAGGAGAACGTCATCCTCGGCAAGCTCCTCCCGGCGGGTACGGGCCTGTCCCGGTACCGCAACGTCCGGGTGGAGCCCACCGAGGCGGCGAAGTCCGAGATCTACCCGAGCTTCGGCTACGACGAGATCGACTACTCCCAGCCCGCGGGTTCCGGCGAGGCCGTGCCGCTCGAGGACTACGACCTCGGTCGTGGCTACGGGCTCGACTACCGCTGAGCACCCGCTCCTTCACGACGACGGCGCCCGCCCCCCGAGAGCTCGGGGGGCGGGCGCCGTCGTCCGTCCTGGTGGTCCGCTCGCCCCGAGAGGAGCCGATAGGCGCCGCTCAGGCGCCGACGGCGGCGGTGGCCGGCGCGGCCGGAGCGTCGGGGGCCGCCCGGTCGAGGCGGACGAATCGGGAGACCACGGCCGCCACGGTGACGAGGACGAACGGCACCACGAGCATCAGGAAGCGGGCGGCATCGCCGGGGTTGTCCCCGGGATCGGACGCGCTGTTGAACCCGTAGAA
Source organism: Actinomycetales bacterium (assembly GCA_029975645.1). Lineage (GTDB taxonomy): Bacteria > Actinomycetota > Actinomycetes > Actinomycetales > JAHECE01 > JAHECE01. Next base: position 822 of record JARKOU010000079.1, read on the forward strand.
CGCGGCCATGCCGAAGAACGCGGCCGACCTCGCCAGCGCGTTGAGCCGGTTCGCGAAGCCGAAGGCGGAGATGGTCATGCCCTCGCGGTGCAGTCCGGTGCGGGCGGCGTCGGCGTCGATGAACCGCGCGACCACCAGGTCCATCGTGGCGATGACCCCGCTGTACCCGACGGCCAGGAGCAGTCCCGCGGCGATGGCGAGGGGCAGGGACTCGACCAGGTACATCGGGATGAAGGAGAAGGCGAGGATCACGAGCGAGATCCGCCAGACCGCGAGGGCACCCCGGCGCCTGACGATGCGGACCCAGATCGCGAGGAAGCCGATCGACCCCAGGATCACGGTGCCGAGCAGCACGCTCGACCACACGGCGTCGAGTCCGAGGGTGTACGTGACGAAGAACGGCGCCCCGGCCAGCACCAGGGGCATCGCGCTGGCGTAGGCGCCGCCGGCGACCGCGATGAGCCAGAACTGCTTGGTCCCCAGGATCGCCCGGATCGACTCGAGCGCCCGCGGCTTGCGGCTCTCCCGCCGCGCCGGGTTCTCCCGCGCTCCGAGGGCGACCGAGATGATGACGACGGCGGCGACCGCGCCGTAGGCGACGGCGGTCGCGGCGTAGCCGATCGCGTCGGTGATCACCGGGGTGAGGGCGACACCGATGACGATGGCGACGAGCATGAAGGCCTGCCGGAGGCCGTTGACCCGAGCCCTCGTCCGTTCCTCGGGGAAGAGCTCCGGCAGGAGCGAACCGTAGTTCGTGTTGACGAGGGAGTCGATGGTCTGGACGAGGATCGCGAAGAAGGCGAACCACGCGAGGAGGACGGGTGCCCCGGCATCCACCGGCGGGTTGAAGAATGCCACCAGCCCGATCGCGAGCAGGGGTGCGCCGACGAGGAGCCACGGGCGGCGCCGACCCCACCGCGTCCGGGTGCGGTCGGAGAGGTAGCCGTACACCGGGTTGTCGACGGCGTCGATGATCGCGTACGCCACCAGCACCGCGGCGACCTGGGTGGACGTGAGGACGTTGAGTTCCCTCACGTAGTAGAAGCCCATGTAGGTGAGGAACATGTTGATCGGCAGGGACGTGCCGAACATGCCGATCGCATAGCGCCAGGCGCTGGTCGGGGGCTGGCTCTGGCTCATCTGCGTCCTCCAGGGGCGGGCCCTGCGATGGCGCAGGGGCGGCGGGGGGAGTGTAGGAGATGTCGACCAGCGCGGGGCCGGACCTGGGGCCGCGGTGCGGTCACGGTCGGAGTGACGGCGTCGGTCGATCCGCTTTGACGCTCTCGACGGCGCCAGAGTATTCTCTTCGGGTCGTGCCCGCGCCGTCGGGCCTTCGCGCGTGCGCAACGAGCCCTCGGGTCTGACGCGCACAGGGCGGTCACCGGATCGCCGGGCGCACACCGTCCGCTCGCCGAACGTGAGGGGACGGGTCGTGCCCGAGACCGGCGACACGCCCGGGCGCGGGGGTCGGAGCGCCCGCCCGATCCGACGTGTCACGTGAGACTCGAGATGGAGAAGTAGTGCCCACGATCCAGCAGCTGGTCCGCAAGGGCCGAAGCGCCAAGGCCGGCAAGACCAAGACGCCGGCCCTCAAGGGCAGCCCGCAGCGGCGCGGCGTGTGCACCCGCGTCTACACGACCACTCCGAAGAAGCCGAACTCGGCGCTGCGGAAGGTTGCGCGCGTGCGGCTGTCCAGCCAGGTCGAGGTGACCGCCTACATCCCGGGCGTGGGTCACAACCTGCAGGAGCACTCCATCGTCCTCGTGCGTGGCGGGCGTGTGAAGGACCTCCCGGGTGTGCGGTACAAGATCGTGCGCGGCGCTCTCGACACTCAAGGGGTTCGCGGCCGCCAGCAGGCGCGTAGCCGCTACGGCGCGAAGAAGGAGAAGAAGTAATGCCTCGCAAGGGCCCGGCCCCGAAGCGGCCGCTCGTCGTCGACCCGGTGTACGGCTCGCCGCTGGTGACGCAACTCGTCAACCGCGTCCTGCTCGACGGCAAGAAGTCCGTCGCCCAGCGGATCGTGTACGGCGCGCTCGAGGGCGTACGGGACAAGTCCGGCGCCGACCCGACCACGGTTCTCAAGCGCGCGATGGACAACGTCCGCCCCGCCCTCGAGGTGCGTTCCCGTCGAGTCGGCGGCGCCACCTACCAGGTGCCGGTCGAGGTTCGCGCCAGCCGGTCCACGACGCTGGCCCTGCGCTGGCTCGTCGACTACTCGCGCGCGCGCCGTGAGAAGACCATGACCGAGCGGCTCATGAACGAGATCCTCGACGCCTCGAACGGCCTCGGCGCCGCTGTCAAGCGCCGCGAGGACACCCACAAGATGGCCGAGTCGAACAAGGCCTTCGCGCACTACCGCTGGTAGCAGACGCCGTCCGCCCACCACGCGACGAAACGAGAGAAGACTGTGGCACTCGACGTGCTCACGGACCTGAGCAAGGTCCGCAACATCGGCATCATGGCCCACATCGATGCCGGCAAGACCACCACCACCGAGCGGGTCCTCTTCTACACGGGGATCAACTACAAGATCGGTGAGGTCCACGACGGCGCGGCCACGATGGACTGGATGGAGCAGGAGCAGGAGCGCGGCATCACGATCACGTCGGCCGCGACCACGTGCTACTGGAAGAACAACCAGATCAACATCATCGACACCCCGGGCCACGTCGACTTCACGGTCGAGGTGGAGCGCTCGCTGCGGGTGCTCGACGGCGCTGTGGCGGTTTTCGATGGCAAGGAAGGCGTCGAGCCCCAGTCCGAGACGGTGTGGCGTCAGGCCGACAAGTACAACGTCCCGCGCATCTGCTTCGTCAACAAGATGGACAAGCTGGGCGCGGACTTCTACTTCACCGTGAAGACGATCGTCGACCGCCTCAAGGCGAAGCCGCTGGTGATCCAGCTGCCGATCGGTTCGGAGAGCCTCTTCATCGGCGTCGTGGACCTCGTGGAGCAGCGCGCGCTCGTGTGGCGCGGCGAGACCGCCCTGGGCGAGGAGTTCACCGTCGAGCCCATCCCGGCGGACATGCTCGAGCAGGCGGAGTCCTACCGGGCCGAGCTGATCGAGGCCGTCGCCGAGACCGATGAGGACCTCATCGAGAAATACCTCAGCGGGGAGGAACTCAGCGTCGACGAGATCAAGGCGGGTATCCGTCGCCTGACCATCGCCGGCGAGGCCTACCCGGTGCTCTGCGGATCGGCGTTCAAGAACAAGGGCGTCCAGCCCATGCTCGACGCCGTCATCGACTACCTGCCGTCGCCGGTGGACGTCCCCGCGGTCGAGGGGCACTACCCCGGCCACGAGGCGCGGCACGTCGAGCGCCGTCCCGAGTCGGGGGAGCCGTTCGCGGCGCTTGCCTTCAAGGTCGCCGTCCACCCGTTCTTCGGCAAGCTCACGTACGTGCGCGTGTACTCCGGCTCCGTCGCGCAGGGCACCCAGGTGCTGAACTCGACCAAGGGCAAGAAGGAGCGCATCGGGAAGTTGTTCCAGATGCACTCGAACAAGGAGAACCCGGTTCCCGAGGCGACGGCGGGACACATCTACGCTTTCATCGGGCTCAAGGACGTCACGACCGGCGACACGCTGTGCGACATCGCGAACCCGGTGGTCCTGGAGTCGATGACGTTCCCGGAGCCCGTGATCAAGGTCGCGATCGAGCCCAAGACGAAGGGCGACCAGGAGAAGCTCGGCATCGCGATCCAGAAGCTGGCCGAAGAGGACCCGACCTTCCAGGTCAACCTCGACCGGGATACGGGTCAGACGATCATCGCCGGCATGGGCGAGCTCCACCTCGACATCCTGGTGGACCGCATGCGCCGCGAGTTCAAGGTCGAGGCGAACGTCGGCAAGCCCCAGGTCGCCTACCGCGAGACCATCCGCCGCAAGGTGGACAAGGTCGAGTACGTGCACAAGAAGCAGACCGGCGGCTCCGGTCAGTATGCGAAGGTCCTCATGTCCTTCGAGCCGCTCGTGACCGGCGAGGGTGAGCTCTACGAGTTCTCCAACCAGGTCACCGGCGGACGCGTGCCGCGCGAGTACATCCCGAGCGTGGACGCCGGCGTGCAGGACGCCATGCAGGTGGGCATCCTCGCCGGCTACCCGCTCGTGGGCGTCCGCGCCGTGCTGCTCGACGGCGCTTACCACGAGGTCGACTCGTCCGAGATGGCGTTCAAGATCGCCGGCTCGATGGCTCTCAAGGAAGGCGCGAAGCGTGCCGACCCGGCGCTGCTCGAGCCGATCATGGACGTCGAGGTGCGGACGCCCGATGAGTACATGGGCGACGTGATCGGAGACCTGAACTCGCGGCGCGGGCAGATCCAGGCGATGGAGCAGGCCACCGGCGTGCGCGTGGTCCGGGCCCTCGTCCCGCTCTCGGAGATGTTCGGCTACGTGGCGACCTGCGGTCCAAGACCCAGGGTCGCGCTGTGTACTCGATGCAGTTCGACAGCTACGCCGAGGTGCCTCGGAACGTCGCCGAGGAGATCATCAAGAAGACCCGGGGCGAGTAGTCCCGTCGGGTCGAGGAGACCCAGCACCAACAACCGACCCGTAGAGACCGCCGCGCCCCAGCAGGGCCGCACACGAGCGTGAGACCCTGCATCGTTCGGCACAACTACCCGAGTCCCAGGAGGACCCCGTGGCGAAGGCCAAGTTCGAGCGGACCAAGCCCCACGTCAACATCGGCACCATCGGTCACGTCGACCACGGCAAGACGACGCTGACCGCCGCCATCACCAAGGTGCTGCACGACAAGCACCCGGACCTGAACCCCTTCACGCCGTTCGACGAGATCGACAAGGCGCCGGAAGAGCGTCAGCGCGGCATCACGATCAACATCGCGCACGTCGAGTACCAGACGGACAAGCGCCACTACGCGCACGTGGACGCGCCCGGCCACGCCGACTACATCAAGAACATGATCACCGGTGCGGCCCAGATGGACGGCGCGATCCTGGTGGTCGCCGCCACCGATGGCCCGATGGCCCAGACGCGTGAGCACGTGCTCCTCGCCCGTCAGGTCGGTGTTCCGTACCTCATGGTCGCGCTGAACAAGTCCGACGCGGTCGACGACGAGGAGATCCTCGAGCTCGTCGAGGTCGAGGTGCGCGAGCTGCTGTCGAGCCAGGGCTTCGCCGGCGACGACGTGCCCGTGGTCCGCGTCTCGGCACTCAAGGCGCTCGAGGGCGACCCCGAGTGGACGAAGTCGATCGAGGAGCTCCTCGACGCCGTCGACGAGAACGTGCCGGACCCCGTGCGTGACATCGACAAGCCGTTCCTCATGCCCATCGAGGACGTCTTCACGATCACGGGCCGCGGCACCGTCGTGACGGGCCGCGTCGAGCGGGGCGTCCTCAAGATCAACACTGAGGTCGAGATCGTCGGCATCAAGCCGAAGGCGATCAAGACCACGGTCACCGGCGTCGAGATGTTCCGCAAGCTCCTCGACGAGGCGCGCGCGGGTGAGAACGTCGGACTGCTGGTCCGTGGCGTCAAGCGCGAGGACGTCGAGCGCGGCCAGGTGGTCGTGAAGCCGGGTTCGATCACCCCCCACACGGACTTCGAGGCCCAGGTCTACATCCTGGCCAAGGACGAGGGTGGGCGTCACAACCCGTTCTACTCGAACTACCGTCCGCAGTTCTACTTCCGCACCACGGACGTCACGGGCGTCATCACGCTGCCGGAGGGCACCGAGATGGTCATGCCCGGCGACAACACCGAGATGACCGTCCAGCTGATCCAGCCGATCGCGATGGAGGAGGGCCTCGGCTTCGCTATCCGTGAGGGTGGCCGCACCGTCGGCTCCGGCCGGGTCACCAAGATCCTGAAGTGACACGAGAGCGGGGCCCGGGTAGCCCGTAAGGGCGGCCCGGGCCCCGCTGCTGCGTGCGGCCCGGCGCACGCCGGTCAGTCGACCGGCTGCCGGCAGATCGCGATTGGTGAACCGGCCCGCGATCTGGCACACTACCGAGGTTGCCCGAGGCGCCCCGCGCCTCGAGGCGGCCACCCGAACCGGATCGGCTCCCACACGGGGCCAGGTCCACATGCAGATCCCCGCCTCCCACGCTCTCGTGACACGGCCTGTCTCCGGCAGGTCGCGCGACACGCCCGAGCGCGGGGGCCGGTCCGAGCGGTACGAGAGAGAGAGTCAGACGACGCCATGGCGGGACAGAAGATCCGCATCCGGCTCAAGTCCTACGACCACGAGGTCATCGACAGCTCGGCGCGCAAGATCGTCGACACGGTGACTCGCGCCGGCGCGACGGTCGTGGGGCCGGTGCCGCTGCCGACGGAGAAGAACGTCTTCTGCGTCATCCGGTCGCCCCACAAGTACAAGGACAGCCGCGAGCACTTCGAGATGCGCACGCACAAGCGGCTCATCGACATCATCGACCCGACGCCGAAGGCGGTCGACTCGCTCATGCGACTCGACCTTCCCGCCGACGTCAACATCGAGATCAAGCTCTGAGGACTTCGGCCATGACTACCTCCCCCCAGCACGGGGCCGGCGCGACCAGGACGGCGCTGCTCGGCACCAAGCTCGGCATGACCCAGGTCTGGGACGGCGCCGGCCGGCTCGTCCCGATCACGGTCGTCCAGGTGGGCACCAACGTGGTGACGCAGGTGCGCACTCCCGAGACGGACGGCTACTCCGCCGTGCAACTCGCCTTCGGCCAGATCGACCCGCGGAAGGTGACGCAGCCGCTGAAGGGCCACTTCGCCCGTGCGGGCGTCACGCCGCGGCGCCACGTCGCCGAGATCCGGACCGCTGACGCCGAGCAGTATGCGCTCGGCCAGGAGATCGGCGTCGACGCCTTCGAGGCGGGTGCGCGGGTCGACGTCATCGGGACCACCAAGGGCAAGGGCACCGCCGGCGTCATGAAGCGGCACGGCTTCGCGGGCGTCAGCGCATCCCACGGTTCCCACCGCAACCACCGCAAGCCGGGTTCGATCGGCGCCGCGTCCACGCCGTCGCGCGTGTTCAAGGGCCTGCGCATGGCCGGCCGGCTGGGCAACTCCCGGCAGACCACGCAGAACCTGCGGATCCACGCCGTCGACGCCGAGAAGGGCCTCCTTCTCGTGGCCGGTGCCGTCCCGGGTCCCAAGGGCGGCGTCGTCGTCGTCCGCAGCGCTGTGAAGGGAGCGTGAGATCACGATGGCGGAGAACCGCTCTGTGACCGTGCTCGACGCTTCGGGGAAGAACCGCGAGACGGTCGACCTCCCCGCTGAGGTGTTCGACGCGCAGACCAACGTGCCCCTGATCCACCAGGTGGTCGTCGCCCAGCTCGCCGCTGCGCGCCAGGGTACTCACGCCACCAAGACGCGCGGTGACGTGAGTGGCGGCGGCAAGAAGCCCTACAAGCAGAAGGGCACGGGCCGCGCGCGCCAGGGCTCCACCCGGGCCCCGCAGTTCGCGGGCGGCGGCACGGTCCACGGTCCGCAGCCGCGCTCGTACACCCAGCGGACGCCCAAGAAGATGAAGGCGGCCGCACTGCGCGGCGCGCTCTCCGACCGCGCGCGCGCCGACCGCGTGCACGTGGTGGGGTCCTTCGTGAGCGGGTCGACGCCGTCGACGCGTTCCGCGGTCTCGGTGCTGTCGCAGGCGACGTCCGCGCGCAACGTGCTCGTCGTCGTGGACCGGACTGACGAGGTCACCTGGAAGAGCCTGCGGAACGTCGTGGGCGTGCACCTCATCGCGCCGGACCAGTTGAACACGTACGACGTGCTGGTGAGCGACGACGTCGTGTTCACCGCGCCGGCTCTGGAGTCTTTCCTCGCTCGGGCCGCGGCCGCGGGCGAGGTCGGCGACGAGGTGAAGGAGGACGTGAAGTGAGCGTCTGGACCAAGGACCCGCGCGACGTCCTGATCGCCCCGGTGGTCTCCGAGAAGAGCTACGGGCTGCTGGACGAGGGCAAGTACACGTTCCTCGTGGACCCGCGATCGAACAAGACCGAGATCAAGATCGCGGTCGAGCAGATCTTCGGTGTGAAGGTCGACGCCGTCAACACGTCGAACCGCAAGGGCAAGTCGCGGCGGACCAAGTACGGCACCGGCCGGCGCAAGGACACGAAGCGCGCCATCGTCACGCTGCGCGAGGGCAGCATCGACATCTTCGGTGGACCCGTCGGCTGAGGCCGATGCGCGCACCGAGAAGAGTGAGGACCGATTTCCATGGGCATCCGTAAGTACAAGCCGACGACGCCGGGCCGGCGCGGCTCGAGCGTCGCCGACTTCGTCGAGATCACCCGCACCGAGCCGGAGAAGTCGCTGGTCCGTCCCCTCGCCAAGTCGGGCGGCCGGAACTCGACCGGTCGGGTCACCACGCGGCACAAGGGCGGCGGGCACAAGCGCGCCTACCGCGTGATCGATTTCCGCCGCCACGACAAGGACGGCGTTCCCGCGAAGGTCGCGCACATCGAGTACGACCCCAACCGGACGGCTCGCATCGCCCTGCTGCACTACGCGGACGGGGAGAAGCGGTACATCCTCGCGCCGAACCGGCTGAAGCAGGGCGACCGCATCGAGAACGGACCTGGCGCCGACATCAAGCCGGGGAACAACCTTCCCCTGCGCAACATCCCGGTCGGCACGGTGGTGCACGCGATCGAGCTCAAGCCGGGCGGCGGGGCGAAGATCGCCCGTTCGGCGGGAGCGTCGGTGCAGCTGGTGGCCAAGGACGGGCCGTACGCCCAGCTGCGGATGCCCTCCGGAGAGATCCGGAACGTCGACCTGCGGTGCCGCGCCAGCATCGGCGAGGTGGGGAACGCGGAGCAGTCCAACATCAACTGGGGCAAGGCCGGCCGGATGCGCTGGAAGGGCAAGCGCCCGACCGTCCGCGGCGTCGCCATGAACCCGGTCGACCACCCGCACGGTGGTGGTGAGGGCAAGACCTCCGGTGGACGCCACCCGGTGAGCCCGTGGGGTCAGCCCGAGGGCCGGACCCGCCGGCCGCACAAGCCGAGCGACAAGCTCATCGTCCGCCGTCGCCGCACCGGCACGAAGCGCTGAGAAGGAGGGGTGACGAGATGCCGCGCAGCCTGAAGAAGGGCCCGTTCGTGGACGACCACCTGCAGAAGAAGGTGGACGCCCAGAACACCAAGGGCACCAAGAACGTCATCAAGACCTGGTCCCGCCGGTCGGTCATCACGCCCGACTTCCTGGGCCACACCTTTGCGGTCCACGACGGCCGCAAGCACGTCCCGGTGTTCGTCACCGAGTCGATGGTCGGGCACAAGCTCGGCGAGTTCGCGCCCACCCGCACGTTCCGGGGGCACGAGAAGGACGACCGCAAGGGTCGGCGTCGCTGACGTCGCCTCGACCCGACACCAGCTCGATCACAGACGAAGGCAGGACATCGATGGAAGCGAAGGCGCAGGCGCGATACGTGCGCGTCACGCCGCAGAAGGCCCGGCGGGTCGTGGACGTGATCCGCGGCAAGCAGGCCCAGGAGGCGGTGGCGATCCTCAAGTTCGCGCCGCAGGCGGCGGCCGAGCCGGTGCGCAAGGTCGTCGAGAGCGCGGTGGCGAATGCCCGCGTGAAGGCGGACCGGGACTCCGTGGCGTTCGACGAGCGTTCGCTCGTGGTCGCCGAGGCCTATGTGGACGAGGGACCGTCGCTCAAGCGGTTCCGCCCGCGGGCGCAGGGGCGCGCCGGTCGCATCCTCAAGCGGACCAGCCACATCACCGTGGTCCTGGCCGCCCGCGAGACGTCCGCGGCGGTGCCCGCCGCCGGCAGCACGAAGGGGAGGACCCGATAGTGGGCCAGAAGGTCAACCCGACCGGGTTCCGGCTCGGCATCACGACCGACCACCGCTCGCGGTGGTTCGCCGACAGCACGAGGCCGGGCCAGCGGTACCGGGACTACGTGCGCGAGGACGTCGCGATCCGCAAGCTGATGCAGAGCGGCCTCGAGCGGGCCGGCATCTCGAAGGTGGACATCGAGCGGACGCGTGACCGCGTGCGCGTCGACCTGCACACGGCTCGCCCCGGCATCGTCATCGGCCGTCGCGGCGCCGAGGCCGACCGCCTGCGCAGTGAGCTCGAGAAGCTCACGGGCAAGCAGGTGCAGCTGAACATCCTCGAGGTCAAGAACCCCGAGCTGGACGCTCAGCTGGTGGCGCAGGGCATCGCGGAGCAGCTCGCGAGCCGGGTGTCCTTCCGGCGGGCGATGCGCAAGGGCATGCAGTCGGCGCAGCGCGCGGGAGCGCGTGGCATCCGGGTGCAGTGCTCCGGGCGGCTCGGCGGCGCGGAGATGAGCCGGAGCGAGTTCTACCGCGAGGGTCGGGTGCCTCTGCACACCCTGCGGGCGAACATCGACTACGGCTTCTTCGAGGCCCGCACCACCTTCGGCCGGATCGGTGTGAAGGTGTGGATCTACAAGGGCGACATGACCGAGAAGGAGTTCGCCCGCGAGCAGGCGTCGGCAGCTCCGCGCGCGCCGCGGGGACGGGCCGACCGGCCGCGCACCCGCCGCGACGCCCAAGGCCCGGCCGACGGCCCCGCCGACCAGGCGAGCGGCGCACCGGCGACGACGAGCGGAACGGAGGTCTGAGCGATGCTCATTCCCCGGCGGACCAAGCACCGCAAGCAGCACCACCCCTCGCGCGGCGGCGCGTCGAAGGGCGGCAACACGATCACCTTCGGCGAGTACGCGATCCAGGCGCTCGAGCCTGCGTACGTGACGAACCGGCAGATCGAGGCCGCCCGTATCGCGATGACCCGCCACATCAAGCGTGGCGGCAAGGTGTGGATCACGATCTACCCGGACCGGCCCCTGACCAAGAAGCCGGCCGAGACCCGCATGGGGTCCGGCAAGGGTTCGCCCGAGTGGTGGATCGCCAACGTCAAGCCCGGCCGAGTGATGTTCGAGCTCGCCGGTGTCCCCGAGCCCCTGGCACGCGAGGCGATGCGCCGCGCGCAGCACAAGCTCCCGATGAAGACCCGCTTCCTGCGGCGCGAGGGTGGTGACGCGTGATGGCCATCGGTTCGAAGGAGCTCGTCCCCACCGAGCTCGACACCATGGACGACGAGCGGCTGGCGGCCGAGCTCCGCAAGGCGAAGGAGGAGCTGTTCAACCTCCGCTTTGCGGCGGCGACGGGACAGCTCGAGAGCCACGGGCGGCTCAAGGCCGTGCGGCGCGACATCGCGCGGATCTACACGATCCTCCGCGAGCGTGAGCTCGGCATCCGGACAGCCCCGAGCGTCGCGAAGTAAGGACGGACAGGAATGAGCACCACGACCAAGCAGGCCGAGGGCACCCCCGCCCGCCCGTACCGCAAGACGCGGCGCGGGTACGTGGTCAGCGACAAGATGGACAAGACCCGGGTGGTCGAGGTCGAGGACCGCGTCAAGCACGCGCTCTACGGCAAGGTCATCCGGCGCACGCGCAAGGTCAAGGCACACGACGAGGCCAACGCGGCCGGCGTCGGCGACCTCGTCCTGATCATGGAGACGCGGCCGCTGTCCGCTGACAAGCGGTGGCGCATCGTGGAGATCCTCGAGAAGGCCAAGTAGTTCTCGGGAGCGAAGGAGTTCTCGGGAGCCACGCGTGGTCCTCGGGACGGCAAGGCCGGCGAACGCCGCTCGACCCGACAGGTGCTCAGGCGCCTCGGGTCACCTGACCCTTATCCGTTCGGCAAGGCTCGCCCGGCGGGCGAGAACCAGCACGACGACAGGAGCTGATGAATGATCCAGCAGGAGTCGCGACTCAAGGTCGCCGACAACACGGGTGCGAAGGAGATCCTCTGCATCCGTGTGCTCGGTGGCTCGGGTCGGCGCTATGCCGGTATCGGCGACGTCATCGTCGCCACTGTGAAGGACGCGATCCCGGGCGGGAACGTCAAGAAGGGCGACGTCGTGAAGGCGGTCGTGGTGCGCACCAAGAAGGAGCGCCGGCGGCCGGACGGGTCGTACATCCGCTTCGACGAGAACGCCGCAGTGATCCTCAAGAACGACGGCGAGCCGCGCGGGACGCGCATCTTCGGCCCGGTCGGCCGTGAGCTCCGGGACAAGAAGTTCATGCGGATCGTCTCGTTGGCACCGGAGGTGCTCTGACCATGGCCAAGATCAAGAAGGGCGACCTCGTGGTCGTCATCAGCGGCCGCGACCGTGGCAAGCAGGGCCGGGTGCTCGAGGTCCGGCCCGAGGAGGACCGCGTGGTCGTCGAAGGCGTCCAGCGTGTCAAGAAGCACACCAAGGTCGGCCAGAGCAGCCGGGGCAGCCGGACGGGCGGCATCGAGACCGTCGAGGCGCCGATCCACGTGAGCAATGTGATGCTCGTCGACCCGGAGACGAAGAAGGGCACCCGGGTGGGGTATCGCACCGAGACGATCGAGCGCGACGGACGCACGCGAACCGTGCGGATCCGGGTGGCCAAGCGCTCCGGTAAGGACATCTGATGGCGAAGAGCGCGACGCCCACCAAGGGCAAGGGCGGCACCGCGAAGGGCGGGGCCAAGGGCAAGGGCGCACCGGCGCGGAAGAACGCGTCGGCGAAGAGCATGCCGGCGCAGCCGAAGTCGACCGGGACGGGAAGGGCAGTCGCTCCGTTGGCTCCGGCTCCTGGCCGCGCGCGCTCCGCCGCAGAGGTCACGCCCCGCCTCAAGACGCGGTACCGCGAGGAGATCCGGCCCGCGCTCCTGAAGGAGTTCGGCCACCGGAACGTGCACCAGGTGGCCGGCCTCACCAAGATCGTGGTGAACATGGGCGTCGGCGAGGCCGCTCGCGACTCCAAGTTGATCGAGGGTGCGATCCGTGACCTCGCCCTGATCACCGGTCAGAAGCCGCAGGTCACCAAGGCCCGCAAGTCCATCGCGCAGTTCAAGTTGCGCGAGGGCATGCCGATCGGCGCGCACGTGACGCTGCGCGGTGACCGGATGTGGGAGTTCCTGGACCGGCTGCTCTCGCTCGCGCTGCCGCGTATCCGTGACTTCCGTGGTCTCTCGCCGAAGCAGTTCGACGGGCACGGGAACTACACGTTCGGCCTGACGGAGCAGTCGATGTTCCACGAGATCGACCAGGACCGCATCGACCGCGTCCGCGGCATGGACATCACGGTGGTCACGACGGCGACCACCGACGACGAAGGGCGGTCGCTCCTGCGCCGCCTGGGCTTCCCCTTCAAGGAGGACTGACGTGGCGAAGACCGCCCTGATCCAGAAGGCCGCGCGCACGCCCAAGTTCTCCGTGCGCGGCTACACCCGGTGCCAGCGGTGCGGCAGGCCGCACTCCGTGTACCGCAAGTTCGGCCTGTGCCGCGTGTGCCTGCGCGAGATGGCGCTGCGCGGACAACTCCCCGGCGTGACCAAGAGCAGCTGGTAAACGACTACGTCGCAGGTCCCGGACGAGGAAACCGCGGCGAGGAAGGGCGAGCAGCCCGATGACGATGACCGACCCGATCGCAGACATGCTGACGCGTCTGCGCAACGCCAACTCGGCATACCACGAGACCGTGGCGATGCCGTATTCAAAGATCAAGGAACGCATCGCGGAGATGCTGACCGCCGAGGGCTACATCAGCGGCTGGACCGTCGAAGACCTGGAGGTGGGCAAGAAGCTCACCCTCTCGCTCAAGTACGGCCCGAACCGGGAGCGCGCCCTGGCCGGCGTGCGCCGCATCTCGAAGCCCGGTCTCCGGGTGTACGCGAAGTCGACGAACCTGCCGCGAGTCCTCGGTGGCCTCGGCGTGGCGATCCTGTCGACGTCCTCCGGTCTGTTGACTGACCGGCAGGCGGCCAAGAAGGGCGTGGGTGGGGAAGTCCTCGCCTACGTCTGGTGACGAGGACTCGAGGAGCAGACCCATGTCTCGTATCGGAAAGATCCCCGTCCCCGTTCCCGCCGGCGTCGACGTCACCATCGAGGGCGACGTCGTCACGGTGACGGGTCCCAAGGGCACGCTGACCCACCGCATCCCCTCCCCGATCCAGGTGGAGCGCGGCGAGGCCGGAGCGCTCGTGGTGACCCGCCCGGACGACGAGCGCGCGTCGCGCTCGCTGCACGGGCTCACCCGGACGCTGCTCGCCAACCTGGTGACCGGTGTCACCGATGGCTACCAGCGCAAGCTCGAGATCGTCGGCACCGGTTACCGCGTGGTGGCGAAGGGAGCGAACCTCGAGTTCGCCCTCGGCTTCTCGCACCCCGTGGTGGTCGAGCCCCCCACGGGCATCTCGTTCACCGTCGAGACGCCCACGAAGTTCACGGTCTACGGGATCGACAAGCAGCAGGTGGGCGAGGTCGCCGCGAACATCCGTAAGATCCGCAAGCCCGAGCCCTACAAGGGCAAGGGCGTGCGCTACGCCGGCGAGCAGGTCCGCCGCAAGGTCGGAAAGGCTGGGAAGTAGTCATGTCTGGTCTGTCCATCAAGGGCTCCGGCACCGGAGTGGCGCGCAAGCGTCGTCACGTCCGGGTCCGGAAGCGGGTCAGCGGCACCGCCGCCCGCCCACGTCTCGTCGTGTCGCGCTCGTCCCGGCACATGGTCGCGCAGCTGGTCGACGACACGGTCGGCCGCACGCTGGTCTCCGCGTCGACGCTCGAGGCGGACGTGCGCGCTGCCGAGGGCGCGAAGGTCGCGAAGGCTCACCGCGTGGGCGAGTTGATCGCCGAGCGCGCGAAGGCAATCGGGATCGCCGCCGCCGTCTTCGACCGAGGCGGCAACAAGTACCACGGTCGCGTGGCCGCGGTGGCCGACGGCGCCCGAGAGGGCGGTCTGGACCTGTGACCGGCACCGAATTCGCACGAGAGCAGAGGAACGACTGATGGCTGCACCGCAGCGAGGCAGGGCGGGCGCCGGGGGCTCGACGGGCTCCGGTCCGGCGGGTGGCTCGGGCTCGGGCTCGGGCGAGCGCCGGGATCGGCGCGACAGCCGCCGCAGCCCGGAGGCAGAGAAGAGCGCGTACATCGAGCGCGTCGTGACGATCAACCGTGTGGCGAAGGTCGTCAAGGGTGGACGCCGTTTCTCCTTCACGGCCCTGGTGGTCGTGGGTGACGGCGACGGCACCGTCGGCGTCGGCTACGGCAAGGCCAAGGAGGTCCCCGCGGCGATCGCGAAGGGCGTCGAA
This sequence comes from Actinomycetales bacterium, assembly GCA_029975645.1. Lineage (GTDB taxonomy): Bacteria > Actinomycetota > Actinomycetes > Actinomycetales > JAHECE01 > JAHECE01. The sequence goes on from JARKOU010000079.1 coordinate 15,874, forward strand.
GAGGCCAAGAAGAACTTCTTCAAGGTTCCGCGGATCCAGAGCACGATCCCGCACGTCGTCCAGGGCGAGGCAGCGGCGGGCGTGGTGTTCCTCCGCCCGGCATCCCCGGGTACCGGGGTCATCGCCGGCGGACCGGTGCGCGCGGTCCTGGACTGCGCCGGGATCCACGACGTGCTGAGCAAGTCGCTCGGGTCGTCGAACGCCATCAACATCGTGCACGCGACGGTCGCGGCGCTGCGGTCGCTCGAGCAGCCCGAGGCAGTCGCCGCCAGGCGCGGGCTCCCGCTCGAGGACGTCGCGCCGGCTCCGCTGCTGCGGGCTCGCGCCGCCGGGGCGAAGGCGGCCGCCGCCGCAGTCGGGACGGGTGCGTGATGGCCCAGTTGAAGATCACCCAGACCAAGTCCGTCATCGGCGGCAAGCAGAACCAGCGGGACACGTTGCGCAGCCTCGGGCTGAAGCGCATCGGTGAGACGGTCGTCAAGCCGGACGAGCCGGTGTTCCGCGGCATGGTGGCGACGGTCTCGCACCTCGTCACCGTCGAGGAGGTCGACTGACATGGCCGAGAAGGCTCCCGCGAACCGGCCGGCAGGCAGTGGCGGTGCCCTGAAGGTGCACCACCTGCGGCCCGCGCCGGGTGCGCACACCCCCAAGACCCGCGTCGGCCGCGGTGAGGGTTCCAAGGGCAAGACGGCCGGACGGGGCACCAAGGGCACGAAGGCCCGGTATCAGGTCTCGCCCGCCTTCGAGGGCGGGCAGATGCCGCTCCACATGCGGCTGCCAAAGCTGCGCGGCTTCAAGAACCCGTTCCGGACGGAGTACCAGGTGGTCAACCTCGACCGCCTCGCGGACCTCTACCCCGCGGGTGGGGCGGTGACCGTCGAGGACCTCGTCTCGAAGGGTGCCGTGCGTGCCGGTCGACCGGTCAAGGTGCTCGGCACGGGCGACGTCGCCGTCCGTCTCGACGTGACGGTGAACGCGTTCTCGGCGTCGGCCAAGGAGAAGATCCTCGTTGCCGGTGGGACGGCCACCGAGGCCTGAGGAATGGTGCGTCGAGGGCGGTCCGGGTGGTCCCGGGCCGCCCGCGCGCCTTTGGGGCCAGGCAGCGGCTAGTGTCGACCCGGCCGAGAGATCGGCCCTCCCGCGCACGTCGGGTGCGCGCACGCGATCAGGAGGCAGAGTGCTCAGCGCTTTCGCACGGGCGTTCCGAACGCCGGACCTGCGGCGCAAGCTGCTCTTCACCATGGGCATCATGGCGATCTTCCGCCTGGGCTCGTTCATTCCGACGCCGGGCGTCGACTACGGCAACGTGCGCCAGTGCGTGGCCGACACCGCCGGCAGCACCGATCTCCTGGGCCTGGTCAACCTGTTCAGCGGCGGGGCGCTGCTCCAGCTCTCCGTGTTCGCGCTCGGCATCATGCCCTATATCACTGCGAGCATCATCATCCAGCTGCTGCGGGTGGTCATCCCCAGATTCGAGGCCCTGCACAAGGAGGGACAGGCCGGGACCGCCAAGCTCACGCAGTACACGCGTTACCTGACCATCGCTCTCGCGATCCTGCAGTCCACCACCATCATCACGGTCGCGCGTTCCGGACAGCTCTTCCCGGGCTGCTCGGTGCCGATCATTCCGAACGACGGCTGGGTGACGATCGTCCTCATGGTCATCACGATGACCGCGGGAACGGGCCTGATCATGTGGATGGCCGAACTGATCTCCGAGCGCGGGGTCGGGAACGGGATGTCCCTCCTGATCTTCACGTCGATCGTCGCCGGCTTCCCGGCCGCCCTGTGGGGCATCGCCGGAGGCGACAACGGATTCGGCAAGTTCGTGGCGATCCTCGGCGTCATCCTCCTCGTCATCGGCCTGGTCGTGTTCGTGGAGCAGTCGCAGCGCCGCATCCCGGTGCAGTACGCGAAGCGGATGGTCGGTCGTCGGATGTACGGCGGCTCGAGCACCTACATCCCGATCAAGATCAACATGGCCGGCGTGATCCCGGTCATCTTCGCGTCGTCCCTGCTCGCGCTGCCGGCCCTCATCGCACAGTTCGCAGACCAGGCGGCCGACTGGGTGATCTGGGTCTCCAACAACATCGTGGATCCGACGGCGCCGCTCCACATCGCGATCTACGTCCTGCTGATCATCTTCTTCGCGTTCTTCTACACCTCGATCACGTTCAACCCGGACGAGGTGGCGGACAACATGAAGCGATACGGCGGGTTCATCCCGGGCATCCGTGCCGGTAGGCCCACCGCGGAGTACCTCCAGTACGTCATCAACCGGATCACGTCGGCCGGTGCGATCTACCTGGCACTCGTCGCTCTGGTGCCGACCATCGCGCTCATCCTCCTGAACATCAGCACGAGACTCCCGTTCGGCGGCACGTCGATCCTGATCATCGTCGGCGTCGGCCTCGAGACCGTGAAGCAGATCGATTCGCAGCTCCAGCAACGGCACTACGAGGGGTTCCTCCGGTGAGCGCTCACCTGGTCATGCTCGGTCCACCCGGAGCCGGAAAGGGCACCCAGGCGGCACGTCTGGCGAACCACCTCGGGATCCCGGCGATCTCGACCGGCGACATCTTCCGGACGCACGTCGCCGAGCACACGGGCCTCGGCGTCATCGCCCGCCGCTACATGGAGGCGGGTGAGTACGTCCCGGACCAGATCACGAACGCGATGGTGCGCGACCGGCTTGCCCGCAAGGACGCGCTCGAGGGCTTCATCCTCGATGGCTACCCCCGCACCCTCGAGCAGGTCGAGGCCCTCGACGGCATGCTCAAGGACCAGGATCGCGGCCTCGACGCCGTGATCGAACTCGTGGCCAACCACGACGAGGTGGTCGAGCGCATGCTCAAGCGTGCGGCCGTGCAGGGACGCATGGACGACACCGAGGTGGTGATCCGACGCCGGCTCGAGGTCTACGCCGAACAGACCGAACCGCTGACCCGGGTGTACGGCGAGCGCGGACTCCTGGTGCAGGTGGACGGCATGGGGTCGGTGGACGAGGTCACCGAGCACATGCTCGCGGCACTGGCGGAGTAGACGAACCGCTCATGATGGGTAGGGACCGGATCGAGTACAAGACGCCGGACCAGGTGCGCGCCATGCGGCGCGCCGGCCTTGTGGTGGCAGATGCGCTGGCGGCGGCCCGGGAGGCGATTCGGCCGGGCGTCACCACGCGGGAGCTGGACGCCATCGCCTCCGGCGTCATCGCCGGTGCGGGTGCGACGTCGAACTTCCTCGGTTACCACGGGTACCCGGCGACGCTCTGCGTCTCGGTCAACCACGAGATCGTGCACGGCATCCCGGGGAGCCGAGTCATCGAAGCGGGCGACATCGTGTCCGTCGACGGCGGGGCCGTCGTCGACGGGTGGCACGGCGACTCGGCCTTCTCGGTGGTCGTGGAACCCATGGATCCGGCCGACGTGGCGCTCGTTGCCGCCTGCGAGGACGCGCTCTGGGCCGGCATCGCCGCGCTCGCCAGGGCCGAGCGGCTGGGCGAGGTGGGCGCCGCGATCGAGGACGCCGTCCGAGCCGCGGGCGACTACGGAATCGTGCGCGAGTACGTGGGGCACGGGATCGGGACGGCGATGCACCAGCCGCCGGAGGTCCTCAACTACCGGGCGCGCGACAAGGGAGCCCGCGTCCGGCCGGGCCTGTGCGTGGCGATCGAGCCGATGATCACCCGTGGGGGGCGTGGCACGGAGGTGCTGGACGACGGATGGACGGTGGTGACGGCGGACGCCTCGCGCGCCGCCCACGCCGAGCACACCGTCGCCGTGCTCGAGGACGGCGTCTGGGTGCTGACGGCGCCCGACGGCGGAGCCGAGCAACTCGCCGCACGCGGCGTCCGCGTGGCAGCCCTGGACTAGGTGCGCGGGCCAGGCACGCGATTACACGGCTCGATGCGTGATGCCGTAGCATTGCTCGCTGGTCGTGTGCCCACCAAATCCCGGGCACTCGCACCTGTGCAGTATCGCCCAGGAGTTAGCGGAGGACATGGCAAAGAAGGACGGCGTCATCGAGATCGAGGGCAGTGTGGTCGAGGCCCTGCCGAACGCGATGTTCCGCGTGGAGCTGAGCAACGGGCACAAGGTCCTCGCCCATATCTCGGGGAAGATGCGCCAGCACTACATCCGGATCCTCCCGGAGGACCGCGTGGTGGTCGAGCTGAGCCCGTACGACCTGTCCCGCGGTCGCATCGTCTACCGCTACAAGTAACCGTCCACGGCGGACAGCGAAGCGTCCCGCCCCCACCACGACGCCGTCGCCGCGTGCCGTGAGCACTCGCGCGCGCGGTACGCGAAGGACAGCCATGAAGGTCAAGCCGAGCGTCAAGAAGGTCTGCGACAAGTGCAAGGTGATCCGTCGCCACGGCCGCGTCCAGGTCATCTGCGAGAACCTGCGCCACAAGCAGCGGCAGGGCTGAACCGCCCCGCCAGGTGACGACTGCGTCACCACCAGCGCACAGCCAGCGCCGAGTCGTCCACGGACGACGACGGCGCCACCCCCGGTCGGAGGCCGGGGCCCGCATCCCGCGGGACGGCGTGCGGCAGACCTCCGAGTAGTTCAGGAGTTGTGAGTTGGCACGTCTCGTCGGCGTCGACCTCCCCCGCGACAAGCGGCTCGAGGTTGCGCTCACCTACATCTACGGCGTCGGCCGTACCCGCGCGAAGCAGACCCTTGAGGCCACGGGCATCAGCCCGGACCTGCGGGTCAAGGACCTGGGCGACGCCGAACTCGTCGCGCTCCGTGACTACCTCGAGGGCAACTACAAGCTCGAGGGTGACCTGCGCCGCGAGGTCGCGGCGGACATCCGCCGCAAGGTCGAGATCGGTTGCTACGAGGGCTTGCGGCACCGCCGTGGCCTGCCCGTCCGCGGTCAGCGGACGAAGACCAACGCGCGCACCCGCAAGGGTCCCAAGCGCACCGTCGCCGGCAAGAAGAAGGCCGGTCGCAAGTAGTCCGCAGCCCCCGGCGCCGTCGCCGGGAAAGCGGTCCGACGACCTCACGAGAAGAGAACGAGAGAATGCCTCCCAAGACTCGCCAGGCCGGCGGCGCGCGCAAGCCGCGCCGCAAGGAGAAGAAGAACGTCTCGCACGGCAACGCCTACATCAAGAGCACGTTCAACAACACGATCGTCTCGATCACGGACCCCACCGGCGCCGTGATCTCCTGGGCGTCCGCCGGCCAGGTGGGCTTCAAGGGCTCGCGCAAGTCGACGCCCTTCGCCGCCCAGCTCGCCGCCGAGGCCGCCGCTCGCCGTGCGCAGGAGCACGGCATGAAGAAGGTCGACGTCTTCGTGAAGGGCCCCGGTTCGGGCCGCGAAACGGCGATCCGCTCGCTCCAGGCCACGGGCCTCGAGGTCGGGTCGATCCAGGACGTCACCCCGCAGGCGCACAACGGCTGCCGGCCGCCCAAGAGGCGCCGCGTCTGACCCTCCGTGGTGGCCGCGCCCGCGGCCCCCACGGCGCCCGCCTCAGGGCGGGCCCCCGGCGGCCGGACCGAGCGCCGCCGGGTACCGCATGGCGTCATATGGCGGACGCCACGCTGAAAGGACACCCCCGTGCTCATTGCACAGCGCCCCACCCTGACCGAGGAGAAGGTCTCGGAGAACCGCTCCCGGTTCGTGCTCGAGCCCCTCGAGCCGGGCTTCGGGTACACCCTCGGCAACTCCCTTCGCCGCACGTTGCTGTCCTCCATCCCGGGGGCGGCGGTGACGAGCATCCGCATCGACGGCGTGCTGCACGAGTTCAGCACCGTGCCGGGTGTGAAGGAAGACGTCACCGAGATCATCCTCAGCATCAAGAACCTCGTGGTCTCCTCCGAGTTCGACGAGCCGGTCGTCATGTACCTGCGCAAGCAGGGCCCAGGCGTGGTGACGGCGGCCGACATCACCCCGCCCAGCGGCGTCGAGGTGCACAACACGGACCTCCACCTCGCCACGCTGAACGCGAAGGGCAAGCTCGAGGTCGAGCTGACGGTCGAGCGCGGGCGCGGCTACGTCTCCGCGGCGCAGAACAAGCAGGCCGACGCCGAGATCGGCCGGATCCCGGTGGACTCGATCTACTCGCCGGTCCTCAAGGTCACGTACAAGGTCGAGGCCACCCGCGTGGAGACGCGTACGGACTTCGACAAGTTGATCGTTGACGTCGAGACCAAGCCCGCCATCACCCCGCGGGATGCGGTGGCCTCGGCCGGACGCACGCTCGTGGAGCTGTTCGGGCTCGCCCGGGAGCTCAACGTCGAGGCGGAGGGCATCGAGATCGGCCCGTCGCCGTCCGACGCCGCGCTCGCCGCGGACCTCGCCCTTCCCATCGAGGACCTCGACCTGACGATCCGGTCCTACAACTGCCTCAAGCGCGAGGGGATCCACTCGGTGGGCGAACTCGTGGCCCGCAGCGAGGCGGACCTCCTGGACATCCGCAACTTCGGCGCGAAGTCCATCACGGAGGTCAAGGAGAAGCTCGCCGGCCTGGGCCTCGCGCTGAAGGACAGCCCCGCCGACTTCGACCCGTCCCTGGTGGCCGACGCGTACGACGGCGACGGCGACTTCGACGACGAGCAGTACTGACGCGCCGGTTCACGCCGACGAGAACCGACTTCAGACCTAGGAGAACGACATGCCCACGCCCGCCAAGGGTCCGCGCCTCGGGGGCAGCCCGGCGCACGAGCGGCTGATCCTGGCCAACCTGGCCACCGCGCTCTTCGAGCACGGCCGCATCACCACCACGGAGACCAAGGCCAAGCGGCTCCGCCCGCTCGCCGAGCGCCTCGTCACGATCGCCAAGCGCGGCGACCTCGCCTCGCGCCGGCGCGTGCTTCGGGTTGTCCGGGACAAGGGCGTGGTCCACGTCCTGTTCACCGAGATCGCCCCGCAGATGGCGGAGCGGCAGGGTGGCTACACCCGGATCACCAAGATCGGCCCGCGCAAGGGCGACAACGCCCCCATGGCCGTCATCGAGCTCGTCACCGAGCCGGTGAGCCCCAAGCAGGCCGTGGTGCGCGAGGCGACCAGGGCGGCGGCCAAGGCCGCTCCCGCGGCGAGCGCCGCTGCTTCGCCGGTGGTCGCAGCCGCTCCGGTGGTCGAGGACGCCCCGGTCGAGGACGCGGCCGTGGAGGCCGAGGCCGTCGAGGCGCCGGTGGACGACGCGCCCGCCACCAAGGCCTGATCTCGTACGACCCACGCGTGCGGTCGTCGGAGGAGCCCCGCGGGGCCCCATCGACGGCCGCACGCGTCGTTGTCCGACGGCGTACCGTGGCGACGTGAACCGTTCGGTGGCGACGTGAACCGTCCGGGTGGCGACCTGAACCGTCCGGGTGTGGTGCTGCTCCACGGACTCCGGGGGTCGGCAAGCCTGTGGCGCCAGCAGGTGGAATCCCTGCGCACGGCCGGCTACCGCGTCGAGGCGATCGACCTTCCCGGCCACGGCACCCGGCGGGGTGAGCGCTTCACCCTCGCGGGCGCCGTCGCCCTGCTGGAGTCTGCGTGCGATCGGCTCGCCGAGCTCACCGGAACCGTTCTGGTGGTGGGGCAGTCCCTGGGCGGGTACGTCGGACTCCACTGGGCGGCGCGCACCCGCGTCCCGCTCGCCGGTGTCCTCGCGGCGGCCTGCAGCACCACTCCGGTCGGTCCCGCGCTGGGCGGGTATCGGCTCATGGCCGGGGCGGTCGCGCTGCTTCCGGACAAGGGTGCGTGGCTCAACGACCGGATGGCGGCGTTGACGCTGCCCGAGCAGGGTGCCCGCGACGCCGCCGCGGGCGGATACGCCCTGGACGTCATGCAGGACACGCTGCGTGCGTTGCGGCCCGTTCGGCCGATCGAGGACATCCGAGCGCTCGGCGCCGTGCCCGTCTGGATCGTCAACGGTGCGCTCGACCACTTCCGGGCCCAGGAACGCGCCTACCTGAGGGCCGCGCAGAACGGTCGGCTCGTGGTGGTGCCCCGGGTCAAGCACCTCGTCTCGCTGGAGGCGCCGGTGGCGTTCACGCGCATCGTCTTCGAGATGCTCGACCACGTGGAGGGCCGTCGGCACCCGCGCCACGTCAGCGGGTCGGCAGGCTCCACGCGCGCACACCGCCGATGATGCCCGCGGAGTTCGGCACCACGACGACGTCGTCGCCCATCTTCTCCAGGACGGTCGGCACGATGCGCCGGCCGTTCCCGCCACCCACGTAGACGCGGTCCCAGAGCACCACGGGCCGGAGCGCCTCGAGGACGCGGCGGACGCGCCGGGACCAGTGGGCGTCGCCGAGCCGGATGCGCTCGTGCTCTCCGATGTACATGTCGTAGGACAGGCCCCACCGCATGGGCGCCTGGGAGAGCTCGAGGTGGGGAGCGAGCATCCCGCCGTCGTACATGGCGTTCCCGAGGCCCGTGCCCAGGGTGATCACCATCTCCAGGCCGGCGCCGGCGATCACCCCGGCACCGTGGACCTCGGCGTCGTTCAGGACGAGCGCGGGGACCCCGAGGGCGTGGGCGACGGCGCCACGCATGTCGAAGCCGGCCCACGCCTCGAGGAGCTCGGGGACCACGGTGGTCCGGGGTCCGGCGCGGGTCACGTAGTGCGGGGTGGCGACCACGACGCCGTGCCGGATCATGCCGGGCATCCCCACCGTCACGCGGGCCGCGGGGGGAAGGGAGCGGGCGAGGTCGGCGATCGTGGCGACGAGGCGCTCCGGGGGGAGGGGGTACGGGGTCGGGGTACGCGTCGGGTGGGCGTGCATGGTGCCCTGGGCGTCGAGGACCGACGCCTTGATGCCGCCCCCGCCGCAGTCGACGGCGAGTGTCAGGAGGTCCTCGCCCATTCCCCGGACGCTACCCCGCGCTCCGGGCCGACTATGGACGAACGCCACCTGCGCCGCCGCCAGAGCGGCGCGGGAGGCGTTTGGTCCTACCCGACGGCAGGTGCGGACCATGATGCTAGGCACACCTCCCGACGGCACCGACGCCGGGATCGCCGCCGCGTGGTGACCTGTACCCCGCGCCGGGTCACCACACGGGGGAAGGACCGAGGAGACCATGACCGACATCGACAGAGTCCTCGACGAGGCCGGCCTGCACAACACTCGCGTGCACGACTACGTGCGGTACTGGTTCGACCTCACCGGCGCCGCGCGCATCGAGGTGGTCAGCGCAGCCGACGACGAGCGCCTCATCGCGGAGTCCCTGGCAGCCGGGGAGATCGTGCCGGCGGGCGACGGCCTGTACTACTCGCGCTCGTACTACAAGGACACCGCGCGCTCGGAAGAGCGCACCGTGGTGGCCACGAGCAACCCTGCCGACAAGGGCGTCTACAACAACTGGCGGCCCGCCGCGGAGATGAAGTCCCTGCAGGAAGAGCGCATGCGCGGGGCGTCGACCGGCAAGACGATGTATGTGATCCCGTACCTCATGGCTCCTCCCGGGTCCCCGCTCGAGGACTACGCGGGAGGTGTCGAGCTCACCGACAACCGCACCGTGGTGCTCCACATGATCCGCATGGCCCGGGTGGGCCCGCAGTTCATCGACAACCTCACGCACCCGGACCGCTTCGTGCGGGCGGTACACGTGACCGGGGACCTCGAGAACCTCGGCCAGGGCACGCCCGAGGACCAGCGGTACTTCGTCACCGTCGCCGACGAGCGTCTGATCCTCCACTACGGCTCGTCCTACGGAGGCAACGCCCTGCTCGGGAAGATCGCCCACGGCCTCCGGCAGGCCTGCTACGACGGCTGGGCGTCCGGTCAGTTCCTGTCGGAGCAGTTCATGCTCATCGGGATCCGGGACAAGGTGACGGGCCGCAAGTACCACGTCTGCGGCGGGTTCCCGAGCGCCTCGGGCAAGACCAACCTGGCGATGATGCTCGCGCCGGACGCCCTGGGCGACCGGTACTACGTCGAGTTCTTCGGCGACGACATCGCGTGGATCTGGGTGAACCCCGAGGACGGCCGCGTCTACGCGATGAACCCCGAGAACGGGGTGTTCGGCGTGGCCAAGGACACGAACGAGGTGTCGAACCCGACGGCGCTCGCCGCCATCGCGCCCGGGACCAAGACGTTGTTCACCAACGTCGCGTACAACGAGGCCACCCAGGAGGTCTGGTGGGAGGGGCGCACGCCCGACTACCCGGAGGACGTCACCGGCTGGCGCGACTGGAAGGGCAACCTCATCTCGGAACGGCCGATCGAGCACCAGCGGTCCGCTCTGGCCGGCGACACCTGGGCCCACCCGAACAGCCGCTTCACCACGGCGATCGACAACGTGCCGAACGCCTCGCCCGACTTCCACGACCCCCGCGGGGTGCCGATCGACGCGATCATCTTCGGCGGCCGGTGCCGGGACCGAGAGCCGCTCATCCGGGCCATCACGGACCTGGCCGAGGGCGTGTACGACGGTCTCACCCTGGGCGCCGAGGCGACGTTCGCCGCGGAGGGCAAGGAGGGCCAGCTGCGCTACGACCCGATGTCCATGCGGCCCTTCATGGCCTACAGCGAGGGTGCCTATGCCGCCCACTGGCTGAGCATCCTCGGGGCAGCGCGGGAGCTCCCGATCTTCGCCCACGTCAACTGGTTCCAGCGGTGCCCCGACGGCCGGTACATCTGGCCGGGCTACCGGGAGAACCTCCGTCCGCTCCTGTGGCTGCTCGACCTCAAGGAGGGCCGGGTGAGCGGCCGCTCGACGCCGGTCGGGATCGTGCCGGCGCCCGGGGAGCTCATCCTCGAGGGCCTCGACCTGCCCGCCGGTGACCTCGAGTCGCTGCTCGCGATCGACGTCGACCGGTGGCGCCGTGAGATGCAGATGCGCGAGGAGCACCTCGCCCAGTTCCACGGGCTCCCCGAGGAGATCTGGGTGGCGCACCGGCGCGTGACCGGTGCCCTCGACGCCCAGACGCCGGTGCCCGCCGGCGCGTAACTACCGGCGTCGCTCGGAGGCGCCCCTTCCCGGCCGGCCTGGCCGCGGGGGAGGGGCGCCTGCGCGTCTCGGCTGGCCAGGTGTCTCGGCCGGCCAGGGTGTCTGAGCCGGCCACGTGTCTCAGCCGGCCAGGGTGCGGACGGCCCGGGACTCCTCCGCGCGCGCGGCCAGGCCGGCGTCGTCCGGGTACGACACCTCTTCCAGGGTGAGCCCCCGGGGCGGAGCGACCGTGACGCCCGGGTGGCGAAGCCCACCGGCGAGCACCTGCGCCGGCCACGTCGGCTCGCGCCTGCCCTCCCCGACGGCGAGGCACGCCCCCACCAGGGCTCGCACCATCGAGTGGCAGAAGGCGTCGGCGCGCACGTGCGCGACGGCGAGGCCGTGCCCGTCCCGTTCCCAGCCGAACGCCAGAAGAGTGCGGATCGTCGTCGCGCCTTCGCGGGGCCGGCAGTACGCCGCGAAGTCGTGCTCGCCCAGCAGGCCGCGGGCCGCGGCGTCCATCGCGGGGACGTCGAGCGACCGTGGGTGCCAGGTCACCTCGGCCCGCCGGAGGGGGTCGCGGGCTGCGACGTCGTCGGCGATCCGGTAGGCGTAGCGCCGCCACAGCGCGGAGAAGCGGGCGTCGAAGCCGGGCGGCGCGGGTCGTGCGCGGTGGACGACGACGTCGGGTGGCACCACGGCCGCGAGGCGGCGGGTGACGGCGTCGCCCGGGCTGCGGGAGGCGCGGCCAGGGGCGGCGAGCCAGGCGTCCGCGGGCAGGTCCACGTGCGCGACCTGCCCGCGGGCATGCACCCCGGCGTCGGTGCGGCCGGCGACCACGAGGCGTGGGGCCTGCGGCAGGCGCAGCACGGTGGCCAGCGCCTCCTCCAGGACTGTCTGGACGGTGCGCAGCCCCGGCTGCCGGGCCCAGCCCGAGAACGCGGTGCCGTCATAGGCGAGGTCGAGCCGGATGCGGACCGCAGGGGCGCCGCCGTCCGGCTCGTCTGCGGGGCTCGTGGCCGGGGCCACCCTCCCGGGACCGGAGGCCGAGGGGCCGCCCGTCAGCGGTCCTCGTCCTCGGTCACGGGGAACTCGCCGTCCTCGCCCAGGGCCGCGTCGACGTCCACGTCGACGTCCTCGGTCTCGGCGGCGAGGTCCTCGAGGTCGACGATGTGCATCGCCGCCTCCTCGGCGCTGGCCGCGCCGCCCGCCACGCCCGCGTCCGAGGCGTAGATGTCCTGGGATCGCCACGAGTCGTCGTTCTCCACGAGCCGTCCGGCCCGATCCGGCTCGCGGCCGCGGGGTGCGCCGCCACCGGTGACCCACACGTCGGGTTCTTCCTCGGCGAGGCGCCGATCGAGGGTCTCGCCGAGGATCTCCTCGAGCGGGGTCTCGCCGTAGTGGTTGGACCGTGGGAAGTCGGGGGGTGAGTACCCCTCGTCGAGGAGGTCGTCGACGCCGCGGTCGAGGAGGGTGTCCTCGCGGGGAAGCTGGTTGGAGTCGCCCTCGCCGCTGAGGTAGCGCTCCGTCGCCTCGTAGTCGCTCATGGGCACAGCGTGTCACCTGGCTGCGGCGTCCGCACGGTTCACCGGGAGCGGGTTTGCCGAGGTCGGTCGCGCCGGGAGCGCGTCTGACGCGAGCGGTCCAGCGGCGCTCCGGACCGGCGTCGGTGGGGGTCCAGGGCGCTTTTGCCCGTGCGGCACGGGGACGGTACTCTGAGCAGTCGTTGTGCGTCCGTGGCAATCGGTCGGTGCTCCCACTCACCGAATCGCGTCCGGATCGCGCTCCGTGACCTCAGGGACGTCGTTCGCTCCGCAGCGTGGGGACGACGTCGGACACCAGCAGAGAAACGAAGGCTACGACTGTGCGCACGTACACCCCGAAGCCCGGCGACGTCGAGCGGACGTGGTACGTCATCGACGCGACCGACGTCGTCCTCGGCCGCCTGGCAAGCCAGGTCGCCACGCTGCTGCGGGGGAAGCACAAGCCGACCTTCGCGCCGCACGTGGACACCGGTGACTTCGTCATCGTCGTCAACGCCGACAAGGTGGCGCTCACCGGCAACAAGCGCGAGCAGAAGCTCGCCTACCGCCACTCCGGCTACCCGGGCGGCCTGCGCGCCGTCCCCTATGCCGAGTTGCTCGAGAAGCGTCCCGAGCGGGCCGTCGAGAAGGCCGTCCGCGGGATGCTGCCGAAGACGAGCCTCGGTCGCGACCAGCTCCGCAAGCTGAAGGTCTACGCCGGTGGCGAGCACCCGCACGCCGCCCAGCAGCCGAAGCCCTTCCAGATCACCCCGGTCGCCCAGTAGGCCCCCGCCTGCGCGCGCCGACTCGCCACGAGCACTGAAGGACACGAGGAGAACAGTGGCCGAGACCACCGCCCCGTACGACGAGATCGAGGAGTTCGACCCCGAGGTCTCGGACGCCCCGAGCAGCTACACCACCGAGACCGCGGCCCCGGCCGGGCGCGGCGTCTCGCGCACCGCTCCGGGTCACGCCCTCGGCCGCCGCAAGGAGGCGATCGCCCGCGTGCGGCTCGTCCCGGGCTCCGGCAAGTGGACGGTCAACGGCCGTGAGCTCGAGGACTACTTCCCGAACAAGTTGCACCAGCAGCTCGTGAACTCGCCCTTCGTGCTGCTCGACCTCCAGGGTCGGTTCGACGTCGTCGCCCGCATCACCGGCGGTGGCGTCTCGGGCCAGGCCGGAGCGCTGCGCCTGGGCATCTCGCGCGCTCTCAACGAGATCGACGCCGAGGCCAACCGTCCGGCCCTCAAGAAGGCCGGCTTCCTCACCCGGGACGCCCGGGTCACCGAGCGCAAGAAGGCGGGCCTCAAGAAGGCTCGCAAGGCGCCCCAGTACTCCAAGCGCTGACCGCGGCAGGTCCGGCCAGCCGCGGCGCGGTCCGCTACGGCCCCGACACGAGCACGCTCGAGTCGGGGCCGTAGCGCGTCGCGGTGTGGTCTCATGGGCGGGCCGACGTCGCCAAGGCCGGCGGACACGAGGCGGGGGCGTCCCGACGTCCCCCGCGAGGAACTCTCAGTGGAGACGAGACGTATGGGTCGACTGTTCGGCACCGACGGCGTGCGTGGCCTGGCCAACCGGGACGTGACCGCCGAACTGGCCTTGGACCTCGGGGTCGCCGCCGCTCACGTCCTGGGCTCGTCCGGGGCGTTCGAGGGGCACCGGCCTCGCGCCGTCGTCGGCCGTGACCCCCGGGCCTCGGGGGAGTTCCTCTCCTCCGCGGTCTCCGCGGGCCTCGCCAGCGCCGGGATCGAGGTCACGAACCTCGGCGTGCTGCCGACGCCGGCCGTCGCCTACCTGACCAAGGAGTGGGCCGCCGACCTCGGCGTCATGATCTCGGCGTCCCACAACCCGATGCCCGACAACGGCATCAAGTTCTTCGCACGGGGCGGCCTCAAGCTCGAGGACGACATCGAGCTCGCCATCGAGGACCGGCTCAACGAGCCGTGGGACCGGCCGGTGGGGGCCGACGTCGGCCGCATCTTCACGGACCCCGGCTTCGGGGAGCGGGCCTACGTGGACCACCTGGTCCGCAGCATCGGTGCCGACCTCTCGGGCCTGCGCATCGCCGTCGACTGCGCCAACGGCGCGGCGAGCGAGATCGGCCCGACGGCTCTGCGGGAAGCCGGTGCCGACGTCGTGGTCATCAATGCCTCGCCGGACGGCCGGAACATCAACGAGCACTGCGGGTCCACGCACCCCGAACAGTTGCAGGCCTCCGTGGTGGCCTCCCGCGCGGACCTCGGCGTGGCCTTCGACGGCGACGCCGACCGGTGCCTCGCGGTGGACCACACCGGTGCGCTGGTCGACGGCGACCAGATCATGGGCCTGCTCGCGCTCGCGATGAAGGAGGCCGGGACGCTCGCCCACAACACCCTGGTCGTCACGGTCATGAGCAACCTCGGTCTCATCCTCGCCATGCGGGACGCGGGCATCGAGATCGTGCAGACCGGGGTGGGCGACCGGTACGTGCTCGAAGGCATGCGGGCCCGGGGCTACACGCTGGGCGGGGAGCAGTCCGGGCACATCATCATGTCCGAGTACTCCACCACCGGCGACGGCGTCCTCACGGCCCTCGCCCTCGCGGCGCGCGTGAAGCGCACCGGCCGCAGCCTGGCGGACCTCGCCTCCGTCGTCCGCCGGCTGCCGCAGGTGCTCGTCAACGTGCCCGGTGTGGACAAGCAGCGCGCCCCTGTCGACGAGGGCCTGGCCGCAGCGATCGAGAGCGCCGAACGCGCGCTCGGGGCGACCGGGCGGGTGCTTCTGCGGGCCTCGGGTACCGAGGCGCTCGTCCGCGTCATGGTCGAGGCCGCGAGCGAGGAGCAGGCCGAGGAGATCGCCGCGAGCCTGGCCGAGGTGGTGCGCGCGCGCCTGGCGCTCTGACGGGCGCACCGGCGCACCGGCGCCCGCGGGCGTCAGCCCCCGCCCTCCCGACCGTCGACGCGAGGGCGGGTCCGTGCGCGGAGGGCGCGTCGGAATGGACCCGCCCTCCGCGCACGCACCCGCCGTCGCCGGACGGGCTAGAGCTTGCGCAGGCGGATGCGCTGGACCTTGTGGTCAGCAGCCTTCGTCAGCACGAGCGTGGCCCGGCCGCGGGTGGGCAGGATGTTGTGCACCAGGTTCGGGCCGTTGATGCGGCGCCAGATCCCTTCCGCGAGCGCCCGCGCCTGCGCGTCCTCGATCGCCGCGTACCGGTGGAAGTACGAACCGGGCTGGGCGAAGGCGGTGCGGCGCAACTCGAGGAAGCGGTCGACGTACCACCGCTCGACGTCGGCGGCACGGGCGTCCACGTAGATCGAGAAGTCGAAGAAGTCGCTGACGGCGAGGCCCTGGCCGCCGTCGACCGTGGCCCGCGCGGGTTGCAGCACGTTCAACCCCTCGACGATCAGGACGTCGGGACGGCGGACCGTCACGTACTCGCCGGGCACGATGTCGTACGAGAGGTGCGAGTAGACGGGCGCGCGGACCTCGACGGCGCCCGCCTTGACGCCGGCGAGGAACCGCAGGATCGCGCGCCGGTCGTAGGACTCGGGGAAGCCCTTGCGCTCCATGAGGCCACGCCGCTCCAGCTCGGCGTTCGGCAGGAGGAAGCCGTCGGTGGTGACGAGGTCCACCTTGGGCGTCTCGGGCCAGCGTCGCATCATCTCCCGCAGCAGACGCGAGGTGGTCGACTTGCCCACGGCGACCGACCCGGCCACGCCGATCACGTACGGCGTGGTGCGCGAACGCTCCCCGAGGAAGGTCGACGTCGCGGCGTGGAGCCGCCGGGTCGCCTCGACGTAGAGGGTCAGCAAGCGGGAGAGGGGCCGGTAGACGACGTCGACCTCCTCCAGGTCGAGCGGGTCGCCGAGGCCGCGGAGGTTGACCACGTCCGCCTCGGTCAGCGGCAGCGCCGTCATCTCGGACAGCCGGCTCCACGCCTGCCGGTCGAACTCGACGAACGGCGACTCGCCGGCTGGTCCGGCGTCCGGGCCCGTGAGCGATTCGCTCCACGGATCGATGATCACCGGTACGGCCACGCCTCATCATGGCGCACGGACCGGCGCGTGCGCGCCGGACCCAGGACCCGTTGGCCGCGAGGTGACGCGCATCGCTCCCACGGGTCCCATGTGCGGTGCCGCCCGCTAGCCTGGGGCCCATGTGCGGAATCGTGGGGTACGTCGGTCCGGCCGAGCCGAGCAACCGGCCGCTGGAGGTAGTGCTCGAGGGCCTGCGGCGCCTCGAGTACCGCGGGTACGACTCGGCCGGCGTGGCCGTCGCTACCGGTGGCGGACTGGCCACCGCCAAGAAGGCAGGCAAGCTGGCCCGCCTCGAAGAGGTGCTCGAAGCCCATCCCCTGCCGCCCGGGACCGCGGCGATCGGGCACACGCGCTGGGCGACGCACGGCGGGCCGACGGACGCGAACGCCCACCCGCACCTCGGTGGCGGCGGCCGGATCGCCGTCATCCACAACGGCATCATCGAGAACTTCGCCACCCTGAAGGCCGAGCTGCTCGCGGACGGGGTGGCCTTCTCCTCGCAGACGGATACCGAGGTGGTGGCGCACCTCCTCGCGCGGGCCTACGAGGAGGTCGGTGACCTCACCGCGGCGATGCTCGCCGTCACGCGCCGCCTCGAGGGAGCATTCACCCTGCTGGCGCTCCACGCGGACCAGCCGGGGACCGTGGTGGGCGCGAGGCTCAACTCCCCGCTCGTCGTCGGCCTCGGCGAGGGCGAGAACTACCTCGGTTCCGACGTCGCCGCCTTCATCTCGCACACGAAGGAGGCGCTCGAACTCGGCCAGGACCAGGTGGTCACGATCACCGCGGACTCCGTGAGCGTGATCGACGGTGAGGGCAAGCCCGCCGAGGCGCGTCGCTACACCGTGGACTGGGACGCCGCCGCCGCCGTCAAGGGCGGCTTCGCCACCTTCATGGAGAAGGAGATCCACGACCAGCCCAAGGCCGTGGCCGACACGCTGCTCGGTCGCACCGACCCCCAGGGCAACCTCGTGCTCGACGAGCTGCGGATCCCGGAGAGCATCCTGCGCTCGGTCGACAAGATCGTGGTCATCGCGTGCGGCACGGCGGCCTACGCCGGTCACGTGGCGAAGTACGCGATCGAGCACTGGTGCCGGATCCCGGTGGAGGTGGAACTCGCCCACGAGTTCCGCTACCGCGATCCGGTGGTCAACGAGAAGACCCTGGTGGTGGCCATCTCGCAGTCGGGCGAGACCATGGACACGATCATGGCGATCCGCCACGCGCGCGAGCAGGGCGCCAAGGTGCTCGCGGTGGTCAACACCTTCGGCTCGACCATCGCGCGTGAGTCCGACGCCGTGCTCTACACGCACGCGGGGCCCGAGGTGGCCGTCGCCTCCACCAAGGCGTTCCTCGCCCAGATCACCGCGTGCTACCTGCTCGGGCTCTACCTCGCGCAGCTGCGCGGGAACAAGTACATCGACGAGGTGGCCGGCTACCTCCAGGAACTCGCGCAGCTCCCGGACAAGATCCAGGACGTCATCAACCACGAGGAGCAGGTCAAGTCCGTGGCCCGCGCCATGAAGGACGTGACGTCGGTGCTCTTCCTCGGCCGCCACGTGGGCTACCCCGTGGCGCTCGAGGGCGCCCTCAAGCTCAAGGAACTCGCCTACATCCACGCCGAGGGCTTCGCGGCGGGCGAGTTGAAGCACGGTCCGATCGCGCTCATCGACGAGGACCAGCCGGTGTTCGTCATCGTGCCGACGCCGCGGCGCCCGCTGCTGCACAGCAAGGTGGTCT
>JARKOU010000092.1 GCA_029975645.1 Actinomycetales bacterium
GCGGGTGCGAGCGCGTCGAAGTCCGCGTCGGTGGTGACGATGCGCGTGTCCATGCCTCACTCCTGTCCGGGGGCCGCGACGGGGCGCCGAAGCGGGGGCAACGGCATGCGCAGGGCCCGGCCCAGGGTCCAGACGTTGCCGATGCGGTGGGGGAGGGTGCGGTCGGGGTCGAGGCCCTGGACGGCGGCGCACAGCGCGGCGAGGCCGGCGGCGTCCGTGCGGCAGAAGAGCTCGGCCGCGTGCGCGCCGGGGGTCAACCACCGCTTCGCGCGGGCGAGGTCGTGGTAGACGACGAAGTCCATCGAGGCCTGCGAGCCGAAGTGATCGAAGAGGGCGTCCTTGGCCCGGAGCGCCGACCGGCTGAGGGGGTGGGCGTGGGTCAGCAGCGTGGGCGGCAGCAGGGTGGAGTTCTCACCGACGTACACCTCGCCGGTGAAGCCCGCGCGCTGGAGAGCTTCGGCGATGACGGCCGCCGAGGTGCGGTGCTCGTGGTGGGCATCGACCGGGCCGACGACGAACGCCGCCGCGTAGTGGCCCTGGGCCACGTGGGCGGCGAGCTCGGCGGTGACCGCCTCCGTCTGCTCGGCCAAGTGCTCGTTGACCCCGCTCAGCGTGGTCACCGAGCGCAGGCCCATGCTCGCGGCGAGACGCTCCGCCTCGCCGCGGCGTCGGGACGCCCGGTCGGCCGGTGTCGGGCCGAGGCCGCCGGCGCTGCTGTCGGTGGTGTACACGAGGTCGACCTCGGTGCCGGACGCCGCAGCCGCCTGCAGGATTCCCCCGGCGGCGATGGTCTCGTCGTCCACGTGGGGGAACACGGCCAACAAGGGCCCGGCAGGCAGGGACAAGGGCGACACCCGGACCGTGGCGCTGAGGCGCCGGTAGCGAGCCTCGAGGCGAGCGCGATGGCTGAGCCGAAGGGGCGGCGTCAGGGCCGCGACGACCAGCCGCTTGGCGCGGCGTACGAACCCGGTCCGCGACTGCTGCACGACGGGCAGCCTAGCAGCGGGGCTTTCGCCGGGCAGGGGCTCAGAACGGCCACGTCCAGAAGCCGAGCAGGCCCTCCCACCCGGTGCGCCAGGCGACCGAGGGTGCTGGCGGCCGCGAGGCCAGGTAGAGCGCGGCGAGCCACCAGACCGGCCAGCGCGGGGCAGCGACGCGGCGAGGGCTGTCGGCGTCCAGAAGCTGGGCGGCCAGAAGCTGGCCGGCCAGCACCACGAGGGTGGCGAGGATCGCGCTGGCAGCCCAGCGCTGCCAGTCCACGCCCGTGGCGTACACGAGGATGAGCGCCGCGAGGGGAGGGATCCAGGCCGTCAGAGGCCCCTGGGCCCGAACCCCGGAGGCGGCCAACCACGCCCCATGGACCGCGACGAGGATCAGTCCGAACACCCCCATCTGCCAGAGCCGCTCGGCCGAGAGGGCGCTGACGGAGGCGAAGGCGTCCGTGAGGGAGTCGCCGAGGTAGGGCAGGACCGAGAGGTCCTTGTCGTAGGGGTCGGAGAGGAGGGCCTCTGCGGCGGGATCAGCCGCGAGCGCGCGCCACTGCTGCTCGGAGGCGCGACCACCCAGCAACACCGCCGCGGCTGCCAGCGCCGCGGGCACGTAGAACGCCGTGGCTCGCAGCCACGCGCGCCGGGTGTTCGCCCGCACCAGCAGGGGCAGTGCGAAGCTGCCGAACATGAGCAGCGATCCCTCATGCACGAGCACGGCGATGCCCAGGAGGACGGCGATCGGCCAGCGGACGTAGCGGCGTTCGGGGGCGAGCGCGAGCAGCACCAGCACGGCGAGGCCGACCTGGTCGGGGCGGTGCTTGTCGAGCACCGAGAGCAGCGAGGCGGGACTCGCCGCGAGCAGCAGGGCCAGCAGGCGCGCCGGCACGCCCGGAGCCGCCGCGAGACGCCAGACGAGGACGGCCAGCAGTGCCGCGGGCACGAGCGAGGTGAGCTGCACGGCGACCAGCAGCGTCCCCTCGGTGAGGGGGCCGGGCAGCAGTCGGAGGAGCTCCCCGCCCAACCCGCGCCGGACGAACCCGTGGGCGTACGTGACGAGCCAGTAGGAGCGCTCGAAGTCGCTCGCACCGAGGCGGACGCCGCGGACGCACTGCACCACCAGGACCGCGACGATGCCCAGCTGGACCGCGCGGGGCCGGGTGACGCCGAGCTGAGCGGGACCGTGCCCCCTCAGCGACACGCGATCACCTCATAAAGCGCGACATCGCCAGAGTTGGCCACGAGCCGCACCGAGGGGGAGCTGGCGAGGTTCTCGAGCCCGGGGTGCGGTTCCAGGCGGCTGTGGACGATCTGGCTGCCGAAGTCGAGCACGTGGGTGACGCCCGTGGCCGCCAGGGCGTCGCACAACCCGGCGGGGGCGGGATCCTCGCTGAGGTGGTCGAGCAGGAACTGCTCGGCCAGGGTGGGGCGTCCGCCGATGTAGGGGCGGGTGACGTGGCGTCCGGCGAACGCGTAAGCCAGGGAGGCGCCGACCGCGGGGTCGGCGAGGATCACGGCGTCCGGCGGGGTCAGCTCGGCGACGCGGTCGAGCAGGTTCTGCTCGTCGGCGGTCGTGAGGCAGGTGACATCGCCCTCGGCGCACGGTTCGACGGCGAGGTCGTAGGCGGTCGCGGCGTGCGTGACGGCG
>JARKOU010000098.1 GCA_029975645.1 Actinomycetales bacterium
GTACCCGAGGCCCTGGCGCACGTCCTCGTAGGCGTCGCGCAGGGCCGCGACGACGGCGTCGTCCGCCTCCTCCGCGACCGCCCGCTCCAGCGTCTCCTGCACCGCGAGCAGCAACTTGGAGACCATGTGCCAGTAGATGGAGCCCAGCCCTTCGAAGGCGAAGAACGACCCGGAGCGACCGGTGAACTCGGCATGGTGGAACACGTCCTCGAAGAGCGCGAGGAGGCTGTCCCGGTGCTCGTCCACGGCTGCGCCCAGCACCGGATGCGCTGCCAGGGCGTCGAGGGCGGTCCCGACCTCGCCCGCGTTCCGGATCCCGGCGGCGAAGTGGACGTCGCCCGCGACGTCCTCGACGACGACGCTCCGGTCCCCGGCGGCCACGAGCGCACCGACGAGGGGGTAGGCCTGCGCCTGCTCCGCGGTGACCGTGTTGCGGCCGAGGAAGCCCGGGAGCTCCTTGTCCGGGTAGAGGACGTAACTGTGCTGGTCAGCCCGGTAGAGGGCGCTCCTGCGCAGCGACGACAGCAGCGCGACCGATTCCTGCGGGCCGAGCACGCCGCTGGAGAGCACCGCCACCTGCCCCTCGAGCATCTCCGGCAGGTGACGGACGCCGGCGCGGCCCGGGGCGAGGTCGAGGATGTTGTAGGAGTGGTACATCGCGTCGGCCCGGGCGTTCGCGCGCAGGCTCGCATCGACGTGCTCCTCGGCCCGATCGAGGAGGGCGCGGACCTCGCCGGAGTCCACCGTGACGCGCTCGTTCCCGACCCCCGCGTACACCCGCTCGCGGTAGGCGGTCCCGGCGGCGCCCAGGGCGTCCATGACGGCCCGGCGCGTCTGGTCGTCGACGCCGTCGCTCCCGTGATCCGTCAGCACGCCCCGAACCGTGCCGAGGAGTTCCCGCAGCGCGGGGGTCACCTCGACGTCGCCGTCGAGCAGGTCGCGGACGAACGGGATGTACCGGCGGAGGTAGGCGAGCGTGACCACGGACAGACCGCGGCCGACGAGCGCGTTGTTGGCGTCGTTCCACTCGGGGCGCTGGGTGTTCATCCAGATGCCGCCGCCGGGAACGAGGTTGACGAGTTTGGCCAGCAGGACGAGGAGGAGCTTCTCAGCGAGCGTCACCCGGACGACGTCGCCGTCCGGGGTGTGGAGCAGCCGCCCGTCCGCACCCTCGAGCGCCACCCGCGTCTCGATAGCGGCGTGGTGGGCCTCATCGAAGGCGATGGTGTCGTAGGGGTCCGCGAGGGTCTGGTCGTAGGTGGCGATCCGGTAGGGCACGTCCGCGTGGGTGAACACGGCCCGGCCAGTCAGTTCGCGCAGCCGGCCGGGGTGGAAACACTCGGAGGTCTCGAGCAGCTTGAGAAGGTAGATGACCTGGTGGTCGCTCCAGTAGCCGATGTTGGACCAGGGGTTCTCGGGCTCCGGGACCTCCCAGTCGATTCCCTCGCGAGAGATCCGGTACGGGTTGTAGCCGTCCACGGTGGTGGCGTCGAGGAAGACCGTGATCATCGACTCGACGTACTCCGGGAACGACCACGCGAGGGCCTCCCAGTTCTGGAAGATGTCCCGCCAGTTCCCCTGGTAGGTCAGGCGCGGGTTTCCCTGCTCGTCGACGAGCGCGATGCGGAACTTGTTCCAGGGCCGGCTCGGGTCGCCGTGGCGGCGGCTGAACGTGAGCGGGAGGTACTCCATGGCCAGACGCCAGAGGTCGGGGTCGCCGGCGTCCTCGGCGACGGCGACCAGTTCGTCAACGCGCAGGCGTGCGGGCAGCGCCGCGAGGACGTCGGCGCACCGGCGTGCGGTCGCGGGGCTGCGCTGCGCGACGAAGGCGCGGACGTCGTCGGCCCCGATCTCGTAGCCCCGCGCGGGCAGCCCGCCGCGCATGGTGTTGAACAGGACGTTCGCGAGGTGGTGGACGGTCGCGACCTCGTCCCCGGTGACCTGGGCGGCGTCCGTTGCCGCGAGGATCGCGGCGAGGTCCTCGCGCGTCCGCGCGATGTCCGCCTCGAGGTCCGCGGCGATCCCGGCCGGGTCGCCGAGGCGGGTCTTGAGGGCGACGACGGCGGCGGCGTCGTAGTCGACGTCCGCGGCGACGCGCCATGCCCGGTGCTCGCCGGGGGCGAGGGTGAGGCGGGCGCGCAGGAGGTAGGCGCCTCGCTCGCCCCGCACCTCGAGGTCCTCCGTCACGGCGCCGGGGAAAGCCCCGAGCCGGCGGGTGGACAGCAGGTGGGTGGCGCCGTCGAGACCCACCTGCCAGGCCACGTTGGCCCGCAGGGACTCGCTGGGCTCGGCGAGGTCGGTGAGCGAGGCGTTCAGGTGGAAGAGGCCGAGGCCGGTCTCGGGGTCCAGCTCGCTGCGCTTGTATGCATCGAGGAGGTTGCTGAGCTCGTTCTGGATCTGCTGGCTCGTCCCCGCCGGGAGGATGTTGACGAGGCCGTCGAGGAGCTCCACCTCGCACGGCCGGTCGCCCAGCGAGGCGAGTTCGCAGCTGCGCACGACGCCGTAGCGCGCGCTGGTCTCCCACGTCACCCGCAGGCGCAGCCCGAGGTCGGGCCGGGTCTCCTCGAAGACGAGGGCGGTGCCGAGCACGTCCTTGTACAGGGTCCGCTCCACCGCCGGGTCCCCGGGCCGGACCTCCGCGAACGGATGCCAGTGCGTGCCGGTGCCGCCCGCCGGAGTGACGCGCATGCGGGTCAGTCCGCCGGTGCGTCCGGCGCTCTCGGCGACCTTGTCGTCGGTGTAGTAGGGGAAGAGCGCCTTCTCGGCGTCGACGCGGCCCGCGGTCAGGCCCCCGGTCGAGGAGATGAAGAGCCAGACGTCGCTCGAGCTCACGATCGTCATGAAGAACGGCGGCATCCGGTCGTAGCCCGTGATCCGGTAGAAGCGGCGCCCGTCGAGGTCGACCATCCGGCCGCCGACCACCTGGCGGTCGACCAGCACGCCGTCCGACTCGTGGCCGTCGGCCAACTCGCCGGGGACCCCCTCGCCGGGGATCGGCTCGGGAATCGAGTCCGCTCCTGAGCTGAGTGTTGCCGTGGTCATGGTGCCTGCCTCCTGAGGGGTGAGATAGATTGGGACCGGTCCCATGCTGGGACGTGGGTGCTCTGCTGTTGTGGGTGGGGTGCCCGGCCTCAGGCCGGATCATTCGCGTCGCTCAGTGCGCCCGCACGCGCGGTCGGGTCGGGCAGCGGACCGTTCAGGCGGAGGCGCGCAGCACCAGCCTGGGCGGAAACATGACGGGCTCGGGGTCGATCTCCTCGCCTGCGATGAGCTCCTGGAGCAAGGCCCCTGCCCGCGCGGCCATCTCGGCCACTGGCTGGGCCACGGTGGTCAGCGGCGGATCGGTGGTCGCGGCGAACCCCAGGTCGTCGAACCCGACGAGGGCGACGTCGTCCGGTACCCGCACACCGAGGACGCCCATCCTCAGCAGGGCGCCGGACGCCATGAGGTCGGAGGCGGCGAAGACCCCGTCGAGGTCCGGGTGCTCGTCGAGCAACCGGCCCATCGCCACGGCGCCGCTTCCCTCGGTGAAGTCACCGTGTGCCACGGCGTCGGTGGGCAGGCCCGCGGCATCCATCGCCTCTCGCCAGCCCTGGAGGCGGTCGATCCCCGCGGTCATGTCCGGCGGGCCGGCGATCGTCCCGATCCGCCGTCGTCCCGTTGCGATCAGGTGCTCCGTGGCGATCCGGGCGCCGAGGACGTTGTCGAGGTCCACGTAGTGGCTGTACGAGACCCCGAGGGGGCGGCCGATGAAGACGCACGGCAGGTTCGAGGAGACCAGCAACTGGTTCAACTGGTCGTCGCGGTGGTGGGAGGCGATGATCGCGCCGTCGACGTGGCCCGAGGTGAGGTACCGCACGGTCCGCTCGGCGCGCCCGTCCGCCCGCGCGATGATCAGCACCATCTGCTGGTCGACCTCCTCGAGGCAGGAGGACAGCCCGATGATGATGTCGCCGAAGAACGGGTCCGTCAGCACGCGGGAGTTCGGCTCCGGCACCACGAAAGCCACCGATCCGGTACGACCCCGAGCCAGGTTGCGCGCCACCGGGTTGGGCGTGAAGCCGAGGTCGGCGATCGCCGCCTCGACCGCCGCCCGGGCGTGCTCGCTGACCAGGGGGCTGCCGCTGATCACGCGGGACGCCGTCGCCCGCGAGACGCCGGCCGCCGCCGCCACCTGGCGGATGGTCGGCGCACCGCGGCGGGCCGCACCCGGCCGGAGCCCCTTCCGATCGGCGCCGGCTTCGGCCTCGGTGGGCGCCTCGTGGACGTCGGGCCGGACGGTCATGGCCGCACGCTACCGCCGTCGGCCAGGTGGTTGGTGCGTGCCACCTGGGCGTATCGCCAGGCGCTCGCCTTCGGCGTGCGCTGCTGGGTCTCGTAGTCCACGTGGACGATCCCGAACCGCTTCCCGTAGCCATAGGCCCACTCGAAGTTGTCGAGCAGCGACCACGCGAAGTACCCACGGACGTCCACGCCCGCCTCGATCGCCGCGTGCAGGGCTCGGAGGTGGTCCTCGAGGTACCGCGTGCGGCCGACATCCCGCACCGAGCCGTCCGGCGCCACCTCGTCGTCGAACGCCGATCCGTTCTCCGTGACCACCATCGCCGCCCCGGCGGGCCCGGTGTAGTCGGTCTGCAACCGCTCCAGGAGCCGGCGCAACCCGTCCGGCTGGATCTCCCAGTCCATGGCGGTCACCGGGAGGCCGCGGGAGACCACGTGGGCGCCCGCGATCTCGGCGTACGGGTCTCCGGTGGGCCGTTCGACGGCGGCGCCTCCCGGCAGGGCCGCCGCCGGCTCCGGCGGCCGGGCGCTCACGGCGTGCCCCTGGTAGTAGTTGACACCGAGGAGGTCGATCGGCGTGGCGATGACCTCGAGGTCGCCGTCCTCGATCGGCAGGCGCGCGCCCACGGAGGCGAACGCCTCGATCGTGTCGGCGGCGTACGCGCCCCGGAACACCGGGTCCAGCCAGGTGCGGTTGAGCACCGCGTCCAGCCGGCGGGCCGCGGCCCGGTCGGCGTCGTCCTCGGGATCGGCCGGGTCCACCACAGTCGGGTTGATGGTGAGGGCGATCGTGGCCGTGGGGTCGACGTCGCGGATCGCCGCGGCGGCGCTGCCGTGGGCGAGCAGCAGGTGGTGCGCCGCCGAGACCGCCGCCTGCGGGTCACGCAGGCCGGGGGCGTGCTGGCCCCCGGCGTAGCCGAGGAAGGCCGAGCACCACGGCTCGTTGAGCGTGGTCCAGTGACGCACCCGGTCCGCCAGCGCCTGGTGGACGGCCAGGGCATAGTCCGTGAAGTGGCCGACCACCTCGCGCGAGGCCCACCCACCCCGGTCCTGGAGCACCTGCGGCAGGTCCCAGTGGTAGAGCGTGAGCCAGGGCGTGATCCCCCGCGCCAGCAGCTCGTCCACCAGCCGGGAGTAGAAGTCCAGCCCGGCCCGGTTCACCCGGCCCGGCTCCGGACAGATCCGGGGCCATGCCGTGGAGAACCGGTAGGCGTGGAGACCCAGGTCCGCCATGAGCGCCACGTCCTCGCGGTAGCGGTGGTAGTGGTCGCAGGCGACGTCTCCGGTGTCGCCGTTCACCACCGCACCCGGCACGCGGGAGAACGTGTCCCAGATCGACGGCGCGCGGCCGTCCTCCGTGGTGGCGCCCTCGATCTGGTAGGCGGCGGTAGCCGCTCCCCAGACGAAGCCAGGCGGGAAGGCGAGGCGGTCGGCCGGCGTGGCGGGCGCCGTCGTCGGCGTGGCGTGTGCCGTGTGGGCGGTCATCCCTTCACCGCCCCCTGCATGATCCCCGAGACCAGCTGGCGCCCGGCGAAGACGAACAGGATCACCAGCGGGATCGTCGCGGCCACGACTCCGGCCATGATCAAGGAGAGGTCCTTGAAGAAGGACGCCTGCAGCAACTGCAGGGCCACCGGAAGCGTCGGGTTGCTCGATCCGAGCACGATGAACGGCCAGAAGAAGTTGGTCCACGAGGCCACGAAGGTGAACAGGGCCAGCATCGTGGCGGCCGGCCGGGCCGCGGGCAGTGCCACGTGCCAGAACGCACGGAACAGGCTGCAGCCGTCGATCCGAGCGGCCTCGATCAGTTCGGGCGGCAGGGCGCTCTCGAGGTACTGCGTCATCCAGAACACCCCGAAGGCGGTGACCATCCCGGGGACGATCACGGCCTCGATCCGCCCGACCCACCCGAGTTCCGACATCAGGATGAAGAGCGGGACCACGCCGAGTTGCGTGGGCACCGCCATCGTCGCGATCACGAAGACCAGCAGCGGGCCGCGACCCCGGAAGCGCAGCCTCGAGAAGGAGAAGCCCGCGAGGGTGGCGAACAGCACCACCGAGAGCGACGTGATGACGGCGATCAGCAGGGAGTTGAAGAACGCCTGCCAGAACTTGATGTCCGCCGTCAGCACCCGCGTGAGGTTCTCCACGAGGTTGCCCTGCGGGATGAGCGAGGGAATCGGGTTCTGCGCGATGGTGATGGGGTCCGAGGACGCCAGGAGCACCGCGTAGTACAGGGGGTAGACCGAGAGCGCCAGGACGATGCCCAGGATGGTGTAGGTCACCCACTTGGGCCGGCGCTCCGCTCCGAAGCTCGCGCTGCGGCGACGACGGCGCGCGGCGCTGCGGGCGGCACCGCGGCCGGCGGTCTGCTCGATCACGGACAGTGACTGTTCACGGGTCGAGGTGCTCATCAGCCCTTGCCTCCGGTCTTCGACCCGGTGGAGGCGATGCGCCGGGTGATCATGAAGTTGATCACGCCGATGACGACGATGATCAGGAACAAGATCCAGGCCACGGCCGAGGCGCGGCCGAAGCTCTTCTGCGGCCCCCAGCCGAGTTCGTAGAGATACATCGTCAGCGTCATCCACTGACGGTCGGCGCCGCCCAGACCCAGCTGGTCGAACATGCGGGGCTCGTCGAAGATCTGCAGGCCACCGATGGTGGACGTGATGATCACAAAGATGATCGTGGGGCGCAGCATCGGGAGGGTGACCGAGAAGAACGTCCGGAACCGGCCGGCGCCGTCGATCACCGCGGCCTCGTAGACGTCACGGGGCACGGCCTGCATCGCGGCGAGCAGGATCAGGGTGTTGTAGCCGGTCCAGCGGAAGTTGACCATCGAGGCGATGGCGACGTGGCTGGCCAGCACGTCGGCGTGCCACCGGATCGGGCCGATCCCCACCATCCCGAGGAGCGCGTTGATCATGCCGGACTGGTCGGCGAACAACTTGGAGAAGATGAGGGCGACGGCGACCGGAGCCACCACGTAGGGCAGCAGGACGCCCATGCGCCAGAAGGTCTTGGCGCGGATGTTCTGGTCCAGGACCGCGGCGATGGCGACCGCCGCGATGATCTGCGGGATCGAGGAGAGCAGGAAGATGCTGAACGTGTTGCGCAGCGCCGTGTAGAAGCGCGGCTGGTTGAGGACGTCGATGTAGTTCTGGAGGCCGACGAAGTCGCCTTGGCCCGAGATGAGTCCCCAGTCGTGGACGGAGACCACGGCGGTGTAGGCCAGCGGGAAGAGGCCCACGAGCAGGAAGAGGATGAAGAAGGGGGAGATGAACAGGTAGGGCGAGACCTTCATGTCGAGGTGCGAGAGCCGGTGACGGAGCCGGACTCGCGACGTGTCCCGGCCGACCGTCGTCGGCGGCGGGGCTGTTGTCAGGGCCATGGTTCTCCTTCGGGACCAGGGTGGGGTGAGGGTGCAGAGCCGGGCGTGGGGCCGGGCGCGGACGCCCGGCCCCGCGGTCGGATCAGCCCAGACCGAGCTCGTTGAAGCCGGTCACGGCCTTGGCCCAGGAGCTGTCGGGCGAGTCGATCTGGTCCACCGCGACGCGGTTGATGGCGTCGGTGACCAGCTGGTGGATCGCGAAGTAGTTCGGGCCCTTGAACGGGGTCACGGTGACGGCCGCGGCCCGGTTGGCGAGGATCTGGCCGGTCGGGGCGTCGTTGAAGAAGGGGTTGGTCAGGTCGAGGAGCGCGTCGCTGCTCAGCGCGTCGACCTGGCTCGGGAAGGTGCCGCGGGCCTGGAAGGCCTTGATCTGCTGCTCGGGAGCGGTCAGCCACGCGGCGAGAGCCTTGGCCTCCTCCGGGTGCTCGGACTGCGTGGGCACCGTGAGGAACGAGCCGCCCCAGTTACCGCCGCCACCGGGGAAGGTGTCGGCGATGTCCCAGCCCTCGACGCCGGCCGCGTTGCCCTCGATCACACCCAGCATCCAGCCGGGGCAGAGCATGGTGGCAAAGCCGTTGTTCTGGAAGGCGTTGGTCCAGTCCTCGCTCCACTGGGCGAAGCCCGCGTCGAGCCCGTCGTCGACGGCGGCGGCCAGCACGGTGTCGTACATGCCCCGGGCGACGTCGTTCTCGTCGAGCGGGATCGGCGTGCCGTCGCTCTCCTCGTAGGCGTTCTCGACCTGGTTGATCATCCCTTGGTAGATGGCGGTGGCGGAGTCGAACCACGGGACGTCCGAGGCCGCCGCGAACTGCCGCCCGGCCGCGAAGTACTCGTTCCAGCTGTCGCCGAGGAACGCGGCCACCTCGCCCCGCTCCGTGGGAAGGCCCGCCGCCGCGAACAGGTCCGCGCGGTAGCAGATCCCCTCCGGGCCGATGTCGGTGCCGTAGCCGATGAGCTGGCCGTCCGCTGTGGTCGCCTGGGCCTCCTTCCAGTCCAGCCAGCGGCCCTCGAGCGCCGGGTCCGAGAGGTCGACGAAGCGGTCCGCGTACTGCATCAACTCGGGGAGCCAGTCCACCTCGACGGCCTCGATGTCGGAAAGTCCCGAGCCGGCTGCCAGGCGGGTGTTGAGGTTGTCGCGGGCCTCGTTCGAGGTGGCCGCCTTCTTCTGCTCCACCGTGATGCCCGGGTTGAGCTCCATGTACTCGGTGATCAGGTCCTCGTAGCCGAACTCGTTGAACGTCGCGACGGTGAGGGTGACCTCCCCGTCACCACTGTCGCCGCTGTCTGCGGTGCTGCCGCTGCTGCAGCCGGCGGCCACGAGGGCCACCGCGGCCATTCCTGCGCTGGCTGCGATCCACGACTTGGTCATGCGCACGTTGTGCTCCTTGTCTCGGGGGACGGCCTCGGCGCCGTCCCGCTGGTTCGCGACGGGTAGTCCGCCGCCCCCGTTCCCGATGGGACCGGTCCCACTCTGGAGATCGGGAGGGTGGGACCGGTCTCAGTGGGAATAGAGAGATCATGAGCGGGCGAGCGGGCGCCCGTCAAGCGCCGTTACCGAACTGTGATCCGAGCGACACAGCAGGCACTGACAGACCCGCGGGCGCCGAGGGACTCGCGGGCACTAGCGGACCCGAGGCACCGATGGACCCGCGGGCGCCGAGGGACCCGCAGGCACTAACGGACCCGAGGCACCGATGGACCCGCGAGCGCCGACGCCAACCAGCCCGCCGAACGCGGGGTTACTCGGCCGGTCGACGCGTATTCCCCGAAGAACCCCGCGTTCGGCGCAGGGCTTCTCGAAGGGTTCGGTGGTTCGGTGGAGTCGCCGTTACCCGTTCAGCGGACGATCGCGGCGACGGCGCTGATCTCGACGAGGGCGCCCGGCACGCCCAGCCCCGCGACGAGGGCCGCGGTCACCAAGGCGGGATCGTCGGAGGCGAGTTCTGAGCCGATCGCTCGATAGGCCGCGCCGACGTCGACGCCGTCGACCAGCAGAACCGACCACTGCACGACGTCGGCCAGGGTCGCCCCGGCGGCGGCCAGCGCCGTCCTCACGTTCGCCAGCGCGCGAATCGCCTGCGCTGCGACGTCCCCGGCGCCGACGAGCGACCCCGCGGCGTCGACCGCGTTCTGGCCGCCGACGTAGATCGTGGTCGCGCCGGGTGGAACAACGGCGACATGGCTGAAGGCAGGACTGCGGACGAGTCCCTCGGGCCGCATGCGGTGAACGGTCGTCATCGTCGGATCCTACGAAGACACTCAGCCGTCAGGGACGGGGATGTCGTCCGCCTCGCCGTCGCACCTTTCGGCGGCAACCGCGTGCGGTGACGCCGGTGCGCGCCGCGGTTGAAGATGAGAGTCTTCCCTCGGAGGGGGACTGACATGGCTGAAGGCGGGGAATCGACAGATCCGGAGAGTCTGCGGGACCACGCGCCCCGAGCCCCGAGCCTGGCCGAGATCGTCCGCGCACTTGCGGCCGACGTCGCGGCGCTGGAATCGATCGCCGTCGCCGCAGTCGGCCTCGGCAGTGCCGGCCTTCTCGACTGGTCGGTCGAGCCGCTCGCCGTGGGTGCCGCCGGAAACCCGACCTCGGGAGGGCTCTTCCGGGTGAGCGGGCACGTCGACGTCGAGAGACCCGACCGCGAGCGCACCGTGCCCTGGTCGGTGGTGCTCAAGGTCGTGCGCTCTCCGGTCGAGACCGGTCGTGCCTGGGACTCGCCGACGGACGGCATCTACTGGAGGCGCGAGGTCGACGTCGTGACCTCCCACCTGCTCGACGACGTCGCGGGCCTGGCGATCCCACGCTGCTTCGGCGTCGCCGAGTTGCCGCAGGCCACGGCATGGATGTGGTTCGAGGATCTCGGGCCGATGAGCCGAGCCGCCTGGACCGAGGCGGACTACCACGTGGCCGCCCGCGCCATCGCCCGGTTCCACGCCCGATACCTGACCGGCACCCCGATTCCCGACGAGCCGTGGCTGAACCGGGACTTCCTGCGCGCCTTCCACGCTGCTTGCACGCCCTCCTTCGAGCGCCTCATGGGCGGCGCCCGCAGCGGGCGCGACGCCTACCGCGGCCTTCTCCCGGACCGGGCCGGCCCGGCGATCGCCGACCTCGCGCGGATCATGGTGGACGCGGACCTGCTGCTCACGGCCCTCGATGCGGTCCCGCAGACGCTCTGTCACTACGACACCAACGTCGACAACCTCCGGGTGCGCCCCGGCCCCGACGGCGCCCCGCACGTCGTGGCGATCGACTGGCAGATGGTGGGCCCCGGCCCCATTGGCGCCGACCTCGGTCAGCTCCTCTGCAACCTCCCCGCCACGATCGGCGCAACGCCCCGGGCCGACCTCGAGGCCGCCGTCCTGCGCACCTACCGGAACGAGCTCACCGCAGCCGGCGTCGACATCGACCTGGACACCGTCCGCATCGCCTACGCGGCGGACGCGGCACTGCGTCAGACCGCGTGGGCGTTCATGCTCCTCGACCTCTCGATCCTGGCGGCCGAGGCCGCCGGGGAGGACGGCGCCATCGACCGCATCGTCGCGGCGTTCGTCGCCAACACCACGGCCGGCCATCTGCCAACCCTCGCCCGTCAGGCCACGGAGCTGCTCCTGACGCGATGATCAGGGTCGGCAGTGCCCGTTGCGGGCCCGGGTGCGCGGCTGCCGCCGCGTTGGGCGGCGGCGCCGGCGAGGACGACGACGGCGATCCCGACGAGTTGGATGCTCGACGGCGCCTGGTGCAGCACGAGAAGTCCGAGGAGGACGCCGATCGCGGGTTCGAGCGCCATCAGGGTCCCGAACGCGTTGGCCGTCATCCGGCGGAGCGCGAGCAGCTCGAGGGTGAAGGGCAGGACGGGGAGCAGAACGGCCAGGCCGAGCGCTGTCGCGAGGACCGGGAGGGAGAGGTGGCCGGCCGCCTGCGGGATGCCGACGACGGCGGCGGTCGCGGCGGCGATCGGGATGGTGAGCGTGAGTCCCCCGATGCCGGCGAAGCGGTCCCCGACGCGCTGGGTGAGCAGGATGTAGGTGGCCCAGCCGATTGCCGCGAGGGCGGCGAACGCGATCCCGATGGGATCGACCTCGCCGAGCCAGGGTCGGGTGAGAATCAGGACCCCGACCAGCGCGACGGCGGGCCACAGGAGCGCCCGACGGCGGTGCGCATGCACCGCGGCGACGGTGAGCGGTCCGAGGAACTCGACGGCCACCGCGGTGCCGAGTGGGATCCGGTCGATCGCGGCGAGGAATGTGGTGGTGACCAGCCCCGTCGCCACGCCGAGGGTGAGGAGGGTCGGGATGTCGCGGCGGCGCACGGAGCGCAGGGGTGGGCGGGCGAGGATCAGGAGGAGGAGCGCTCCGGCGCTCAGGCGCAGCCAGGCGGTGCCGGCCGGTCCGGTTGTGGAGATCAGGTCGACCGAGAGGGCGGAGCCCAGCTGGACAGAGAGCATCGCGGTGACGGCCAGCGCCCAGGGGGGCACCACGGTGGCGCGGGTGGCGGATTCGGTCACGTCGGGTCCGTCCCGGAGTGCCCGACGGCGCCCGCGAGACGCCGTCCGATCGGTTCGCCGCTACGCACCGCCGTCCCCCGTGCGACGCCGCGGACCGACACCCGGCTCGAAGACGGCCAGGCAGAACCTCGCCGGCTGCGTGCCGGGGTTCGCGTAGGAGTGGGCCACGTCGCCCGGGACGGTGAGGGCGTCGCCGACCTCGAGGATCACCTGCCGGCCCGCGACGTCGACCGTGATCGTGCCGTCCTGGACCTGGAGGAGTTCCTTCGTTCCTGCCGCGTGCGCCTCGCTCGCGTGCTGGTCGCCCGGCCCCAGGGTCCAGTCCCAGAGCTCGACGACGTCGGGCGGTTCGGTCCCCGCGACCAGGGTTCCGCGCCCACCGGACGGACTTCTCCACAGCGCGGCGCCCTCACCCCGACGGGTGACCTCGAGCGGTCGGGGTCGGGGTGGCTCGACCAACGCCGGGAGTCCGACACCGAGGGCGTCGCTGATCCTCAGCAACGTTCCCACGCTCGGGTTCACCGCGCCCTGCTCCACGTTGATAACCATCCGCCGACTCACGCCCGCGGCCTCGGCCAGGTGATCGAGCGTCCACCCCCGCGCCTGCCGCTCCTGCCTGACCCGTCGTCCGATCGCCGACGCCAGGCCGGCGGTGTCGTCATCCACCAGTGCAGCATAGTGTACTGGCGATGCAGTGGGAGGTCGGCGTTACTCAGGTCTCGCCGCGGCCGCGACGGGCGTCGTACTCTGAAGTACCGAACGAGGAGCCGGCCATGACCGAGAACCGAGCCCGCCCCGAAGCCCTCCGCGCCCAGGTTCCGCCGGAGGTGCGTGAGCACATGAAGGCCGCTCGCGCCGAGATGCGCAAGGGCCTGGAGACGCTGCTACCCGAGGACTTCTTCGTGCACCGCGACGCCGCTCGCCGGGAGATGCTGCTCGCCTGGCGCGGAGTGCTCGACGCGGCCATCCACCGCCTGGACACGAAGGAGTAGGCGCCACCGGACTCCCCTGGGCGCCGCCCGAGTGTGGCGCCTGCTACCGCCGCGCGCCGCCCACCAGGACCGAGATCAGCGTGACGCCTGCTGCGCCGAAGAGCGCCACGCCGACGCCGACGTACCCCGCCGAGACCAGCACCGAGCCCGCGATGAGCAGGGCCGAGGCGATGACGGTGCCGCCGAGCCGGTCGACGGACCGCGCCAGCGAGCGCAGGGCGCGTCCGGCCTGCTCGTCGCGCACCGGCAGTCCGGTGGTCTCGACCCGCGCGAGCACCCGGCTGGTCTGGGTCGGCAGGGCGAGCAGAGCGCGCAGGGCGGCACCGACCTCGTCGAGCACCTTCCCCATCCCGGAGGTCGCCTCGTCCGCCACGAGGCGTCGGACGTAGGGACCCACCTGCTGCCAGATGTTGATCTCCGGGTCGAGTCCGGTGCACATCCCGGACAGGATCCCCACCGTGCGCGCGACGTAGATGAGGTTCTGCGGGACCTGGAAGGGCAGGTCAACGAGCAACTCGCGGTACTGGCGCGCGAACCTGCGCACCTCCTGCGGGTCGATCTTCCGCAACTCGCTCATCGACATGCCCCAGTAGGCGTCGAACGCGCGAGACTCCGCCTGCTCGATCGCGGCGAGGTCCGCGCCGGGCAGCAGCATGTCGAGCATCTGGTACGCCTTCACCACGCGCCGTGCGTCCCGCGTGCCGATGCCGACCAGCAGTTCCCGCAGGCCGCTGCGGACCGTCTCGGGGACGCGGGCCACCATGCCGAAGTCCACGAAGGTCAGGCGCCAGGCCCCCGGCTCGTCGTCGGGCCCCCGCAGAGGTGTCACGAACAGGTTGCCGGGGTGGGGGTCCGCGTGGACGAAGCCGTCCTCGACGATCTGCTGGAGGTACGTGGCCAGGAGCCGTTCGGCGACGTCGGCGCGATCGATCCCCGCCGCGGTGATGGCGGCGTAGTCGGTGATCTTGATCGCGGACACGTCCTCCAGGGTGAGGACGCGTCCGCTGCTCAGCGCCCGGACGACGCGCGGGACCTGCACCCCTGGGTCCTCGGCGAAGTTCTGGCGGAACGTCTCGGCGTTGTCGGCCTCGTGCTGGTAGTCGATCTCCTCGTGCAGGGTGGCCGAGAACTCGCGCAGCAGGGCAGGCACGTCCGCGTGCTGACGGATGGGGCGGTAGCGCATGAGCCACCGGCCCACCCGGCTCAGCGCGGACAGGTCTGTCTCGACGATCGCGGCGATACCCGGGCGCTGGACCTTGATGACCACGTCCCGGAAGCCGACGTCGTCATGCTCGGGCCCGAGCGTCGCGCGGTGCACCTGGCCCAGTGACGCAGCGGCGAGCGGCACGGGCTGGACGCTTGCGAAGAGAGCGGTGAGCGGTGCGCCCAGTTCGGCCTCGGCAAGCGCCCTGATGGCGTCGAAGTCCTCGGCCGGGACCTCGTCCTGCAGGTTCGCGAGCTCGTCGGTCACCTCGCGAGGCAGCACGTCGAGCCGGGACGAGAGGAACTGCCCGATCTTGATCATGACGCCGCCCAGGCGGACGGCGAGCGCCCGGAAGCGCGCCGCCTCGCGGCGGTAGCGCTCGCCTCGGGTGCGCGTGACGTAGCGCCGGAACCCGATGTGCCGCAGCACGATGTCCCAGAAGACGAACCGGGCGATGACGCCCGCGAAGAATCGCAGGATGTGGCGGTACCGGGCCCTCAGGCGGGACGACGTCATCGATCCTCCAGCCGGGACGTCCTACCGCAGCATGCCACGGCGCGATCCGCCGAGGGAGAGGCCGGGCCGGCGCCCGCGATCCCTCGCTCAGGTGGGCTTGACGAGCGGGAACAGGATCGTGTCCCGGATCCCGAGGCCGGTGAGGTTCATGACCAGCCGGTCGACGCCGAGTCCCATGCCCCCGGTGGGTGGCATCCCGTACTCGAGCGCGGCGAGGAAGTCCTCGTCCACCTCCATGGCCTCCGGGTCGCCGGCAGCTGCGAGCAGCGACTGCTCCACGAGGCGAGCGCGCTGATCCACGGGATCGATCAACTCGGAGTACGCGGTCCCCTGCTCGGAGGCCCACATGACGAGGTCCCACTTCTCTGCCAGTCGCGGGTCCGTGCGGTGCGGCCGGGTGAGCGGCGAGGTGTCCTTCGGGAAGTCGGTATAGAAGACGGGCGTGGTGGTGTGCTCCTCGCAGAGTTCGCCGTAGATCTCCTCGAGGATCGCGCCCCAGGTCAGGGCCGGGTCGAGGTCGAGCCCGATCGCTGCGGCGTGGCGCAGGAGCGTCTCCCTGGGCGTGCTGGTGGTGACGTCCTCACCGAGCGCCGTGGAGACCGCCGCGCAGATCGGGACGGCCGGCCACTCGCCCGAGAGGTCGTACTCCCGCACCGTGCCGTCCGGCTGCACGCGCCGCGCGACCGGGGCGCCGTACGCCGCCGTCGCCGCCTCCTGGATGATCTCCTGCGTGAGGATCCGCATCGTGGTGTAGTCGGCATAGGTCCCGTAGACCTCGAGCGAGGTGAACTCGGGGTTGTGGGAGGAGTTCGCTCCCTCGTTGCGGAACTGCCGGCCGATCTCGAAGACCTTCTCCATCCCGCCGACCACGAGCCGCTTGAGGTGGAGCTCCGTGGCGATCCGCAACGAGAGGTCCAGGTCGTACGCGTTGATGTGGGTCTCGAACGGGCGGGCGTTGGCGCCCCCGTGCACCAGTTGCAGCATCGGGGTCTCGACCTCGACGAAGCCCCTGGCGTGCAGGGAGTCCCGGACGCTCCGCACCACCGTGGAGCGCAGGTAGGCCATGTCCCGGGCACCGGGACGGACGATGAGGTCGACGTAGCGCAGCCGCACCCGCGCCTCGGGGTCGGACAGACCGAGCCTCTTGTCGGGGAGCGGGCGGAGCGACTTGCTCGTGAGAGCGAAGGAGTGCACGTCCACCGTGACCTCGCCGCGGCGGGAGGCGACCACCTCGCCCGTCACACCGATGTGGTCGCCGAGGTCGAGACTCCGGAACAGGCGGTGAGACGCCACGCCGACGACGGCGCGCGAGGCCATCACCTGCAGGTCGCCCGAGCCGTCCCGGACGGTGAGGAAGCACAGCCCGCCGTGGTCGCGCTTGCGCAGCACGCGACCGACGACCGAGACCACGTCGCCCGTCGCGCTCCCCGGTGCGAGGTCGCCGGCCGCGGCACAGACCTCGGCGAGAGTCGCCGTCCGGGGGTATCCGGCCGGGTACGGCTCGACGCCCTGCGAGCGCAGAGCGTCGAGCTTCGCCCGTCGGACGCGCTCCTGTTCCGGCAGGCGTCGGCCCTCGAGCGCCTCGGCCAGCCGGTCCGGCTCGGGTGGGATCGCGGCGCGCACCTGGTCTGCGTACGACCGCGCCGCTCGGGTCAACGCGGCGTCGGCCACGGCAACCCGGCGACGCAGGCGCGCCGTGACCGAGGGGCGGGTCAGGAAGCCCTCGGCGGAGCCGGCCGCGATGCCCACCCGGGGCAGGTCGGAGGCGTACTCGAAGCAGATGAAGCGCGGCTGCCAGGCGGGTAGGTACTTGGCGTTGGAGCGGTAGAGGGACTCGAGCTGCCAGTTCCGGCTGGCGAGCAGCAGCATCTGGCGGTTGAGCCGGGCGAGGGGGCCCGCGCCGATCTCCTCACCTCGCGCGAACGCCTCGCGGAACATCGCGAAGTTGAGCGACACCCGCCTGACCTGGAGCCGGGGCGCCTGCTCGGCCAGGGCAGTCACCATCAACTCGACGAGCCCGTTGTCCGCCGTCGGGTCACGTCGCATGAGGTCCAGCGACAAGCCGTTGCGACCCCACGGCACCAGGCTGAGGAAGCCGCGCAGGTCGCCCGCGCCGTCGATCGCCTCGACGAGGACGCACTCGCCATCGAGCGGGTCGCCGAGCCTGCCGAGTGCCATCGAGAAGCCCCGCTCGTCCCCGCCGTCGCCGCGCCAGCGGGACGCGGCCTCGCCGAGGCGTGCGAAGTCCTCCGGGCTCAGCGTGGAGTGCCGCCGGACCTCGGCCGTGTACGCCCGACGGCGCAGCCGGTGGACGGCCTGGCGGACGGGCTTGAGCCCGGGGGCGTTGAGCGAGAACGCGCTCGTGCCGAGCACCGCCTCGTCGCCGATCTCGAACGCGACCAGACCGGCGGCCTCGTAGGCCCTGGCGCCGTCCTCGCCCGCGGCCATGACCGCGAGCGACCAGCCGTTTGCCCGCGCCTCACGTCGCCACGCCTCGATGGCGTCGGGCCAGCGGTCGACCCGGCCCAGCGGGTTCCCGCTCGCGAGGCTGACGCCCCCGACCACCCGGTAGGAGACTCCGGCGCTCGCCGTCGACGGCTCCGCCGCGTCCCACACGACGGCCTTGTCGCGACGGGTGGCGAAGTACCCCAGGGAGTCGCCGTCGCCGGACTCCCGGAGCAGGGTGCGGACGCGGGCTTCGTCCAGGGCACCGAGGGTGCCCGTGTTCGCCGGCGCCCGGAAGAAGGCGACGGCGCTGCCGAGAACCACGGCGGCCCCGAGCAGGGACACGACGGCGCGGACCCAGAAGGGCACCGAGACCCCGACGTCGCCCGCGAAGAGTCCGAGGTCGCCGAGGAGCGTGTCGGCGACCTCTGCTGCGGCGTCGACCGGATCCTCGACGCCGCCGAACGTCAGGAGCAGCCACGACCCGACGACGGCGGCGGCGATCGCGCCGGGGACGAAGATCCCGAGGGCGCTCCAGCCCGCAGCCCTCGCCGGCCGAGCCGCGACCTGGGGTCGGGCGAGGATCGCGACGGTGAGCAGCGCTCCGCCGACCACGAGCCCGATGGCAGCGAGGACGGGCTCGCTGCCGGTCGCGATCGCGGACACCCGCCCGATCGTCGGGAGGACGACCAGCAGGAT
Organism: Actinomycetales bacterium; assembly: GCA_029975645.1. Taxonomy (GTDB): domain Bacteria; phylum Actinomycetota; class Actinomycetes; order Actinomycetales; family JAHECE01; genus JAHECE01. Next base: position 18,040 of record JARKOU010000098.1, read on the forward strand.
CACGAAGACCCACCACGCGGGGCGCAGCCGCCTCCGCAGGCCCACCCCGATCACCCCGAGCAGCGTGGCGTAGACCACGTTCGGGACAATGGGGACGGTCAGGAGCGAGACCACGTCGTCGCTGCTGAAGTACACCCGCAACGGGAGGACGATGAGCGTCACCAGCACGACGCCAGAGAGCACGAATGCGACCGTTGCCAAGCGATCGGGCCAGACGTCGCTGCGCAGTCTCGAGCGGGTGCCCCCGCGGCGTCCCGCCGAACGAACCGCCTCGGACGCCTGGCGCTCGGGCACCTGGACTCCGGTCATCCTTGCCTGCGAAGCCGCGCTCACCGGGGGCTGAGCACCGGCTCCGGCTCCGGGGTCACCTGGGCGTCCCCGGTCAGGGCGGTCTCGATGATCACGTCGTGCGTCAGGGTCCGGTGCACGGGGCAGCGGCCGGCGATGCGCAGAATCGACTCCCGCTGCGCGTCGTCGAGGTCGCCCTCCACGCTGACCTCCACCCGGATGCGGTCCACCCGACCGTTGACTCCGCCGCGCAGCCCGAGCCCCTCGTCCGGCACCCGGTCGTGCCGCAGGACGACGGCGATCGGACCGACCTCCCATCCCTTGCGCTCCACGTACATCCGCAGGGTCATCGAGGTGCACGCCCCCAGACCCGCGAGCAGCATGTCGTAGGGGCTCGGGCCGACGTCGTCCCCGCCGGCGGCCACCGGCTCGTCCGCCGGCCAGGAGTGCGCGCCCACGCGCACCACCTGCTGGAAGCGGCCGACGCCCGTCTCCCGGACCTGGACCGCGCCCGCGGCGAGCGCGCCCGGGGGCGACGGCGGGGGCGCCGCCAGCTCATCCACGTACCGCGCAGCCCACGGCGCGAGCACCTGCGCCACGAAGCGCGCGTCCGCCGGCCGGGTGAGCAGATGGTCGGCGCCGTCGAGGCTCACGAAGGACTTCGGGTGGCGGGCGGCGTCGAACACCTCCCGGGCGTCGTCGATCCCGACGACGGCGTCCACGGGCGAGTGCAGCACGAGCAGGGCGGTGCCCAGGCGCGCGAGGCGGTCCGCCTGCGGCCGGGACCGGAGGTCGTCCAGCAGCGCGGTGCCGAGCGTGACGCGATGCCCACCCAGGGAGACGTGAACCCGGTCGCCGGAGTCCTCGTCCCGGGCGATGCGCGCCTTGGAGACGAACCGCACCGGGTCCGACGGCGCCGCGATGGTGACGACGGCGCGCGCCTCGGGGACGTGCTCGGTGGCGGCGATGACCGCGGCGGCGCCGAGCGAGTGCCCGACCAGCAGGGCCGGCGCCCGATGGCGAGAGCGCAGGTACGCCGCGGCGGCGGCGACGTCGTCCACGTCCACGCCCGGGGCCGCTCCGGCGTCGGCCTCCTCGCTCGCCAGGCCGAGGCGCAGGACCACGAACCCGTCCTCGGCGAGCGCCCGGCCGATCCACGTGGCGGCCGGGTCGTCGGCGTCGCGGGCGAGGCAGTGGACCACCAGGGCCGCCGACCTGGCGGGCCCGTCCGGGGAGTCCAGGAACCCCGAGAGGTCTCGCCCGTCCGCGCCCGGGAACGTCACGCGCTCCGCCATGTCCGACCTCCTCGTCGCGCACCGACCGCGGACCGTGCGGGGTCCGCTGGACCCATGATGGGCCGTGGGGGGACCTCGCGGCAGGGGGGTTCGCGCACCGCGACGTCGCGAGTGCCACGAAATTGGGGTCAGCCCCGTCGGCACGGCGGCGAGTGCTACGAAGTAGGGCCCGTAGCGGCGTCGTCACCCCGATTCCGTGGCACTCGTGGCCCGTCGACCCCCACATCGTGACACTCGACGGCGTCCGAGGACCCGGGCGTCGAGGATCTCGGGCCCGTCGTGCCCCCGAGGCCGGGAGGACCGGCTCAGCCGTTCATGTTGGCTTCGAGCATCTCCGGGTAGACCTTCCACAGGGCGCGGGGCTCGGCCTCGAGCCTCGTCTGGAGCGCCAGGAGGTCGGCGAGGTAGGAGCGGAAGGCGGCCCGGCCGCGCTGGTCGAGGGCG
>JARKOU010000103.1 GCA_029975645.1 Actinomycetales bacterium
GGGCGACCATGCCGGGGCGCACGGTGCTCCAGTGGGACAAGGACGACTGCGCCGACGCCGGCCTGGTGAAGTTCGACCTGCTCGGGCTCGGCATGCTCACCGCCCTGCGGATCGCCTTCGCCCAGATCGAGCAGGTCGAAGGGGTGCGGGTGGGCCTGCACTCCCTGCCCCAGGAGGACCCGGCGGTCTACGACCTCCTGTGCGCCGCGGACACGGTGGGCGTGTTCCAGGTGGAGTCGCGCGCCCAGATGGCCACGCTCCCGCGGCTGCGCCCGCGGTGCTTCTACGACATCGTCATCGAGGTCGCCCTCATCCGGCCCGGCCCCATCCAGGGCAACTCCGTGCACCCCTATATCAATCGCGCGAACGGGCGCGAGCCGATCACGTACCTCCACCCGCTCCTCGAGCCGGCACTGTCCAAGACGCTCGGCGTGCCCCTGTTCCAGGAGCAGCTCATGCAGATCGCGATCGACGTCGCCGGGTTCAGCCCCGCGGAGGCCGATCAACTCCGCCGGGCGATGGGGTCCAAGCGCTCGCTGGAGCGGATGGAGGCGCTGCACGCCCGGCTCATCGCGGGCATGCTCGAACGTGGGGTGCCCGAGGACGTCGCCGAGCAGATCTTCGACAAGCTCAAGGCGTTCGCCGACTTCGGCTTCCCCGAGTCGCACGCGTTCTCCTTCGCGTACTTGGTCTACGCCAGCGCGTGGCTCAAGGTGCACCACCCCGCCGCGTTCTACGCCGGCCTGCTCGCCGCCCAGCCGATGGGTTTCTACTCCCCGCAGACCCTGGTCGCGGATGCGCGCCGCCACGGGGTGCGCGTCGAGCGGGCGGACGTGCTCGCCTCGGGCGTCCAGGCGAGGGTCGAGCGGGTGGAGGAACCGCGGCCGACGGCACCACCGACGGGTGTGCCCGCCGGTGCGATCGGTCCGTCTGGTGTAACCGGTGAGTCTGGTACGCCGGGTGCAGCTGTGGGGTTGGCGGCGACCCCTGCGCGCCAGCCGACTCCTGCGCGCCAGCCGGACCACCGATCCCTGCCCCCAGCCGCCCGCACGGGGGAGATCGCGGTGCGGCTCGGCCTCGCCCCGATCCGCTCCATCGGGGAGGCGACGGCGCAGCGCCTCGTCGACGAGCGCACGGCCGGCGGACCGTTTGTGGATCTCGCGGACCTCGCTCGCCGGGTCCGGCTCTCCGCTCAGCAACTCGAGGCGCTGGCCACGGCTGGGGCGCTGCGCTGCTTCGGGCTCGAGCGACGGGAAGCGCTCTGGGCGGCCGGGGCCGTCGCGGGTGAGGGGCCGGAGACCCTCCCGGACACCGCCGTCGGGGTCCGGGCCCCCATGCTCCCCGGCATGGACGAGATCGAGACCTCGGTCGCCGACGTCTGGGCCACGGGGGTCTCCACCGAGTCATTCCCCACGCAGTTCGCCCGAATCGACCTCGACGCCGCCGGGGTGCACTCCATCGGCGGTCTCTCCCGCGTGGAGACGGGCAGTCGCGTGGAGGTGGCCGGCGTCGTCACCCACCGCCAGCGGCCCGGAACGGCCCGCGGGGTGACGTTCCTGTCGCTGGAGGACGAGACCGGCCTGCTCAACGTCATCTGCTCACCCGGGCTGTGGTCGAGGCACCGGCGGGTCGCGCGGACCAGCGCTGCCATGGTGGTGCGGGGCACCATCGAGAGGGCCGACGGCGTCACGAACCTCATGGCCGATCGCCTCGAGCCGCTCGTGCTGCGGGTGCCGTCGAGTTCCCGGGACTTCCAGTGACCGGGTGTCGAGCGGCGCGCACCCGGGCGGCGCCCTTCCGCGCGGCGTACACCCGAGCGGCGTACACCCGGGCGGTGCCTACCCGGCCGCCGGCTCGTGGCCCATGATCACCCGGATCGACCGGGGCGGTGCCGAGAGCGGGGGATCGAGGTTGCGCAACTTCGCGTAGATCGCCCAGATCACCGCGACGAGCGGGACCGCGATGATCGCGCCGAGGATGCCGGCTACCAGGGTCCCCGCCGTGACGGCGAGCGCCACCACCACGGGGTGGAGCGACACCTGCCGGCCCATGACGAGCGGCTGCAGGATGTGTCCCTCGAACTGCCCGATCAGCGCGATTCCCACGCCCACGAGCACGGCATTGAGCAGCCCGTTCGCCGCCAGCGCCACGATCATCGCGATCGCCATCGCGATCGGCGCCCCGACGAGCGGGATGAACGCGCCGATGAACACGAGCACCGCCAGCGGCGCCGCGAGCGGCACCCCGAGGATCGCCAGGATCAGCCCGGCGAGCATGCCGTCGGTGATGGCGATGATCACTGTCCCGCGGGCATAGCCGGAGAACGTGTACCAGCCCGCACCCGCGGCGTCGTGCACCTGCTCCCGGCTTCGCGAGGGCAACTGGTTGAGGAACCACGTCCACATCTGCTCGCCGCGGGTGAGGAAGAAGACGGAGCAGAAAATGGCCAGCGCGATGGCGGTGAACACCTCGACCACGGACCCGACGCCGGAGAGGGCGTTCGAGGCGACCTCGCCGCTGTGGTCCACCAGCCACTGCCGGCCCGTGTCGATCCACCCCGTGACCATCTCCGGGGTGATCGTGAACGGCAGCCGCTGCGACTCGCGCTCCAGGAAGTCGAGGATCTGCCCCGATCCCTCCCCGAATTGCACCGCGAGCGACTGCCACTGCGAGGCCACGGAACTCACCACGTAGGCGATGAGCCCCGCGAGGAAGAGGAAGGCGCTGAACATGGCGATTGCCGTCGAGAGGGGCCGTGGCAGCGTCCGTGCCAGCAGGTTGACGAAGGGCCGCAGCACCGAGGTGAAGACCAGCGCCAGGAACACCGCGACGAAGACCAACTGGATCTTCGCCGTCGCAAAGACCACCAGCGAGACCACGCCGACGATCGCGAGGATCCGCCAGGCCCAGCCCCCGGCCGTTCGCATCCAACGGGGGACGTCGTCGGCTCCGTCGGCCGGGCGCGGCTGGGTGGGGGGCACCCGCCGCACGACCGGGCGGCCCGCGCGGGACGGGCTCGGCGGTCGGGTGGCGAGCGCGGCCGGAATGCGCTCGTCGACAACCGGCCGGATGCGGACCGCTGGCAGGTGCGGCCGGTGCGGGACGTGGATCGGTCGGAACAGCCTCACGGCTCGTCCTCGACTCGGTCGGCCCCGTGTCCGAGGTCGTCCGGAGCGCCCGCTCGGTCGGGCCCTTCCGTCGCGGCGAGCGGCACCCCGAGCGCCTCCGCCAGGTCGGCGACGGTGTGGACGACGGCGTACGCGCCCTCGGCCTCGTCGGGGCTCCCGTAGCCCCACCGGACCACGACGCACGGGATGCCCCACCGGGCCGCCCCCGCGACGTCGTGCTCTCGGTCGCCGACCATGACGACGTGGTCGGCGTCGTGACCTAGGTCCGCGAGCCCGCGCAGTGCCTCGTCGATCACCTGGTGCTTGGCGCTGCGGCTGCCGTCGGGTCGCGCGCCGGCGACGACGGCGAAGTAGGAGTCCAGGCCGAAGTGCTCGAGGATGTGGTGGGCCAGGTCTACCGACTTCGACGTCGCCAGGGCGAGCGGCATCCCGACCTCCCGGAGCCCGTCGAGCAGGGCGGGGACGTCGTCGAACACGTGCGCGCGGAACATGCCCCCGCCGGTGTAGGCGGCGCGGTAGGCGTGGAAGGCGCGCTCGACGTCGTCGTCGGTCAGGTGGGTGATCTCTCGGAACCCGACCCGCAGCGGTGGCCCGACGAACCGCATGAGCGTCGCGGCGTCCGGAACGGGCGCGCCGACCTCCCGCAGCGCCGCGGCTACCGATTCGGTGACGCCGCGCGCGGAGTCCGTCAGCGTGCCGTCGAGGTCGAACAGCACGGCGTCCCAAGGGGGCGGCCTGTCGTGGGGTCCCATCGGGCCCATTGTTCTCACACGCCGGCGTACCCGTGCTGGCGCCACGCCTCGTACACGGCAACGGCAGCGGAGTTCGAGAGGTTGAGCGAGCGGATTCCGGGCAGCATCGGGATGCGCACACGCTCGGTGACGCGCGGATCGGCGAGCACGTCGGCTGGCAGGCCCAACGGCTCTGGCCCGAACAGCAGGGCGTCGCCCGGTTCGTACCGCACGTCGGCGAAGGATGTTGTCGCCGATCCGGTGAACGCATACACCCGGCCGGGCGCGACGGCCGCCAGCGCGGCGTCGAGGCCGGGGTGGACCACCACGCGGGCGAGGTCGTGGTAGTCCAGGCCGGCCCGGCGCAACTTGGCGTCCGAGAGGTCGAAGCCGAGTGGTTCGATGAGGTGCAGTGTCGCGCCCGTCGCGGCCACCATGCGGATTGCATTGCCCGTGTTCGGCGGGATCCGCGGCTCGTAGAACAGGACGTGGAAGCCGGGGGGCGGGGTTTGGCTCATCGGCGCGATGCTCTCACGGGCCGTCGGCGGGCAGCGCGGCGTGGGCGGCGTGGATCGCCCTCTCCACGTGGGAGGACAGGGGCGCGAACAGCGCCGGCTCGAATCGCCGGGCCGCGCCGCGCCCCACCATCCGCCACGTGCCGACCACCCGCCCGTCCACCACGATCGTGGGGGCGAACACGCCGTTGCCGCCCGGCACCACGCGCGGCTCGTGCTCCAGCGAGAGCGTCGCGGTGCGGTCGGCGTAGCCGAGGATCATCTCGTCGAAGCCGGGCAGGAGGACGACGCCGCGTGCCTGCGCCCGGTGCGCGTCCAGGGCTTCCGGCGTGGCCGGGTCGAGGAGGTGCTCGACGCCGTCGACCACCAGGCTCTCCAGGCTCGGGCGGGCGACGGCGAGGGCCGTGCGCACGTCCGCCGCGGTGAGCCCGGTCCAGCGGGTGAAGTCCTTGCCGGTGGCGGGCCCGTGGCTGCGGAAGAAGCGCAGGGCCCACTCGCCGAGGGCCTCGTCGCGTTCGAGGCGCCTCTGGTTCGGCACCCATTCCTGCAGGAGCACGATCTCCTGCTCGGCCCCGCGCGTCGGGCCGAAGCACACGACCCCGTTGAGCGCCAGGTGGAAGAGCAGGTGGTAGCCGCGCCCTCCGGCGGGCGCGAGGCCTGCCCGCTCCCAGGCGGCGAGCAGCTCGGCGCGCGCGAGGCGCCGTCCGCCGTCGAGCGCGCCGAGGGCGACGTCGCGCGCCGTGGTGATCGCGTCCTCGCCCAGGCCGAGTTGTGCGCGGCGCCGCGCCGTCTGGGCGAGGACGCGGGGGGCGGTGAGGCCGAGGATCCAGCCGAGATCCACGGCCGGGACCAGGTGGAGCGTGCCGCGCATCGGCCACGAACGGACCACGTGGCCTGCATCGAGGGCGGCCGTGACGGCGCTCCGGCTGCGTCCGGTCGTGCGGAGCGCGACCGACGTCAGCACACCCGGAAGGTCCTGGCCCTGGGCTGCGCCGAGCCAGGCGACCGCCTCGGCGGGGGAGTCGAGCGCCGGCCCGGCCGCACGCTGCGCGACCAGGCGTAGGAGGGCGACCTCGTGCGACGTCGTCGGCCGCTCGCCCATCGGCCGCTCACCCACCGGGCGCTGAGGACTGACCGGACTCACCGGATCGACCGGACTCACCGGAGAAGGGAAGCACACGGCGGGCGTCCTCCACAGGGCGGGCCGGCGTCGAGGCGTCCACCGCGGCGCGTCCCGGTCCGGCGGGACGTCGGGCGTGGGGCGCAGGCTCACTCCCATGACCACGTCGAGCCAGCCCACCCCCGCCACACGAACCGCCCGAACCGCCCGGAGCCGCACCGGCAAGACCAGGAGCGCGGTCGGGACCGCCGGGAGAGCGTCGCGCTCCCCGGCGGCCGTCACGGTCGCCGACGGTCCCGCCGCCGTCGCCGAGAGGATCCGCACCCTGTGGGAGTCCCACCTGCGGGAGAGGGCCGACGACGACGCCCGCCGGCCGAGTCCGCACCCCGCGTCGCCGCGACTCCATCCCCAGGGGATCCTGCTGGAGGCGGGCGTGCCGGAACTCGTCGCGCCGTTCGTCACCGGCCTCCCGCGCGACTCGGGCGACCTCGTCCGCTTCACTCGCCTCAGCGGCCCGCCCGCTCAGCAACTCCTCGACCGCCTTCCGGCCGACATGCTGGAGGAGCGCCAGAACTGGAGCCCGACCCTCGGGTCGTTCCTGCGCGCCGCGGCAGCCAACCCCGGCCGGGTGGAGGTCTTCGGGTACCTGGTGGGTCCCGCGCGCGAGGACGAGCGGCTCTCCGTCGACGGGGCTGTGCTCTTCGACGTGCCGGCGTTCCGCCTGCAGAAGGATCACGACGAGGGGTGCGAGTGCCGGGAGCTGTGGGCCTACGCCAGCGACGCCTTCGGGCTCGACGACGCCGAGTACGGCCCCGACGAGATCACGCCGTGGTTCGACCCGCGCGAACCGGGCCGGACGGGGTGGCGCCTGTGGTGGGACTGACGGCGGTGGTGGGACTGGCCGCGGTGGTGGGCCTCACCCCGGTGGTGGGCCTCACCGCGGCGGTGGGTCTGACCGCGGTGGTGGGTCTGACCGCGGTGGTGGGAGGGGCCGCCTTCGGGCGGCCGGTCCCCGCGTGGGGACCGGCCCTCATACGTGGCCTGTCGGCGCTACGCGTGCGGAGCCAAGTGCGCCGCGAACCAGTCGCGCGCGAGCGCGGCGGCGGCCGCGAGGGTGCCGGGCTCCTCGAAGAGGTGCGTCGCCCCCGGCACCACATCGAGCCGGCTCTCGCAGACCAGGCGCGCCCGGGCCGCCCGGTTCAGCGCGAGCACCTGGGTGTCCCAGCCTCCGACGATGAGGAGGGTGGGCGCACGGACGGCGGGGAGGGCGTCGCCGGCGAGGTCGGGCCGCCCGCCGCGGCTGACGACGGCGCCCACCTCTACTCCGGTCTCGGAGGCCGGTGCGGCGGCGGCTACGAGAGCGGCGGCGGCTCCGGTGCTCGCCCCGAAGTAGCCGACCGGCGTGGCGGCGTCGACCCCGGACTCCGCGGCGCGCAGCCATGCCGTCGCGCCGAGCAGGCGGCGCGCGAGGAAGCCGATGTCGAACACGAGGCTGCGGTCGCCGTCCTCGGCGGCCGTCAGGAGGTCGAACAGGAGCGTGCCGAGGCCCGCTTCCTGGAGCACCTGGGCCACGAACCGGTTGCGCGGGCTGTGCCGGCTGCTCCCGCTGCCGTGGGCGAACAGGACGATCCCCTTGCCGGGGCGCGGCGGCACGAGCGTGCCCGCGAGAACCACGCCGGCAGCCGGGATGCGGACCTCGACAGGGTCGCGCTCGGCCGGGTCGCGACGTCCAGGATCGTGCCCGGCCTCCTTGTTGCTCCCGCCGGCCGGGGGGTCTGGGCTCGGCGCGGGCACCTCGGCCCAGGCCCGGTCGAGCAGTGCCAGCACCTCGGTCTCGCTCGTCTGCCCGAAAGTCTCGTACCACTCGCCCACGGCCATGAAGGAGGGTGGGACGTCGACACACACCACGTCGTCGGCCTCCTTGCGCAGCGCGGCGACGGCCTCGCGCGAGGCGACGGGCATCCCGGCGATCACCCGCCGCGCGCCGGCGGCCCGGGCGAGGTGGCACGCGGCGAGGGCGGTGAGGCCGGTGGCGGCGCCGTCGTCCACCACGACCACGGTCTTGTCGGTCAGGGGGAGCGGGGCCCGCCCCCGGCGCAGCCGCGCGCCCCGGGCGGTGAGTTCGTCGATCTCGCGGCGCGCGGCCGTGTCGAGTTGCTCGGGAGTGACGCCGGCCCAGCGGACGGTGTGCTCGTCGACCACGCGGTACCCGCCGTCGCCCACTGCGCCCATCGCGAACTCGGGCTGGTACGGGACGCCGATCTTGTGGACCAGGAGGACGTCGAGCGGCGCGTGGAGCGCCTTCGCCACCTCGTAGGCCACGGGGACGCCGCCGCGAGGAAGCCCGACGACCACCACGTCTTCCGCCTCCGCCAGACTTACGCGGAGGCGCTGCCCCAGCCGGCGTCCTGCGTCGGTTCGGTCGACGAACCTCACGAATCCATTGTGCGCCGCGCGGCTGCCGCGTGAACCGGGACCGACGCTCCGAGGTTGCCGGGTGGACGGACTCCGCTGCGTCCGGGCGGACGACCCGGGGGAGTACGGTCGCGAGGTCGCGATAGAGCGGGAGGGGGCCGTGGAGCCGGACGACTTCTTCGCCGGACACCCAGCGTCGTTGGCTGTCTTCCGGCGAGTCCAGGGGCTCATCGAGGCCATCGGGCCGGTCGAGATCCGCGCGTCACGCTCCCAGGTCGCGTTCCGCCGTCAGCGAGGCTTCGCGTACCTGTGGATGCCGGGGCGGTGGCTCTCGCACCCGGCCGCCGAGACGGTGCTCTCGATCGCCTCGCCCGTACGGCTCGCCTCGCCGCGGTTCAAAGAGGTGGTCCACCCGAGCCCACGGGTCTGGATGCACCACCTCGAGATCCACCACCTCGACGACGTCGACGCCGAGGTGGCCGGTTGGCTCGCCGACGCGTACGCCGCCGCAGGTGAGCCCTGAGGCTAGGCCCCGGGGCGAGTGCCGGCGCTCGGGCCGCGCGTCCGCTACCCCGCCGTTCCGCGCGTGAACAGCGGCCGCGGCACCACGAGGCCGGTGAGCCTGTCCGCGCTCCGGGCGAGGATCGGGCCGCACACCCCGAGGACCAGCACGTACGCGCTGGCGAGCGGGCCGACGTCGAGCGCTCCCGAGGCCACGGCCAGCCCGGCGATCACGATCGAGAACTCGCCGCGAGGGATGAGCATGGTCCCCGCGCGCACCCGCCCGTACACGCCCACGCCGTCGCGCCGGGCGGCGTACCACCCGGTGACCACCTTGGTCGTCAACGTCACCCCGGCCAGGACGGCGGCCGCCGGGAGCGCCGGCACCACCGCGGCCGGGGCGATGCTCAAGCCGAACGAGAGGAAGAAGATCGCCGCAAAGAGGTCACGCAGCGGCTTCAGAACCTCGCGCGCGCGGCGCGCCGTCTCACCGGGAATCGCGAGCCCCACCAGGAACGCGCCCACCGCGGCGGAAGCCCCCACCAGGTAGGTGAGCCCTGCGACCAGCAGCGCCAGGCCCAGCACGCGCAGCAGCACCTGTTCGGAGTCCTCGGGCCCGAGGGCTCGCCCGAGCCGGTGCCCGTACCGGTGCGCCGCGATGAGGATCGCGACGACGACGCCGGTCGCGAGCGCCATGCCGACGGCGGCCTGGATCGCCGTTCCGCCCGCGAGTAGGACCGATACGAGCGGGAGGAACACGGCCATCGCGACGTCCTCGAGGACGAGGACCGAGAGCACGGCGGGCGTCTCGCGGTTGGCGGTGCGGCCCAGTTCTGACACGAGCCGGGCGACGATTCCGGAGGACGAGACCCACGTGACCCCGGCGAGCGCGAGGCTCGCCTGCCAGTCGAACCCCAGGAGCATGCCCGCCAAGAAACCCGGCGGCGCGTTCAGGACCAGGTCCGCGACCCCGCTCGGAGCGTGCCGACGCAGCGCCGACCCGAACTCGGCGGCGGAGAACTCCAGTCCGAGCAGCAGAAGAAGCAGCAGCACGCCGATCTCCGCCGTCGACCGAACGAAGTCGGCGGCCGGACCCAGTTGCGCGATCCCGCCCTCGCCGAGCGCCAGCCCGGCCACGAGGAACAGGGGGATAGGGGAGAGCCGGATGCGTTCGGCCAGCCAGGACAGGACTCCGAGCAGCAGCAGGAGGAGGCCGAGTTCGACCAGGAAGACCCCGACCTCCGCCACGGTTCACCCGCTGATGATCTTGCGGACGCCCTCGATGCCGGCGTCCGTCCCGACGACCACGAGCGAGTCGCCCCCGAGCAGGCCGTCCCGCGGTGTCGGCGAGGCGATGACATGCTCGCCGCGCACGATCGCGACCACGGACGCCCCGGTCTTGGTCCGGGCCTTCGTCTCGCCGAGGGTGCGACCGTCGAAGCGAGAGCCGTGCGGGACGTCGATCGTCGCGGCGGCCAACCCGGGCACCTCGCGTGTGAGGTCGGCGAACCGTTCGGTGATCCGGGGTGCACCGAGGATCTCCCCGATCGTGTCCGCCTCTTCCCGCGTGAGGGTCAGGAGCGGGACGGCGGCGTCGGGGTCGGTGCGGTGGTAGCGCACGATCTCGAAGCCGCCGTCGCGATGGGCGATGATCCCGATCCGGTTTCCCGCGGCGCTGACGAACTCGTACCGCAGCCCGACGCCCGGCAGCAGCACCTCGATGACGTCCATGCGGGCATCCTCCCGCGCGGCGCCCGGCCCGAGGCGGTATCCGCGCGGTCTGTCACCCGCCCAACTCCGGTGCGCTACTGCGCCGAGACGGTGCCCATGAGGGACCCCGTCGCGATGGCGTGCCGCGCGACGTCGTCCAGCACGTGCTGGCTGTCCCGGCCACGGACCCGCGCGTCGAGCGCGTAGACCGTAATCACGTACCGGTGCGTTCCGCTCGGCGGGCACGGCGGGAACCACCCGGACCGGCGCGCGCTGTTCTCGCCCTCCCGCGCCTTGCCCCCGCCCGCGCCGTCGGGCACCTGACCGGCCGCGACGCCGCCGTCGCCGGGGGCGACGTCGTACACGAGCCAGTGGAGGAACGTCCCCCGAGGCGCGTCGGGATCCCAGACCACGAGCGCGAGGGAGGCGGCGCCGTCGGGCACTCCCTCCCAGCGCAGCGCCGGCGACGTGCCCACGCCGTGGCATGTATGCCGATCCGGGATGGGCCGGCCGTCGAAGAACGCCGGACTGGTCACCTGGATGGTGGCCGGGACGTCGGGCTGGGGAATCTTCACGTCGTCACCTCCGCCGCAACCGGCAAGCAGGAGCGCCACCAGCCAGAGCACGACGGCGCGCACGGATCCACTCTCCCGCGCTCGGCCCCCGCGCGGGGCCGCATTCGCGACGCCCGACGGCGCCCGACGGCGCCTGGCGCGTGTGCCCAGGTGACGACCATGTTTCGCGGGTTGTGCGCGCGATGCCGGGCCCGACAGACTGACGCCATCCGCCCCACGACCACCATCTGGAATGAGGCCGCTCATGACGAACGGAACACCCAAGCGGATCGGCATCCTCACCGCCGGCGGTGACAGCCCCGGCCTCAACGCGGCGATCCGCGGCTTCGGCAAGGCCGCGATCGGATACCACGGCATGGAGCTCATCGGTTTCCGCGACGGCATCACCGGCCTGGTGCAGAACCGGTACGAGCACCTCGACGGCAAGGCCCTCTCCGGCATCCTCACCATCGGCGGCACGATCCTCGGCACGAGCCGGGACAAGGTGCACCGCATGACGGTCGACGGCGAGGTGCGGGACATGGTGCCGACCGTCGTCGAGAACTACGAGCGCGAGGGGCTGGACGGCCTCATCCTCATCGGTGGTGGCGGCACCGCGAAGAACGCGATGCGCCTGCACGATGCCGGCCTCAACGTCCTCACCCTCCCCAAGACGATCGACAACGACATCTGGGGCACCGACACCAGCTTCGGCTTCGCGACGGCCACCGAGATCGCCACCGAGGCGATCGACCGGGTGCACAGCACCGCGCACAGCCACCACCGCATCATCCTCACCGAGGTCATGGGCCACCGCGCGGGCTGGCTCACCCTCGCGGCGGGCCTCGCCGGTGGCGCCGACGTCATCCTCATCCCCGAGATCCCGTACACCGTGGAGAGCGTCGCGGAGACCATCCGGACACGGACCGCACGCGGGAGCACCTTCAGCGTGGTCGCCGTGGCGGAAGGCGCCCGCGACGTCGACGACACCGCTGACTACGAGGCCGCTCAACTCCTCGTGAAGGCCGCCAAGACGCCGGAGGCGCGGCGCGCCGCGAGGACGCACCTCGCGCACGTGGAGGACAACCAGCGCGAGCACACGTTCCGGCTCGCGCGTGAGCTGGAGGCGGCGACCGGGCTCGAGGCCCGCGTCACGATCCTCGGCTACGTGCAGCGCGGCGGCGCGCCGTGCGCGGCGGACCGCCTGCTCGCCACGCGGCTGGGCGCGGCCGCCGCCGAACTCGTCGCGGCCGGCGAGTGCGGGTACATGGTCGCCGCACGCGGGGAGGGCACCGAGGCGATGCCCCTGTCCGAGGTGGCCGGGAAGATCAAGTACGTGCCGCAGGACCACGACTGGGTGGCCGCCGCCCGCAAGGTGGGCACGGGGCTCGGGGACTGAGGGCGAGGTGGGCCGCGGGGGGCGGCGGCGGTGCGGTCGCACGATGATGGGCGCATGACCGCCGTGCCCCTCGCGCCTCCGCCCCCCGCGCGCCCCACCCTTCCGTGCGCTGAACTGCACCTCCACATCGAGGGCACGCTCGAGGTGCCGATGGTGCTGGAGATGGCCGATCGCAACGGCGTCGTCCTGCCCACACCGGACGAGGCCGCCCTGCGCCGCCGCTACGAGTTCACGGACCTCTCGTCCTTCCTGGCCCTGTACTACGAGAACATGGCCGTCCTGCGCACCGCGGCCGACTTCGCGGACCTCACCCGCACCTACCTGCGCCGCGCCGCCGCGGCCGGGGTGCTGCACGCGGAGATCATGTTCGATCCCCAGGCACACCTGGCCCGCGGGGTCCCGCTCGGCGCGGTGGTGGAAGGGATCGCTGAGGCGCTCGACGACGGCGCCCGCGACCTCGGCCTGACCACCGCCCTGTTCGCGGCGTTCCTGCGCGACCGGCCGGCCGCCGAGGCCGACGCCGTCCTCACCGAGTTGATCGCCCTCGACGCCCCGATCGCCGGGATCGGCCTGGACTCGGCCGAGGTGGGGTACCCGCCGTCGTTGTTCGTCGATGTGTTCGCCCGCGCGGAGGCGCTCGGCCTGCACCGCATCGCACACGCCGGCGAGGAGGGACCGGCGGCGAACGTGCGGGATTCCCTCGACCTGCTGCACGCCGAGCGGATCGACCACGGGATTCGGTCCATGGAGGACCCCGCTCTCGTGGAGCGCCTCGCCCGCGAGCGCGTGCCGCTCACCGTGTGCCCGCTGTCGAATGCGCGGCTGCACGCGGTGCCGTCCCTGGCGGCGCATCCGCTTCCCGAGATGCTGGCCGCGGGCCTGAACGTCTGCGTCAACTCCGACGACCCCGCCTACTTCGGCGGCTACGTCGACGACGCCTTCGCCGCCGTCCGCGACACCTTCGCCCTCGACACGGACGCGCTCGCCACCCTCGCCGCCAACTCGGTCGAGGCCTCCTTCGTCTCCCCGGAACGGGCTCGGGACCTCCGCGCGGCGATCGCGGCGTGGCGGGCGGCGCAGCCCTGAGCACGACCGCGGGGCGTGGGTGGGCGGGGCGCCGCGCCCTTGCCCGTCGCGTGCGGCCCGTGCCCTGACGGGGTGACGCGCGCGGTGGGACAGTTGCGCCCGTGGAGGAGGTCGTGGAGTTCGCGTGCGCGCTGGACGGATCCCGGGCTGGGGCGGTCGCGCTGCGTGAGACCGACGGCGTGCTGCGGCTCGAGGTGGACTCGCCGTGGGGACGGCTCACGTTTCCGCAGTTCAACCTGGTGACCGTGCTGGGCGCCCTGCGCCGTCGGTCGGTCGCGGCGCTGTATGCGCTCGACCGCGAACTCGCCCCCTTCTGGTGCCCCACCTGCTCGGCCGTGTACTGCGGCGTCCACTGGGAGTCGTGGGACGTGTGGGACGAGGGCTTCTTCGACCAGACCCGCGGCCGCTGCCCGAAGGGCCACGAGCGGATGCTGCTGGACTGAGGCGGATTCTGCTGGGCTGAGGCGGATTCTGCTGGACTGAGGCCGACGGCGCTCGCCGCCTCAGGGGACCGTGACCACCACCTTGCCGTACACGTGCCCGCCCTGGGCCAGTCGGTGCGCCGCGGCGCCGTCGGCGAGGGGGACCACGCGATCGAGGACGACGGCGAAGCGCCCCTCCTCGAACAGACGCGCGGCTTCGGCGAGGGCGTAGGTGGCCCGGCCCAGGCTCGAGTCGGCGACGTGGACGCCGAGCGGTCCGGCCCCGAAGTCGGCGACGGTGACCACCCGAGCGGGGTCGCCCGTGATCCCGACGAGCGCCGGCACCGATCCCTTCCCAACCACGTCGATCGCGCCGTCGACCCCCTCCGGCGCCAGGGCCGCCACACGTTCGGCCAGGCCGGTGTCGTACGTGGTGGGGGTCGCGCCGAGGCGCCGCAGGTGGTCGTGATGTCTCGGGCTCGCGGTGCCGATGACGCGCAGCCCCCGGGCCACCGCGAACTGGGTGAGAGCCGTGCCCACGCCGCCCGCCGCGCCGTCGACCAGCAGCGTCGCGCCGGCCGGGAGCGTGAGCAAGTCGAGGCTGCGGGCGGCCGTCTCCACCACCACGCCCAGGGCGCCCGCCTCCTCGAAGGTCATCCGGTCGGGGATCCTCGCGAACATCCCGAGAACGGCGTGGCGCGCGAAGGTCCGCGAGCCGAGTCCGAACACCCGGTCGCCCGGGGCGACCCCGCTGACGCCGTCGCCCACCTCGTCCACCACGCCCGCGGCGTCGAGCCCCGGCACGGCGGGGAACGCCTTCGGCATCCCGTGGACCAGACCCGCGCGAACCTTCCAGTCGAACGCGTTGACGCTGGCGGCCCGGACGGCGATGCGCACCTGCCCGGGCTTGGCGTGCGGTTCGGGAACGTCGCCGAGGTGAAGGACGTCCGGCTCACCGCACTCGGTGAAGACGAGGGCCTGCATCGGGGTCTCCTCAGGATCGCTGCGGACGCTGTCTCGCCGGCCATTCTGCCGCTCGCCGCGAGGTCGTCGGTTCGGCGCGGGGTAGTCGGTTGACGACGACGATCTGGCGCCGAACCGACGACCTGGCCGCGGTCGACCCCGCTGAACCGACGACCTCGCCGTCGGTTGGCCACTCCACCGACGACCTCGCCGGCAGCCGCCCCGCGGCCCCGCGCGCGCGACCTGACCTTGCGTTGTCACGATGACGCTAACGATGTATCGTTAGCGTCATCCGATACGCCACTGAAGGAGACATCATGTTCCCCCATCCCGAATTCGACGGCTGCCACGGCGGCCGACACCATCACCCTGACATGGGCCCTGTGGGCGGCCCGCCATTCCCCGGCCCGCCGCCCTTCGGTCCTGGGCCGCGACACCACGGTCCTCACGGCCGGCGTGGCCCCGGCGGTCGCGGGCGCGCCCCGCGCGGCGACCTGCGCGCCGCCGTCCTGCTCCTGCTCGACGAGGCGCCGATGCACGGCTACCAACTCATGCAGGCGATCGGCGAACGCTCCGACGGACGCTGGACCCCGAGTCCCGGCGCCGTCTACCCCGCGATCAGCCAACTCGAGGATGAAGGCCTGGTGAGCGTCGTCGCCGAGGCCGGGCGGAAGATCGCCTCGCTCACGGACCAGGGCAAGGCCTACGTCGCCGAGAACCGCGACCGCTGGCCGGACCCGTTCGGCGACGCCGACGCCTCGCCCGCCGGGCCGAGCCTTCGGATGCTCCTCATGCAGCTCCACGAGGCCGCCCGCCAGGTCGCGCGGACCGGCACCCCGGAGCAGGTCGACGCCGCGGCGACGATCCTGTCCGACGCTCGCCGCTCGCTCTACCTCCTCCTCGCGGACGGCCCGACGTCGGCGAAGGAGTGAAGGCCGCCGGGGTGCCGCCCAGGTAGTCGGTTCGGTGCGGGGTAGTCGGTCGACGACGGCGATCTGGCGCCTAACCGACTACCTCGCCACGGTTGGCCGTGCGCAGCCCGGCTCACGCCGCCCAGTCGCCGAGCGCACCCTCCAGCGCGCCGAGTGCCGCCGCGATGATCGGCTCCCGCTCGTCCGCCGCGCACCCGGCCTCCACCCACCGCAGGCAGGCCGAGTCGAGGAACCCCCCGAATCCCCACAGCGCGTACTCGTGCCGGCGGGTGGTGCTCGGGGCGAGGAGCGCCCGCAGCCGTTCGACGTACGCGCGTCGCGCGTCCCGGCGCACGGCGGCCGCCGCCGCGGGCTCGGTCCCCGTCCCCCGCCGGGGAGCGGCCCACGCGTTCGGGTGCGCCGCGACGGTGTCGAGGTAGACGACGACGGCGGCCCGCACCCGATTCCGGGGCGGCGTTCCGTGGGGGAGGGCGGCGAGGGCGTCGGCCTCGCGGGTCACGAAGTCCTCGACGCCGGCCTGCAGCACCGCGGCGTACAACTGGTCCTTGCCGCTGAAGTAGCGGTAGACGAGCGCCTCGGAGGCATCGGCGTCGGCGGCGACGGCGGCGACCGTCACCTCGCCGTACGCGCTCCTCCCGAAGGCCGCCGCCGCCGCGGCGAGGATGGCCTCCCGGCGGGCGTCCGGGTCGAGCCGTTGACGGGGCCGGTGATCGCTGCGTGCCATACGAACCAGTCTAGTGAGGTATCCTCAGTAGTGGTACTGAGTCGCACTCACTAGGAGTCCTGATGAACTCGCCCGAGAACACGCTGTGGTGGCACGTCTACCCCTTGGGTTTCTGCGGTGCACCGATCCGCTACGCCGACCCGGAACCCGGGCCGCGCCTGCTCCGGCTGCTGCCGTGGCTGGACCACGCCGTCGACCTCGGCGCTACCGGCCTCCTCCTCGGACCGATCTTCGCCTCGCAGACGCACGGCTACGACAGTCTTGACCTCTACCGCATCGACCCCCGGCTCGGCGGCGACGCCGAGTTCGACGCCCTCGTCGCCGCGTGCCGCGAGCGTGGCCTGCGCCTGGTGCTCGACGGCGTGTTCTCTCACGTCGGCCACGATCACCCGCTCGTCGGCGAGGCGCTCCGCGACGGCCCTGACAGCCCGGCGGCCCAACTCGTCGACATCGACTGGCACGCCCCGGGCGGTCCGAGGCCACGGGTCTTCGAGGGGCACGGGTCCCTCGCGCGCCTGCGCCACGAGACGGACGCCACCGCCGATTACGTCGCGGGCGTCATGACCCACTGGCTGGATCGCGGCGCGGACGGCTGGCGCCTCGACGCCGCGTACTCCGTGGACCCCGCCTTCTGGGCCCGGGTGCTGCCGCGGGTGCGCGCCCACGCGCCCGCGGCGTGGTTCCTCGGCGAGGTCATCCACGGCGACTACCCCGCCTTCGTCGCGGCCTCCGGCGTCGACACGGTCACGCAGTACGAGTTGTGGAAGGCGATCTGGTCGAGCCTGCGCGACCGCAACTTCTTCGAGCTCGACCACGCCCTGCGCCGGCACGCGGCGATGCTCGAGCGGTTCGTGCCGCAGACCTTCGTGGGGAACCACGACGTGACGCGGATCGCCAGCAGCGTGGGCGCCGACGCCGCCCTCGCCGCCACCGCGGTGCTCCTCACCGTCGGCGGCACGCCGTCGATCTACGCCGGCGACGAACTCGGCATGCGCGGGATCAAGCGGGAGCGCATCGGCGGCGACGACGCCATCCGGCCCGCCTTCCCGCCCGCTCCGGCGCCCGACGCCGCCGCCCAACGCATCCTGGACGCTCACCGGGACCTCGCCCGGATCCGCCGGGACCGCCCCTGGCTCACGCACGCCGTCACCGAGACGACGTCGCTCGGCAACACGCGGTACGTCTATCGCGCGCGCTCGCGCGACGGGCAGCAGCACCTCGACGTGACGCTGGACATCACCTCCGGGGTGCGCATCAGCGTGCGCGACGGCGACGGCCGCGTCCTGTGGCACCTGGGTGACGTGGACGCCGCGTAACGCCGTACGACGCCGAACGGGGGTTGTGGTGATCATCCGGCCGGATGATCACCACAACCCCCGTTCGGCGTCGTACGGCG
>JARKOU010000109.1 GCA_029975645.1 Actinomycetales bacterium
AGGCGCGCCGGTCGGGGTGGCGTTCGCTGGTTGAGCTTGTCGAAACCATGGTTTCCCAGCAACGAGCGACCCCTCAGGGACGCGGCGTCAGCGGCGGATGGGTGCCGGGTTCCGGGCCGGTCGCGACGGGACGCTCCGTGCCTGCGTACTGCGACCACGACCCCGGGTAGAGGCGCCCGCGGCCGAGGCCGGCTCGCTCCAGCGCGACGAGGTTGTGGCAGGCCGTGACTCCGGAGCCGCAGTACACGATGACCTCGGCGGCGTCCACGACGCCGGCCGCACGGTAGCGGTCGGCCAACTCCTCGGGGGGCAGGAAGCGGCCGTCGGCGTCCAGGTTGCCGGCGAACGGCAGGTTCACCGCCGCCGGGATGTGACCCGCCCGCGGGTCGACCGGCTCGTTGACGCCCTCGTAGCGCTCGGCCGCCCGGGCATCGAGGACGAGGTTCCCCGTCGCGGCGTCGTCGATCGTGGCGAGCCCGGCGGGATCCCACGGCCGCGCCGTGAACCCCCCGGGCGCTGGAGTCTCGCCGGCCCCCGTCTCCAGCGCTCCTGGCCACGCCGCCATGCCGCCATCGAGCACGGCGGCGTCCACCCCCAGCAGTCGCAGCAGCCAGACCATGCGTGCCGCCTGAGCACCGCCGGCGTCGACGTAGGCGACCAACACAGAGTCGTCCCAGACCCCCACAGCCGCCATGCCCGCGGCGAACGCTTCGGGCGTCGGCAGCGGGTGCCGGCCCGACCCGTCGACCTGCGGCGCGGCCAGCGCGGTGTTCAGGTCCACGAAGACGGCTCCTGGAAGGTGCCCCGCGGTGTAGGCCTCCCACCCCGAGCGGCCGTCGAGGTACCAGCGGACATCGGCCACGACGGCGTCCGGGTGTTCCGCGAGCCAATCGACGCTCACGACGGGTTCGATCATGATGGAAGCCTACCCATGCGCAGCGCCGTATTCTTCTGCCATGAACGGCTCGGACAGGGTGGTGGGAGTTCTCGGACGTGGCGTCGTCGACGCCGACGCGCCCCAGGTGCTGGCCGACGACCTCGGACTGACCCGCGGCGACGGCTGTTTCGACGCGCTCCGGGTGGTGAAGGGCGCCGGCCGCGTCCGGCTCGATCACGAGGACGCCCACCTGGCCCGCTTCGCACGCTCCGCCGCCCTGCTCGACATGGATCCCATCGACCTGCCCGCGTGGCGCGCCCTCATCGACGAGACCGTGGCCGCCTGGCCGGGCACGCGCGAGGGCTTCTGCAAGGTCATCTGGACGCGCGGCCCCGAGTACGCCCCCGGCGACCACGTGGGCCTCGTCCTGGTCGGCCGGACGCCGCCCTCCGGCGTGCCGCTGCGGGTGGCGACCCTGACGACCGGACGCCCCAGCGACGCCTTCGCCGACGCGCCGTGGCTGCTGGGCGGCGTCAAGACCCTCTCGTACGGCGTCAACGTGGCGGCCAAGCGGGAGGCCGCCCGGCGCGGCGCCGACGACGTGCTGTTCGTGAGCGCCGACGGCTACCTGCTCGAGGGGCCGACGAGCGCGCTCATCGTGGCCCGCGACGGCGTCCTCAGCACGACCCCCGTCGAGGGGACCGGCATCCTGAGCTCGGTGACCGCTGCGGTCATCGCCGCGCAGGCCGCCGAGCATGGCCTCGAGTTCCGCCACCGCCTCATGATCCCCGAAGAACTCCACGTGGCCGACGGGGCGTGGCTGGTGTCCGCCATCCGGGGCGTGTGCCCGATCATCGAGGTCGACGGCGCCGGCATCAACCTGCACGCCCAGGCCACCGAGACCCTCACCCGTTGGGCAGGCTTCGCCGACTGACCGACGCCCCCTCGCCGCCCGTCCGGCCCTCCGGCGTCACCGGATCATCGAGGCCCGCGCGCTGGACGTCGTCGTGCATGACGTAGAACAGCGAGTACGGGGTGCCGTCGGGCTCGCTGGGCAGGGCGGCGATCTCCTCGAAGAGCGCCACCACCTTGTCGCGGAGGCGGGCGCGGGTGGCCTCGCCGACGCGGATGCCGAGGCGGATGACGGACGCGGCGTCCGGGTCGGCGACGGCGAACTCGGCGAGGAACGTGTCCAGCAGCACCCGGTTCGTGCCGGTCGGGCTCGGCGCGTGCCACGAGGCGCGGGTGGCGAGATAGGGCACCTCGCGTGCGCCGCGGCGTCCGGTCCGCTCGGTCTGGGGCGCGAGGAACCCCTCCCGCTCGAGGACCTTGACGTGGTGGTAGGCGGTTGCGGGGTTGAGACCCAGCCGGTGCGCGATCTGCTGGTTGGTGAGCGGCGTGTCGAGACACAGGCGCAGGATGCGCAGGCGCAGGGGGGACGCCAACGCCCTCGCCTGGGTGTTCGTGGCGGGCGGCGGGGCCGGCGGCTGGTCGGGGTCGGTCACCCCGCCATCATAGTGATTGGCATTTCCCAATCACTAGGTTTAGGCTGCCTGCGTGACCACGAAGGAGAGCGAGGAGGGGGCGTCCGCCGACCTGCTGCGCACCAGCCGCGACTTCCGCCACCTGCTCGGCGGAGCGGCGCTCGAGGGGTTCGCGGGGCAGGTGGGCGGGTTCGTGATCCCGGTGATGGCGGTGTCGACGCTGGCGGCGACCGAGTGGGACATGGGGCTGCTCAACGCGGCCGAGTCGGTGGCGTTCCTCGTGATCGGCCTGCCCGCCGGTGCCTGGGTGGACCGGATGCGCAAACGCCGCCTCCTCGTGAGCGCCGATCTCGTGCGGGCTCTCGTGCTGGTGGGCCTCGTCGCGGCGTTCGCGGCGGGGGTGGCGTCGGTGCCGCTGCTGATCGGCGCGGCGCTGGTGATGAGCGTGACGAACGTGTTCTTCGAC
>JARKOU010000119.1 GCA_029975645.1 Actinomycetales bacterium
GGCCCGCGCCGTGCTCGCGGAGGCCCCCGGGAAGCCCACCCCCGGGAAGCCCACACCCGGGAAGCAGAGTGCCGACGCCGTCGTTGTGGATGTCGATTACCTCACGTTGGTCGATCCCGACGGCCTCGAGCCGGTGGAACCGGGCTACCGTGGGATAGCCCTGCTGGCGGTGGCGGCACGGGTGGGCCGGACGCGGCTCATCGACAACACGCTCGTCCGCCTCGCCCCCACCACCGGCCCGAGTACCCCCGGAGGGGAGTGAGCGATGCCGACGTCGATCCCGATGCTCCGGCCCATGCTCGTCGCGAAGATCCACCGCGCCACGGTGACCTCGTCCGACCTGCACTACGTCGGCTCCATCACGGTGGACGCCGACCTCCTCGACGCCGCCGACCTCCTGCCCGGCCAGCAGGTGGACGTGGTGGACGTCACCAACGGCTCGCGGCTGACCACCTACGTGATCCCCGGCGAGCGCGGCAGCGGAATCGTCTGCATCAACGGCGCCGCCGCCCACCTCGTGGACCCCGGCGACATCGTCATCCTCATCGCCTACGGCATGCTCGCCGACGGTGTCGCCCACACCTACATCCCGCGCGTCGTCTTCGTGGACGAGCAGAACCGCATCGTCAAGATCAACGGCGAGCCGGGCGAGGCGCCCCCGGGCGAGGGCCTGGAGTCCAGCGGCATGACGATCGCGGAGTACCGGTCGCACCTTCCGCACGAGGCGTCCGACGCCGCCGCCCCCGCCCCGGCACTCGACGTCCCCGAGCCGTCCGCGAGCCACGCGTGACGCCCACGGCCGGGGAGGTCGCAGGGGAGGCGGCAACGCTCGCCCGCGTGCCGGAGGTGGCCGACCGCGTCCGGCTCGCTCGGCGCCTGGCCGCGCCGGCGCCGGGTTGGACGGCGGAGGCGGACGTCGTCGTCGTCGGCTCCGGCATCGCCGGCCTGACCGCCGCCCTGCGGCTGCGCCAGAGCGTGGACCGCGTCCTCCTCGTGACGAAGTCCGCGCTCGAGTCCGGCTCGACGCTGTGGGCGCAGGGCGGGATCGCCGCGGCGCTGGACCCGGAGGACTCGCCCGAGGCCCACCTGCAGGACACGCTCGTGGCCGGCGGGGGCCTGTGCGACGAGGAGGCCGTGCGCGTCCTCGTCACGGAGGGGCCGGCGCGGGTGCGTGAACTTGCCGCGCTCGGGGCGCGCTTCGACCTGGACGAGCGCGGCGAGATCGCCCTCACCCGCGAGGGCGGGCACCATGCGGACCGGATCGTGCACGCCGGTGGGGACGCCACCGGGGCCGAGATCTCCCGCGCGCTCGCCTCGGCCCTGGAGGCGGTGGCCGCTGACCCCGGGGTGGAGGTGATCGAGCACGCCCTCGTGCTCGACCTCCTGACCGCGCCGGACCCCGACGGCGGACCCGACGCCGTGTGCGGCGTGAGCCTGCACGTGATCGGCCAGGGCACCCGCGACGGCGTCGGAGCGGCACTGGGCCGCGCCGTCGTCCTCGCGACCGGCGGGATCGGCCAGGTGTTCCGCTCCTCCACCAACCCGCCCCAGGCCACCGGCGACGGCCTCGCCGCCGCGCTGCGCGCGGGCGCCGTGGTGAGCGACATCGAGTTCGTCCAGTTCCACCCCACGGTGCTGTGGCTCGGCTCGGGGGTGCGGGGGCAGTTGATCCTGGTCTCTGAGGCCGTCCGCGGCGAGGGCGCGCTGCTGCTGGACGTCAACGGCGAGCGCTTCATGCCCGCGGTGCACCCGATGGCCGAACTCGCGCCGCGGGACGTGGTGGCCCACGCGATCGTGCACCGGATGGCCGAGACCGGCGCGGACCACGTGTTCCTCGACATCCGCCACCGCGACGCCGACTTCCTGAGCGCCCGGTTCCCCACCATTGCGGCTCGCCTGCTCGAGCACGGCATCGACCTCACCACGGACCTCGTGCCCGTGGCGCCGGCGCAGCACTACCACTCGGGCGGCGTCGTGACCGACACGCTCGGGCGCACGTCCCTGCCGGGGCTGTACGCCGTCGGGGAGGCGGCATGCACCGGGGTGCACGGGGCGAACCGGCTGGCCTCGAACTCCCTGCTCGAGGGTCTGGTGTTCGCGGTGCGCGCGGCGGAGGACATCGCCGCGCGTCTCGAGGCGGGCGACCTGCCGCGCCGGACCCCCGTCCCGCGCAGGGGCGACCCCGCGCTCGTGCCCGCGCCGGCGCGCTACCGCATCCAGCAACTGGCCAGCGACGGGCCGGGTGTGATCCGGAGCGCGGCGCGCCTGGCCGCGAGCGCCCGCCGCCTGGCGGCGATCCCCACGGACGCCGACCGCTCGGCCACGGTCCTGGCCAGCCCTCAGGTGGCGGAGTGGGAGACCACGAACATCCACCAGGTGGCCACGCTCCTCACCGCGATCGCGACGGTCCGGGAGGAGTCGCGCGGCGGGCACTTCCGCGAGGACTTCCCCGCGGCGGACGACGCCTGGCGCCTGCACGTGGACGCCTATCTGGACGCCGACGGCGCCCTGCACCTGCGTGGGAGGCCCGTGTGAACCCGATGAGTAGGCACACCGCTCGCCCGGTCCCGGGCCTGGACCCCGCCTGGGTGACGGGGATGGTGCGGATCGCGCTCGACGAAGACCTGGGGCTCGCGCCGGGGCGCGACGTGACCACCCAGGCGACGATCTCCCCGGACGCCGACGCCGCCGCCCACCTCGTGGCGCGCGCCGACGGCGTGCTGGCCGGCCTTCCGGTGGTGCCGGAGGTGCTGGCGCAGACGGCGGCGCGGCTGGGTCTGGGGGTGCCGATGGTCGCCGCGCGCGCGGCCGACGGCGAGCCGGTGAGGGCCGGCCAGGTGCTCGTGGTGCTGCGCGGCAGGGCGCAGGTGTTGCTCGTGGCCGAGCGCACCATGCTCAACGTCCTCTCGCGCGCGAGCGGGGTGGCCACCCACACCCGGCGGTGGGCCGATGCGCTCCACGGGACGGGCGCCGTCGTCCTCGACACCCGCAAGACCACGCCCGGCCTACGGGCGCTGGAGAAGTACGCGGTGCGCTGCGGCGGCGGCACCAACAAGCGGATGGGCCTGTACGACGTCGCGATGGTCAAGGACAACCACGTGGTCGCCGCGGGATCCGTGACCGCGGCCGTGCGCGCGGTGCGGGAGCGCTTCCCCGACGTCGCGATCCAGGTGGAGGCGGACACGCTCGCCCAGGTTCACGAGGCGCTCGACGCCGGCGCGCGGTTCCTGCTGCTGGACAACATGCCGACGGCGCTCATGGCGCAGGTGGTGCGCGAGGTGCGCGCCCGGGAGGCGGAGACCGGGCGGGTGGAACTCGAGGCGACGGGGAACCTGACCCTCGACCGGGCGCGGGAGGTGGCTGCCACGGGCGTGGACTATCTCTCCGTCGGTGGCCTCACGCACTCCTCGCCGATCCTTGACCTGGCGCTGGACTTCCAGGGCTGAGCGCCGCCCCGCCGGCCCCACCCCGCCCGCCCCATCCCCCCGCCGCACCCCATCTGCGCCGAGGTCGAGGGTTCTCGCTCGTGAGGTCGAGGG
>JARKOU010000134.1 GCA_029975645.1 Actinomycetales bacterium
GATCTGGGAGATGCCGAAGTCGATGAGCACGGGCCCGTCGTCGGTGAGCATGACGTTGGACGGCTTGACGTCCCGGTGCACCACCCCGGCGGCGTGGATGGCCGCGATCGCGTCGAAGAGCCCGCGCGCGAGCCCGGGCAACTCATCCGCCTCGAACGGGCCGTGCTCGGCGACCGAGTCCTCGAGGGTCTGGCCGTCGATCAACTCGGTGACCACGAACGCCTCGTCGGAGTCCGCCTCGGCGTCCAGCACGCGGGCGACGCCGGTGTGCCGCACCCGGTGCAGCGTGGCCACCTCGCGGCGGAGCCGGTCGCGCGCCGCGGGGTCCGCCCCGATCTGCGGGTGGAGCAACTTCAGGGCCACGCGCCGGTCGTCCGCGTCGATGGCCTCGTACACCGTGCCCATCCCGCCGCGCCCGATCTGGCGCACGAGGACGTAACCGCCGAGTTCCTCGCCCGGGCGTCTCACGGCTCACCCCCGCAACGCACGGCGTCAACGGTACGTGAGCCGAGTCCCGCCTCCGCGAACCTGAGGGACGATCAGCCGTCCGGCAGGGCGCGACACGCCGGGAAAAGGGGCCCGAAACGGCCCTTTCCCGGGCTCGATCGTCCCTGAGCGCCACGCAACCCCCGCCGGAAGCCCTCCTTCACGGGCTACGGTGATCAAGGACCGACGCCCCCGACCTCGGGAGACCCACCGTGGAGACCGGCCCGCACGACTTCGTGGTCGTCGCCAACCGCCTGCCCGTGGACGTGACCGTCACCACCGACGACGACGGCGCCCAGCACCTCGACTGGCGCCGCTCGCCCGGCGGCCTCGTCACCGCGCTCGAGCCGCTCATGCGCGCGAACGACGGCGCCTGGGTGGGCTGGGCCGGCACCCCGGGCCTCGACGCCGAGCCCTTCGAGGCGGACGACATGTGGCTCGTGCCCGTCCCCCTCTCGGAGGAGGAGGTGGCCGACTACTACGAGGGCTTCTCCAACGCCACCCTCTGGCCCCTTTACCACGACGTCATCGCCGCACCCGAGTTCCACCGGGACTGGTGGACGGCCTACGTCACGGTGAACCAGCGCTTCGCCGACGCCGCGGCGGCGGCCGCGGACCAGGGCGCCACCGTGTGGGTCCACGACTACCAGCTCCAACTCGTCCCGGCGATGCTGCGCCGCGCCCGCCCGGACGTGCGGATCGGCTTCTTCGACCACATCCCCTTCCCGCCGGTCGAGTTGTTCAGCCAGCTGCCCTGGCGCCGCCGCGTGGTCGAGGGCCTGCTCGGCGCGGACCTCATCGGCTTCCAGCGCGCCGGCGACGCCGCCAACTTCCTGCGCGCGGTCCGCCGCTTCACCGACGCCCCCACCCGCGGCCCGCTGGTCACCGTCACCGAGCCGGGCCCCGACGGCGCCCCGCGCACCCGGTCGGCGCGCGCCGCCGCCTTCCCCATCTCGATCGACGCCCGCGCCTTCGACGCCCTCGCCCGCACCCCCGCGGTGGCCGCCCGCGCGCGCGAGATCCGCCGCGAACTGGGCGACCCGGACGTGGTCCTCCTGGGCGTCGACCGCCTCGACTACACCAAGGGCATCGCGCACCGCCTCAAGGCGTTCGGCGAACTGCTCGAGGACGGCCGCCTCACGGTCGAGCAGTGCACGTTGGTGCAGGTGGCGAGCCCCAGCCGCGGCCGCGTGGAGCACTACAAGGTCCTGCGGGACGACATCGAGCTCACGGTCGGGCGCATCAACGGCGACCACGCCACGCTCGGGCACCCGGCCGTCCACTACCTCCACCAGTCGTTCCCGATGTCGGAGATGGCCGCGCTCTACCGCGCCGCGGATGTCATGCTCGTCACCTCGCTGCGGGACGGGATGAACCTCGTGGCGAAGGAGTACGTGGCCGCGCAGTTCGACGGGCGCGGCGTGCTGGTCCTCTCGGAGTTCACCGGCGCCGCGGACGAGTTGCACCAGGCCCTGCGCATCAACCCGCACGACATCGACGCCCTCAAGGCGACGATCATGCAGGCCGTGACCATGGACCGCCGCTCCGCCAAGCGCCGCATGCAGGGCCTGCGCCGGCGGATCATGGAGCACGACGTCGAGCGCTGGGCGAACGACTTCCTCGCCGCCCTGCGCTCCCCGGGCGCTCGATGACAGCCGCCGACGGCGCATCCCCCGCCGTTCCCGAGCCCCTCCGGGCGGCGGTAGCCGCACTCGCGGCGAGCGCCGTCGTCGTGGTCGCGCTCGACTTCGACGGCACCCTCGCGCACCTCGCGGACGATCCGCAGGCGGTCGCGCCCGTCCCCTCCGCGACGACGGCGTTGCGCGCCCTGGCCGCCGACGACGGCGTGGTCCTCGCGCTGGTCTCCGGGCGACCGGCCGGCGAACTCGCCCGCCTCGCCGAGCCCCCGCCCGGCACGTCGCTGGTGGGCAGCCACGGCGCGGAGACGGGGCGCGTCACCGCGCCGGGCGTCGCAGTCCTGGACGACGCCGTGCTCACCGCGGGCGAGAGCACCCTCCACGAACGGCTGGCCGGCGCGCTCGCCGGCATCGCCGAGGGGCGCACCGGCGTGTGGGTGGAGCACAAGCCCGTGGGCCTCGCCCTCCACAC
The DNA here is from genome assembly GCA_029975645.1 of Actinomycetales bacterium. Taxonomy (GTDB): domain Bacteria; phylum Actinomycetota; class Actinomycetes; order Actinomycetales; family JAHECE01; genus JAHECE01. Next base: position 2,596 of record JARKOU010000134.1, read on the forward strand.
GCGCCTGGCCGCCCCCGACGACGCCGAGGCGGCCACGCAGGAGGCGCTCGCCGGCCCGGCCGCGTGGCCCGGCACCCACGCGCTCCACGGCAAGGACGTGGTCGAGATCTCGGTCCGCAGGGTGAGCAAGGGCGAGGCGCTCACCCGGCTGCGCGACGCCGTCACCGAGGAGACCGGCCGGCCGGTTCCCGTCCTCTACGCCGGCGACGACGTGACGGACGAGCGTGCGTTCGCCGCCCTGCGACCCGGCGACGTCTCGATCAAGGTCGGCGCCGGTGAGACGCTCGCCACGTTCCGGGTGCCCGATCCCGAGGCGCTCGCCGTCGTCCTCGGGGACCTGGCGGCGGCCCGCGCGTCCGCCTGACCACCGCTGACCTGCGCGGACGGCGGCCTCGTGGGAACGTTCACAGCGGCGACGGCGCCCGGCTTGCGGTGATGCAAGGGCTTTCACGCGGTCGAGGCACTGGGACACGGCCGAACGGTGTGGCACACTCGGTGCAGCCCCTCCACCACGAGTCCGCTCAGGGTTCGGAACAACACCCGATCCCGGAGGCGGGGCTGTGTCAAGGACGACACTTTGACACCCTCCACGACGGATCGTCCGGCACGTACCTGCCGGTGAAGGGATTGCCACCATGGCTTCGGTCACCTACGACCACGCGACCCGGCTGTACCCGGGCGCCGAGCGCCCCGCTGTGGACGCGCTCAACCTGGAGATCGCCGACGGCGAGTTCCTCGTCCTCGTCGGCCCCTCCGGGTGCGGCAAGTCCACCTCCCTGCGGATGCTCGCCGGCCTCGAAGAGGTCAACGGCGGACGGATCCTCATCGGCGACCGCGACGTCACGAACGTCCCGCCGAAGGACCGGGACATCGCGATGGTGTTCCAGAACTACGCGCTCTACCCGCACATGTCGGTCGCCGACAACATGGGCTTCGCCCTGAAGATCGCCGGCGTCAACAAGGTCGAGATCCGCAAGCGGGTCGAGGAGGCGGCGAAGGTCCTCGACCTCACGCAGTACCTCGAGCGCAAGCCGAAGGCCCTCTCCGGTGGCCAGCGTCAGCGCGTCGCCATGGGCCGCGCCATCGTGCGTTCCCCGCAGGTGTTCCTCATGGACGAGCCGCTGTCGAACCTCGACGCCAAGCTCCGCGTCCAGACGCGCACCCAGATCGCCTCGCTCCAGCGCCGTCTGGGAGTCACCACGGTCTACGTCACGCACGACCAGACCGAGGCCATGACGATGGGCGACCGGATCTGCGTGCTCAAGGACGGCCTGCTCATGCAGGTCGGCTCGCCCCGCGAGCTCTACGACACCCCGCAAAACATCTTCGTCGCCGGCTTCATCGGCTCCCCCGCCATGAACATCGGCACCTTCGAGGTCTCGGACGGCTACGCGAAGCTCGGCCACGCCAAGGTCCCGCTCACGCGCCAGACCATCCAGGCCCTCACCCCCGAGGACAAGAACCACATCACGGTCGGCTTCCGGCCGGAGTCGCTCACGATCGTGGACCACGAGGTCGACGGCGCGATCCCGGTGGACGTGACCCTGGTCGAGAACCTCGGCTCCGACACGTTCATCTACGGCTCGCTCGGCGGTGACAAGGAGATCGCCGAGAACATCGGTTCCGGCGCCGGCGCCGCGCAGCTCATCGTCCGTGGCGACCCGCGCAACGTCCCGCTCAAGGGCGACCGCATCTGGGCCACCATCCGGGCGGGCGAGGACCACCACTTCTCGCCGGCCAGCGGCAAGCGCCTCCCGGGCTGATCCATCCCGACCCCGCGCGGGGGCAGGTTCCATGCGGAACCTGCCCCCGTCGCTTTACGGCGTGTTGTCACCCCTTCCTGGGAGAATGAGCCCATGCCCCACTCCCTGCGGATCACCGCAGCGGCGCCCGACCCCGCGCTGCTCGACCTGCCGTGGCACATCCCGCTGGCCGAGTGGCCGGCCAACGTCCTCGCCGCGCTCCCGCGGGGCATCTCGCGGCACGTGGTCCGCTTCGTCAAGCTCTCGGGGCGGGTGATCGCCGTCAAGGAGATCGGAGAGACGGTCGCGTTTAAGGAGTACGAGTTGCTCCGCGACCTCAACCGGCTCGAGATCCCCTGCGTGGAGCCGGTCGGCGTCATCTCGGGCCGCACGGCGCCCGACGGCGACATCCTCGACACGGTGCTCATCACCAAGCACCTGCAGTACTCGCTCCCCTACCGCGCGCTCTTCAGCCAGTACCTGCGCCCGGACACGGCCACGCGCCTCATCGACGCGCTCGCCGTGCTCCTGGTCCGCCTGCACCTCGCCGGCTTCTACTGGGGCGACGTCTCGCTCTCGAACACGCTCTTCCGGCGCGACGCCGGCGGCTTCGCGGCCTACCTGGTCGACGCCGAGACCGGCGACCTGCACGAGAAGTTGACCAGAGGTCAGCGCGAGTACGACCTCGAGATCGCGCGCGTCAACATCATCGGCGAGCTCATGGACCTCGAGGCCGGCGGCGTGCTCGACGAGTCGGTGGACACCATCGAGATCGGCGAGACGATCGTCCAGCGCTACCACGAGTTGTGGACCGAGCTCACCGAGGCCGAGTCGTTCGAGAGCGCGGACCGCTGGCGGGTGGCCGCGCGCATCGAACGCCTCAACGACCTGGGCTTCGACGTCGGCGAACTCGTCATCATGACGGGCGCGGACGGCACCACGGTGCAGATCCAGCCCAAGGTGGTCGACGCCGGGCACCACACCCGCCGCCTCATGCGCCTCACCGGCCTGGACGTCCAGGAGAACCAGGCCCGGCGCCTCCTCAACGACCTCGACACCTACCGCGCCCAGGAGAACCTCCAGGACGAGGACGAGGAGTTCGTGGCCCACGACTGGCTCACCGAGGTCTTCGAACCGACCGTCCGTGCGGTGCCGCGCGACCTGCGCGGGAAGCTCGAGCCCGCGGAGATCTACCACGAGGTGCTCGAGCACCGCTGGTACATCTCCCAGCACGAGCACCGCGACGTCCCGCTGCCCGAGGCGGTGCGGAGCTACGTGGAGAACGTGCTCCGGCACCGCCCGGACGAGAAGGCGATGCTCGAGTTCGACACCATCACGCTGCGCGCGATCGACGAGACCAGCGAGTTCAGCGCGATCGAGGACGAGGCGGATGAGGAGGGCGACGAGTTCGACCGCGCCGACATCGACGACCGCCGCCCGCCGGACGTCTTCGACTGAGGTCCGGCGCGCGAGTCGGACCGCTCGCCGGGCGAGCGTGCCTCGCCGGGCGAGCGTGCCTCGCGGGGCGAGCGCGCGTGGAGGACCAGGCGCACGACGACGGCGCCCGGCCTCAGCCCTCCCGGCGCAGCCTCGCCACCTCGTAGAGCGCGATGCCGGTGGCCACGGCCGCGTTGAGCGACTCCACCGACGAGGCGATCGGGATGGCGGCCACCACGTCGCAGGTCTCGCGCACCAGCCGTGAGAGCCCCTTGCCCTCCGAGCCGGCGACGAGCACGAGCGGCGACGTCGCCAGCTCCAACTCACCGATCGGCGTCGGCCCCTCGCCGTCGAGCCCCACCACGAAGCAGCCGGCCTCCTTGAGCGAGGTCAGCGCGCGCACCAGGTTGGTCGCTCGCGCCACGGGCACGCGCGCCGCCGCACCGGCCGAGACCTTCCACGCCGACGCCGTCACCCCCGCCGCCCGCCGCTCGGGCAGCAGGACGCCATCGGCCCCGAACGCCGCGGCGCTGCGCAGCACGGCGCCGAGGTTGCGCGGGTCCGTGACGCCGTCGAGCGCCACGATCAACGGCGCCCGCCCGGCCTCCTCCGCCGCCTCCAGCAAGTCCTCGGGGTGCACGTACGCGTGGGGCGGCACCTGGATCGCGAGGCCCTGGTGCACGGCGCCGCCGGTCAGGCGGTCGAGTTCCGGCTTGGTGACCTCCATCAGCGCCAGGCCGCGCGCGGAGGCCGTGCGCAGGACCTCGCGCACGCGGTCGTCGGCGTCGATCCGCGTGGCGACGTAGAGCGTGCTCGCCGGCACCTCCGCGCGCAGCGCCTCGACCACCGCGTTGCGCCCGCACACCACCTCGGCCTCGGTGCCCTTCGCGGACGACGGCGCCCCCGAGCGGGAGCGCTTCGGCGCCGCGGCGGCCCGCCGCTCGGCAGCCGCCTTGCGCCGGGCGGCCGGATGACTGACCCGGTCCTCGGCCTTGGGCGTCGGGCCCCGGCCCTCGAGCGCCTGGCGGCCCTGCCCGCCCGAACCGACGCGCGCGCCCTTCTTCGATCCCGGCTTACGCACGGCCCCGCGCCGCTTGGAGTTGCCCGCCATCACGATCCTTTCAGCGACCAGCGGGCACCCGCCGGGGAGTCCTCGACCACCACGCCCGCGCGTGTCAACTGGTCCCGCAGCGCGTCGGCACGCGCCCAGTCCCGCGCCTTGCGCGCCTCGGCACGCTGCGCGATCACGGCATCCACCAGCACGGCAAGGGCCGACGACGCCGCCGCCTCGGTCCGCCCGGCCGCCGAGCCCTCGGCCCAGGGCGCCGCGAGCGGGTCCAGGCCCAGCACGTCGAGCATGGCACGGACCTGTGCGACGGCGCGACGAACGTCCTCCTCGCGGTCCTCGGCCAGCGCCGTGTTGCCGGCCCGGACGCCCTCGTGCACCACGGCGAGCGCGGCCGAGACGTTGAGGTCGTCATCCATCGCCGCGACGAACGCGGGCGGGAGGTCGACGCCCGCCAGGGATGCGCCGTCGTCGGCCAAGGGGGCGCCGTCGTCGGCCGTGTCCACGCCGAGAGGGGCCACCCGCTCGACGGCGCGCCGCACGAACCCTTCGATGCGCTCCCAGGCCGCGCGCGCCTCCTCGAGGGAGGAGTCCGAGAACTCGACCGTGGAGCGGTAGTGCACGCCGCCGAGCGCGTACCGCAGCACCACGGGCGAGGTGCGCCGGAGCACGGAGTCCACGACGAGGGAGTTCCCGAGCGACTTGCTCATCTTCTCCCCGCCGACCGTCACCCACGCGTTGTGGACCCAGTGCCGCGCGAAGCCGTACCCCGCCGCGCGCGACTGGGCCTGCTCGTTCTCGTGGTGCGGGAAGCGCAGGTCGATGCCGCCGCCGTGGATGTCGAACGTCTCGCCCAGGTAGCGGTGCGCCATCGCCGAGCACTCCAGGTGCCAACCCGGGCGTCCCCGCCCGTACGGCGTGGGCCACGACGCCGATTCCGGCTCGCCCGACTTGTTGCGCTTCCACAGGGCGAAGTCGCGCGCGTCCCGCTTGTCCGAGGCCGCGCCGTCGTCCTCCTCCGCGGTGACCATGTTCTCCAGGCGCTGGCGCGTGAGGGCGCCGTAGCCGGGGAAGGAGTGGACGTCGAAGTAGACGTTGCCCGCCTCTCCCGCGTAGGCGTGCCCGCGCGCGACCAGGCGCTCCATCAACTCGACCATCTCGGTCACGTGGCCGGTCGCGCGCGGCTCGTAGGTGGGGGGCAGGACGCCGAGGGCGTCGTAGGCGGCGGTGAAGGCGCGCTCGTGCATCTGGGCCCAGGCCCACCACGGGACGCCGGCCTCGGCGGACTTGGCGAGGATCTTGTCGTCGATGTCCGTGACGTTGCGGATGAGCGTGACGTCGTAGCCGGTGCGGCGCAGCCAGCGGACCAGCACGTCGAAGGCGACGGCGGAGCGCAGGTGGCCGATGTGCGGCAGGCCCTGGACCGTGGCTCCGCAGAGGTAGATGCCCACGCAACCCGGGTGGAGGGGTTCGAACGCGCGCACCGCCCTCGTGGCGGAGTCGTACAGGTGCAGGCTCACCGCGCAAGGCTACCGGGGGTTCGAGAGTGGGCTACCGGGCGCGAACATCCGGGCAGATCGCGAACATCGAGTCGGATCGCGAACATCCGGAGTTCGCGGTCTGCCGACGCGTTCGCGATCCGGCGGGGGGTTCGCGAGTGGGCTACCGGGCGCGAACATCCGGGCAGATCGCGAACATCGAGTCGGATCGCGAACATCCGGAGTTCGCGGTCTGCCGACGTGTTCGCGATCCGGCGGGGTGTTCGCGATCTGCCGACGTGTTCGCGGTCTGCCGACGTGTTCGCGGTCTGCCGACGTGTTCGCGGTTTGGCGGGGTGTTCGCGATCCGGCCAGGTGACCGCCGTCGGTAGGGTCGAGCCATGACGGAGTCGGCCCCGCACGCGCGGGCGCTCACCAAGGACACGCAGCTGTGCATCTCGCTGGCGGCCCGCCCCAGCAACATCGGCACGCGCTTCCACAACTACCTCTACGCCGCACTCGGCCTGGACTACGTCTACAAGGCGTTCACCACCACGGACCTGACCGGCGCGATCACGGGCATCCGAGCGCTCGGCATCCGTGGCTGCGGGGTGTCGATGCCGTTCAAGGAGGCCGTGATCCCGCTGGTGGACTCCCTCGACCCCTCGGCCGAGGCGATCACGTCGGTCAACACGATCGTCAACACCCGCGGCCACCTCCGCGCCTACAACACCGACTACCTCGCGATCGCGCACCTGCTCGCCGAGCGCCGGATCCCGGCGACGTCGTCCGTCGCCGTGCGCGGCAGCGGCGGCATGGCCCAGGCCGTGGTCGCGGCGCTGCACGACGCCGGATTCGCGGCGGTCACGGTGGTGGCCCGCAACCCCGAGAGCGGCCCGGCTCTCGCGGCGCGCTACGGCGCCTCCTGGACCCCTGACCTGGGCACCGACCACCCGGACGTTCTCGTCAATGCCACGCCCATCGGCATGGCGGGCGGTCCGCAGGCCGGCGACCTGCCCTTCGACGACGACGCCATCCGCGCCGCCGAGGTGGCCTTCGACGTCGTCGCGATGCCCGCCGAGACGCCGTTCGTGCGCCACGCCCGCGACCTCGGCCTGCCGACCATCACCGGCGCCGAGGTCATCGCGCTGCAGGCGGCCGAGCAGTTCGCCCTGTACACCGGCATCCGCCCGTCGGAGGACCTCGTGGCAAGGGCCGCGGAGTACTCTCGCGCCTGATCCCTCGCGCCCCGCACCGGCACCCGCACCCGCGCGGCGCATGCCGGCCCCGTCAGCCCGCCACCCGCGGCGCGTGCCGGGTGAAGCCAGACCCCGCCCCCGCGCGCGGGGTACCCCCACCAGGAGGCCCGATGACCCCCTCGTCCCACCGCCGCACGTCGGCCGGCTCGCGCCGCACGCCGGCCGTGCGCCGCGCCCACCTCGCGAGCGGCGCCGTCGTCCTGCTCGCGGCCGCGCTCGCGGGGTGCACAGCGCCCGCGGGCGACGGCGGCACCGTACCCCCGCAGGACACCACCCTCTCCGCGGAGGGCGGCAACGGCGCGAGCGCCACCGAGAACACCCCTGACGACGGCGCGACGACGGAAACATCCGCCGTCGCCACGGCGACCGGGGCGGACGGCAGCACGATCACCGTCGCCGAGGATGCGCCGGAACTGCTCACGGCGATCCCGGTCGACGTGCCGCTCGTGGCCGGCGACGTCGACATGGTCCAGGCCGTCGGGGGCGCCGCCTCTGCCGGCACGTACTCGGTGATCATCACCGCGCCCGGAGCACCGGGAGACGTCTACGCGACGCTCGCTCAATCCTTCGCCGAGGCGGGCTTCACCCAAGAGGGTGGGGCGGCGCCGTCGTCGTCCGGCGCGCCTGCGGCGGCCGTCTTCGGGAGTGCCTCGTACCGCGTGAGCGTCGGGATCGTGGCAGCCGGCGGCGCAAGTTCCACGGTCACGTACGTGATCGTGCCGCTCGCGCCCTGAGCAGGATTCCGCTGCTCGCGCGGACCGGTAGCCGCAGTGGTAGGACAGTGACCGACGACGGCGACCGGGGGGTCGCCGCGCGAGAGAACCGGGAGGCGCCATGGCCGGCACCGCAGTCCGAAACCGCTCCGCACGCGTCCGGTGGGCCGGTGCGCTGGCCGCTGCGGCGGGCTTCGCGCTCGCCGGCTGCGGTGGGAGCGACACCCCGAGCGTCTCCGTGAACGACGAGGGGAAGGACCGCACCGTCTCGGTCGAGGGCGACGGCGGCTCGATGACGGTCGAGGAGGGCAAGGACGGCGGCGTCACGGTGGAGGGCGAGGACGGGTCCACCTTCTCCGCCGACACCAGCGGCGACCTGCCGGACGGGTGGCCGAACGTGATCCCCGTGGTCGACGGCACGATCGCGTACGCCCAGTCGAGCACCGACGGCTCCACGGGTCAGATGTGGAGCGTGTCGATCGACGCCAAGGGCTCCGTGACCGACGTGTTCGACGCCGCGAAGGCCGACCTCGAGGGCGCGGGCTTCACCGCTAGCGCCGAGGTCTCCACCGCCGACGGCGCCTTCGCCTCCTTCAGCGGCAACGGGTATGACGTGCAGCTCACGGTGGGCGCCGTCGACGGCTCGACGACGGTCGCCTACATCGTGACGCCGTCGGCCTGAGCGCGCCCGCGGTCCGTTTCGCGAACATCCCGGCAGACCGCGAACATCGGAAGTTCGCGGAATGCGACGTTGTTCGCGAAACAGCGGGGTGTTCGCCGTCCGGCCGGGTGTTCGCCGTCCGGCCGGGTGTTCGCCGTCCGGCCGGGTGTTCGCCGTCCGGCCGGGTGTTCGCCGTCCGGCCGGGGGTTCGCCGTCCGGCCGGGTGTTCGCCGTCCGGCCGGGTGTTCGCCGTCCGGCCGGGGGTTCGCCGTCCGGCGGGGGGTGCGCCG
>JARKOU010000143.1 GCA_029975645.1 Actinomycetales bacterium
CGCCAGCGCACGGCTGTCCACCGCGGCGAGGTGGGCGTGAGCGGGACCTCCGGCCCATCGGCGAGCGTGAGGTCGGGCCGGCGAACGGCGGCCCGAGCAGGAGCGGCCCGGTGCCGGGCCCCGGAGAAGGAGGACACGAGAGGACGGGACCCCAGATCGCCGAGCACGCCGGTGCGGCGGTTCGGACGACGCGGTGGCGGACGTCGATCGGCCGGTTCGGCGGGTCTCTGCCGCGGGTGCCCCTGGGGGCGAGGCGGTCTCGGTCGACCGGGAGGGTGCTGACCCGGATGCCGGGGCTGACCCGGATGCCGGCGCTGACCGGGATGAGGGGGCTGACCAGGCTGAGGGGACGGGTCAAGGACGCGGGCATGGCGACGGCTGAGTACGCGATCGCGACGCTGGCCGCCGTCGGGTTCGCCGGCCTGCTGATCGTGGTGCTGCGCAGCGACGAGGTCCGCGGCCTGCTCACCGGGATCATTCGGCAGGCGCTGTCGGTGTGAGGAGGGGAGACGTGGTCCGCCGGGGCCCCGCTCGCCGCGCCTACCGCGCAGGCCCTGGTGGAGCGGGCTCTCGGGGCTCGGTGACGGCGGAGTTCGCCGTCGGGCTGCCGGCCGTGGTGATGGTGCTCGTCGTGGTGGTCCTCGCGGCGACGGCGGCGATCGGCCAGGTGCGCTGCGTGGATGCGGCCCGGGCCGGCGCCCGCGAGGCGGCCCTGGGTTCGGCCGCGGCGCAGGTTCACGCCACCGCCGAGCGCCTCGCGGGAGCGGGTGCCGCCGTGGCCGTGACTCGGGAGGGGCCGTGGGTGGTGGTGCGGGTCTCGCGTCCGGTCGCGGCCTTCGGGTGGCTCGGCCGCGGGTTAATCGCGTCCGGCCGGGCGCAGGCGTGGGTGGAACCGACGGCGGCCGGGGCGCCGGGCGTGCCGGCGGCCGGACGAGCGGTGGCGACGTGAGGCCGGAGTCGGCCTGAAGGGAGGAAGGACCTGACGTGGGCGACGACGACGGTGGGGGCGACGTGAGGGCGGGGCGCGAGCGCGGATCCGGCACGGTGCTGCTGGTCGGTGTGGTGGCGGTCGTGCTCGGGCTCGCGACGGTCGTGGCGCTGCTGGGGAGGGCGGTCGCGGCTCGGGGCGCGGCCCAGGCCGCGGCGGACCTGGCGGCGCTCGCGGCGGCCCAGGTGCTCGTCAGCCCCGCCGCGTCCGGTGCGCCGTGCGCGCGTGCCGCCGTCGTCGCCGGGGCGCACGGCGCTCGGCTGACCTCGTGCGACGTGTTCGCCACCGGGCACGTCCGGGTGACGGTCGCGGTGGGCCCGGCGCGGGCGAGCGCTCGTGCCGGGCCCGTCGGGACCGAGCCGGCCTCAGCCCGTGGGCGCGGGCAGGGCTTGCGGATGCAGGGCCTCGGCCGCGAGGCACGCGGTCAGGAACGCGACCGCTGCGGGCTTGTCCAGGGGGCTGTTGTTGTTCCCGCACTTGGGGGACTGGACGCAACTCGGGCACCCGTCCGGGCAACCGCAGCCGGCGATGGCATCGCGCGTGGCCGCCAGCCATTGCGGGGCGGCCGCGAACGCGCGTTCGGCGAAGCCCGCGCCCCCTGGGACGCCGTCGTAGACGAAGATCGTCGGCTCGAGCGTCTGGGCGTGCAGCGCAGTCGAGAGGCCGCCGATGTCCCACCGGTCGCACGTGGCGAGCAGGGGGAGCAGTCCGATGGCCGCGTGCTCGGCGGCGTGGAGCGCCCCGGGCAGGTCGGCGGGGCCGATCCCGGCCTGCGCGAGGACGGATGCGCTCGCGGTCCACCACACCGCGGTGGTCCGGAGCCGGCGTTCGGGCGAGTCGAGGGGCACGACGGCAAGCGTCTCCATGGTCGGCACGCGGACACGGCGGTAGGAGGTGACGCGGCTCGTCAGCTCCACGACGCCCAATGACCATCGGATCCCGTCGGCGTCGCGGGTGCGCCGCGTGGCGAGGATCTCGATCCGCTTCGCGGTGTCCGCCCGGGTCGCGTACGGGAGTGCGGACTCCGGCCGGACCAGGGCGACGTCGTCCGTCAGGTCCTCCACCAGGTAGGTGCGGCCCTGATGGACGTAGACCGCGCCGGGGTGGACGACGGCGTCCGCGCGCGGGCCGTCGACCGTCCCGAGCATCCGACCCGTCGCGCGCTCGACGATCTGGACCGTGCTCTCGGCCCCGCTGCCACGCAGGTCGGTGAGGCGGCTCGGACTCTCGGGTCGCGCGTGGTTCCAGTACCAGCCGTCGGGGCGACGCCGTAGGAGGCCTCGGCGCGCCAGTTCGGAGAGGAGGGCGTCGTCGTCGAGGCCGAAGAGCTGCGCGTCGTCGGGCCGGAGGGGCGACTCCGCCGCCGCCGCGCACAGGTGGGGTGCGAGCACGTACGGGTTGGTCGGGTCGAACGCGGTCGCCTCGACGGGCGCCCCGAAGATCGCCTCGGGGTGCCGCGCGAGGTAGGCGTCGAGCGGGTCGTCGCTCGCGACGAGGACGGCCAGTCCGTCGGCGCCGGCGCGTCCGGCGCGGCCCGCCTGCTGCCACAGGGATGCCCTGGTGCCGGGCCAGCCGGCGATGAGCACGGCGTCGAGCCCGGAGATGTCCACCCCGAGCTCGAGAGCGTTCGTGCTGGCCAGGGCCAGGAGGTCACCGCCGCGGATGGCGCGCTCGAGACTCCGTCGCTCCTCCGGGAGGTAGCCGCCCCGGTAGGCGGCCACGCGGTCGGCGAGGCGGGGGTCCACCTCTGCCGCGTTCGCGCGGGCTCGCTCGGCGACGGCCTCGGCCGCCGCTCGGGCACGCGTGAAGGCGAGGGTGCGGTGTCCGGAGCAGACCAGGTCGGCCAGCAGGTCGGCAGTCTCGGCGAGGGCGCTGCGGCGAGGACCGTCGTCGTCGGCAGGCGCCGGGGTCGCGGACCGTTGGCCCGGTGGGTCGCCCGCCGGGTCTCCTCGCGTGGCGGCGTTCGCGGCGTCGGCCACCGGTGGCGTCCACACCGCGATCGTGCGCCGACCGGCGGGCGAGGCGTCGCGGGTGATCGCCGTGACGTCGTCCACCGGAACCCCGATCATCCGCGCGGCCGTGGTCGCCGGGGCGGCCGTGGTCGCGGAGGTGAGGAGGACCACCGGGTCCGCGCCGAGGGTGCGGCTCAGTCGGAGCAAGCGCCGCAGGACGAGGGCGACGTGGGCGCCGAGCACGCCCCGGTAGGCGTGGACCTCGTCCACCACGACCACGCGAAGGGACCGCAGGACCCGGTGCCACCTCCGGTGGCCGGGAAGGAGCGAGAAGTGCACGAAGTCGGGGTTCGTGAGCACGAGGTCCGCGTGCTCGCGCACCCAATCGCGCTCCTCGAGCGGTGTGTCGCCGTCGCACGTGGCCGCACGGACGTCGCGAATGCCGGCCGCGTCGAGGAGGCGACGAAGCGCGTCGGCCTGGTCCGCGGCCAGGGCCTTGGTCGGGCTGAGGTAGAGGGCGGTCGGGCGCCGGGTGAGAGCGGAGATCCTCGTGCCGGACCGGCGCGCCGCATCCCGCACCGCGGTGATCGCGGGGAGCCACGCCGCGAGCGACTTCCCCGAGCCCGTGGACGTGGCCAGGACCACGTGGCGACCCTGCCACAGGGCATCGGCGGCCTCCGTCTGGTGGAGCCACGGCCGCTCGATCCCCAGCACGCGGTAGCCCGCAACGAGGTCCGGATCGGCCCACTGCGGCCATGGCGCCGTCGTCGCCGGCCGGGCGGGTAGGCGCTCGACGTGCGCCAGTCTGTCCGCACGCCGACCGCCCCGCAGGAGGACGGCGAGCGGGTCGGGGTGGGGCACGGCTCCAAGTCTCGCACCGCGCCCCGGCAGGGCCGACGGCGCGCGCCGTGTCCCGTCCCGCGCCCAGGTGCCGCCCCCGGAGGTCCGGATAGTCCCGCGCGGTCCTCGCGGCGAGGGACGTTGGTCCTATGCGCTTGCCGCTTCAAGCACAAGATGTTGTGGCGCGACACGCCGACGGCCACCAGATGTTGTGTTCAGAAGGTCGTTACGGCAGATTGGAGAGGTCCAGTCAGTGGTCCCTCCGAAGGAGCCCTCGATGAATCCGACCGCATCGAGCACGTCGCCCAGCCTGTCCGCCGTCGAGGCCCGCAGTCGCGCCCCGCGTGGAGTGGACGAGCCGCTCGTGGACGTGGTCGGCACCATCGAGGAGTACCTCGACCGCTCCGACTGGCGCGTCAACGCCAACGCGAACCAGGGCTTCTCGCTCGGCGGCCTGATCCTCAACACCTCCGGCAAGGTCATCGCCAACTACTGGCTCTCCCGGGTCTACCCCGCCGCCGTCGGCATGGCGCACCGCGACGGCGCGATCCACATCCACGACCTCGACATGCTCTCCGGATACTGCGCGGGCTGGTCGCTGCGCACGCTGATGCAGCAGGGCTTCAACGGCGTGCCGGGAGCGATCGACGCCGCGCCGCCCAAGCACTTCTCGAGCGCGATCGGGCAGATCGTCAACTTCCTCGGAACGCTCCAGAACGAGTGGGCCGGCGCCCAGGCGTTCTCCTCGTTCGACACCTACATGGCGCCGTTCGTCCGCCTCGACTCCATGACGTATGAGCAGGTTCTCCAGGGCGTCCAGGAGCTCGTGTACAACCTCAACGTCCCGAGCCGCTGGGGCACGCAGACGCCGTTCACCAACCTCACGTTCGACTGGGTGTGCCCCGAGGACCTGCGGTACCAGTACCCGATGATCGGCGGGGAGGTGACCGACTTCGCCTACGGCGAGCTCCAGGCCGAGATGGACATGATCAACCGGGCGTACATCGAGGTCATGACCAAGGGCGACGCGCGCGGCCGGGTCTTCACCTTCCCCATCCCCACGTACAACATCACCGAGGACTTCGACTGGGACGGCCCGAACACCGAGGCCCTGTTCGAGATGACGGCGAAGTACGGCCTGCCGTACTTCCAGAACTTCATCAACTCCGAGTTGGACCCCGGGATGATCCGCTCGATGTGCTGCCGGCTGCAGCTCGACCTGCGCGAGTTGCTCAAGCGCGGCAACGGGCTCTTCGGCTCCGCGGAGCAGACCGGCTCGGTCGGCGTCGTCACCGTCAACATGGCCCGGCTCGGCTACCTGAACGCCGGCGACGAGGCCGGGCTGATCGCCGCGCTGGACCGCCTGCTGGACATCGCCCGCGACAGCCTGGAGATCAAGCGCGTGGAGGTGCAGCGCCTGATCGACGACGGACTGTTCCCGTTCACCAAGCGCTACCTCGGCAACCTCAACAACCACTTCTCGACCATCGGCGTGAACGGCATGAACGAGATGGTCCGGAACTTCACGCACGACGTCGAGGACGTCACCACGGAGTGGGGCCACGACTTCGTCGCCCGCGTGCTGGACCACGTGCGCGACCGCATGGTCGAGTTCCAGGAGGCCACCGGGCACCTGTACAACCTGGAGGCGACGCCGGCCGAGGGCACCACCTACCGCTTCGCCAAGGAGGACCGGCGCCGCTACCCGGAGATCCTCCAGGCCGGCACGCCGTCCAACCCGTACTACACGAACTCCTCGCAGCTGCCCGTGGGCTTCACCGACGACCCGTTCGAGGCCCTCGAGCGCCAGGAGGACCTCCAGCGCAAGTACACGGGCGGCACCGTGCTGCACCTCTACATGTCCGAGCGCGTCTCGGACGCCGAGGCCTGCAAGGCGCTGGTCCGGCGCGCGCTGACCAACTTCCGCCTGCCGTACATCACCGTCACGCCCACCTTCTCCATCTGCCCCGAGCACGGCTACCTGGCCGGCGAGCACACCGCCTGCCCGACGTGCGGCAGCGAGTGCGAGGTCTGGACGCGCGTCATGGGGTACCACCGCCCGGTGAAGTCGTTCAACATCGGCAAGAAGGGCGAGCACGCCGAGCGCACGCCGTTCCAGGAGACCGTGGCGATGGAACGGATTGCGGCGGCGTCCGAGCCGGTGCCGGCGGGAGTATGAGGTGACCGTTCGGTTGCGTGGGGGCGGGGGTGAGGCAACGCGCGCCGATCTACCATCCGGCGCTCGTTCCTCGCGCCTCCCGCCAGGCCCGCCACGGCCCGCGCCCGTTCCCTCA
>JARKOU010000144.1 GCA_029975645.1 Actinomycetales bacterium
AGCCGGCCGTGCGGGCGCGGCTGGTGGATGAGTTCTTGCCGAAGATCGAGGAGTGGGTCGAGCGGTCGCACGGGAAGATCCGCGCCGACCGGGTCCACGCCAAGCTGGTGGGCCTGGGGTTCGCGGGGTCCGAGCGCACGACCCGCCGGGCGGTCGCCCGGGTCCGCAAGGCGTACCGGCTCGGCAACACGCGGGTGCACCGGCCGTGGGTGACGGAGCCGGGGATGTGGTTGCAGTACGACTTCGGCGATGGGCCGGTGATCGGCGGGGCGCGGACGGTGTTGTTCTGCGCGTGGTTGGCGTGGTCGAGGTTCCGCGTCGTGTTGCCCATTAGGGACAAGACCGCCCCGAGCGTGTTCGCCGCGTTGGACGTGACGCTGCGGCGCCTGGGTGGGGCGCCGACGTACGTGCTGACCGATAACGAGAAGACCGTCACGGTCGAGCACGTCGCCGGGATCGCGGTGCGTAATGCGGCCATGGTGGCCTGGGCGCGGCACTACGGGGTCACGGTCACCACGTGCGTGCCGGCGGACCCCGCTACGAAGGGCGGGTCGGAGTCCACGGTGAAGATCGCCAAGGCCGACCTCGTCCCGACCGAGGCGAACCTCCTGGCCGAGTACGCAACGTTCGCCGAGTTGGAGGCGGCGTGCACGGCGTTTTGTGAGTCCGTGAACTCCCGGGTGCACCGGACCACTCGCCGGGCCCCGGTGGAGATGCTCACCCAGGAGCGGGCCCGGTTGCACCCCGTGCCGGCGGTTGCGCACACGGTGGCGTTCGGGCTGACCCGTCAGGTTCCCCTCAAGACGCCGATGGTCACCTTCGAGGGCGGGCAGTACTCGGTGCCGCACACCCTGCTGGGGCAGGCCGTGTGGGTGCGCTCGCACGGGGTCGGGGACGGTGAGCGGGTCGTGATCGTGCACGTCGGCCCGGGCGGGCCGGTGGAGGTCGCCCGCCACGCCCGGGCCACGCCGGGCAGTCCGAGGATCGAGGACGCGCACTTCCCGCCCGCGCCGGCCGGGGCTCTGGGGCGCACCCCGACGGCGACGACCACCGCCGAAGCGGAGTTCCTCGCCCTGGGCGAGGGCGCACGGTTGTGGTTGACCGAGGCCGCCGCCGCTGGGACGACGAAGATCCGGGTGAAGATGGCCGCCGCGGTGGACCTGGCCAAGCTCTTCGGCGCGGGCGAGGTGAACTGGGCGCTGGGGCACGCCGCCGTCCACGCCCGCTTCGCCGAGGCCGACCTGCCCTCGATCCTGGACCACCACGCCGGCGCCCGCCCCGACGGGCAGGACGCCCGCACCCACCAGGCCGGTGAGGCCGGGTCCCTGACCCAGGGCACCGGCGCGTGGGCGGCGTTCGGGACCGCCCGGCCCGCCGGCGAGGCTGCGATGGCGGGGGCGGCCCGGTGAGCCGGCCCAGCACACCGCCCGCCGCGGTGCCGGCGGTCGGGGTCCCGGCCCCACCGCCGCTGCCCGGGGACGTCGAAGCGCTGCTGCGCCGGCTGCGCCTGCCGCACATCCGCGCGCATGCCCCCGACGTCGTCGCGACCGCGAAGGCCCAACGCTGGGACCCCCTCGAGGTACTGCGCGTCCTGCTCGGTGAGGAAGTCGCCGGGCGGGACCGTTCCGCCCTGGCCACCCGCCGAGCCGCGGCGGCGTTCCCGACCGGCAAGACGTTCCAGGCGTGGGACCAAGCGGCGTCCTCCATCCCGGCCCCGACCCAGCAGGCCCTACGCACCCTGGAATGGGTCCACCGCGCCGAGAACCTCGTCGTCTGCGGCCCCTCGGGCACGGGGAAGACGTTCCTGCTCGAGGCCCTGGGCCAGCACGCCGTCGAACGCGGTCTACGCGTGGCGTGGTTCACCCTGGAAGACCTCGGCGCCCTGCTGCGTCGTCACCGGGCCGATGACAGCGTCAGCAAGGCCATCACCAGGATCCTGCGCGCCGAGCTCGTCGTGGTCGATGACATCGGGCTGCTGCCCGTGTCCACCGACGCCGCCGAGGGCCTCTACCGCCTGGTCGATGCCGCGTAC
>JARKOU010000150.1 GCA_029975645.1 Actinomycetales bacterium
GGCCGCGGCCGGCCGCGGGCTCGAGGAGCTCCAGGCCTATCTCGACGCCGGGCGGTTCGGGCTGACTCCGGAACGGATCGAGCAGGCGCGCCAGGCCGTGCTCGACTTCCTGGCGAGCGAGACGGTCAGCAGCGGCGCGCTCGCCGGCGCGACGATCGCGGTCGAGGTGATCGCCGGAATCTTCCTGGGCCTCGTGGTGCTCTTCTTCCTGCTCAAGGACGGGGCGCTGATCTGGGACTTCCTCGTCCGGCCGTTCCCGGCCCGCGAGCAGGACCGGGCGCACCGGATCGGGGACCGGGCGGTCGAGGTGCTCGGCGGATACGTCCGCGGCACCGCCGTGGTCGCCCTCGTGGACGCCGTGGTGATCGGCATCGCCCTCGCGATCCTTGGAGTGCCGCTCGCCCTGCCGCTTGCCACGATCGTGTTCCTCGGCGCGTTCGTCCCGCTCGTCGGTGCCACCGTGGCGGGCACGCTGGCCGCCCTGGTCGCACTCGTGGCCAACGGCCCGGTGACCGCGTTGATCGTGGTCGCGGTGGTCATCGCCGTGAACCAGCTGGAGGGTGACCTGCTCGCGCCCGTGGTGCTCGGCCGCGCGGTGCGGCTGCACCCGCTCGCGATCCTGCTCGCCCTGACCGCCGGCACGATCGTCGGGGGGATCGTGGGTGCGCTCCTCGCCGTTCCGCTGGCCGCCGTCGCCTGGACGGTGGTTCGGGAGTGGAACGGGCCCGTCGCCGCGGTGGACGTCCCACGGCCCCACCTTCCGGTCCGACGACGACGCCCGGCACCCGAGGCCTGAGCGGCCCCTGCCCGCGCGGGGTCCCGCAGGCATGAGTCGCCCCCTCCCGCGGGCGCGGAAGGGGGCGGGACGGTTCGGAAGGGCTCAGGCGGGCTCGCGGGTCATTCGAGGACGATGTGCCGCTCGCCGTCGGCGATGTGCTTGATCAGCAGGTCGCGCGAGAGCGTGTAGGGCCCGCACTCGCAGCCGGCCGGCATGGCGTCGTCCACGTGGTGGCCGGGGTCGGGGTTGAGGATGTCGTACCAGTCCGTGCCCAGGTGGGCGTGATGACCGTGGTCGTGCGTCCCGTCGAAGCGGTCGCGCTTGCCGTGCGCACCCTTGTGGGTGGTGGAGCGGTAGATCGTGCCGATGTCGGTGTCGTACACGGCAGCCAGGTGGTGACTCCGCCCGCACGACACCTGCAGGCGGGTGAAGTTGCTGGGGTTGGGCCCGAGGTGCTCGAAGGCAGCCCGGGCGGCGTGCTCGCGCTCGGCGTGACTCGTTCCGGTCATGACCAGAACCTAGGCCGCCCCCGCGAGTCATGTCAGGGGATTGAGGTCCTACGGCGCGTGGCGCGCACGGCCCGAGACCGGCCGCTCAAGGCCGTTCCGGCGGGCGGCGCAGGAAATCGCACCAATTCGAGACGTTCTCCCGAACCCCTAGGAATGTGGTAGCCCCGGTGCCATGATCGCAAGGCGGTACGGCGATGCCGGCGGCACTTGCGGTGAGTTCGGAGCACGACGGCGTCCTGCCACAGCGGGAGGTCGAGAAACAGGTCAGTCAACGGTGCCCGTGGGGGCGGCCCGGTGAGTGCGGCCGTGCCTCGAGGGCTGCGGGGGTGACCCCGACGCGCGAGATCGACTCGCGTGGGGACGCCAGGGAGGTCGCACAGTGGCAGTTACGTTGAACTATCCGGGCGTCTACATCGACGAGGTCTCCAGCGGGGTCCGCACCATCACGGGAGTCGCGACGTCGGTCACCGCCTTCGTGGGACGGGCGCCGCGGGGACCGGTGGACAAGCCGGTCACGGTCACGTCCTACGCCGAGTACGAGCGCGTGTTCGGGGGGCTCTGGGCGCTGAGCCACCTGGGGTACTCGGTGCGGGACTTCTTCCGGCTGGGCGGGACCACGGCGGTGATCGTCCGCATCCACGCCACCGCCGCCAATGACGTCGCGAAGCTGACGATCGGGGCCGGCAACAGCCAGCTGAAGCTGGCCGCCGCCTCACCGGGCGCGTGGGGCGCCAAGCTGAGCGCGACGGTCGACAATGACGTCAAGGACAAGACCGACACCGCGCTCTTCAACCTCACGGTCAAGGACTCCGCCACCGGCCAGGTGGAGATCTTCCGCAACGTCTCCTTCGCCACCGCGTCCTCTCGCCGCGTGGACCGGGTGCTGGCCGAGTCGTCTTCCCTGGTGCGGGCCGAGGCGCCGCTACCCACGCAGCCCCAGTCGCCGTTCCCGGCCACGAGCGGCGCCGCGAGCGGAGGCAACGACGGCGCCGCCGTCGGCGCGGGCGACTACACCACCGGCGGGAGCATGCAGGCGAACAAGTTGGGCCTGTACCAGCTGGAGAAGGTGGACCTGGTCAACCTCCTGGTGATCCCGCCGTACAAGGGCACCGGCGAGCTGGGCACGCGCGACGTCGACGACCAGGTGCTCACGGACGCGATCGCCTACGCGAAGTCCCGCCGCGCCGTGCTGGTCATGGACGCCCCGAGCGGGTGGACGAACGTGGGCAACGCCGAGACGGCAGCCAAGGCCGCCTCCTTCACCTCCAGCCGCGACGCCGCGGTGTACTTCCCCCGGGTGAAGCAGCCGGATCCGCTGCTGGACGGGCAGGTGGCCACCTTCGCGCCCTCGGGCGCGATCGCCGGCGTCATCGCCCGAACGGACGGCACCCGGGGGGTGTGGAAGGCGCCCGCCGGCATCGAGGCCACGCTCTCCGGCGTCGCCGACCTGGACGTCCCGCTCACTGACCTGGAGATCGGCCGCCTCAACCCGTTGGGCGTCAACTGCCTGCGCGCGGCGCCCGCGGCCGGGCACGTGGTCTGGGGTGCGCGCACCCGGGAGGGGTCGGACCGGCTCGCCTCCGAGTGGAAGTACCTCCCCGTCCGCCGCACCGCGCTGTTCCTCGAGGAGAGCCTGTACCGCGGGCTGCAGTGGGTGGTGTTCGAGCCGAACGACGAGCCGCTGTGGAGCCAGATCCGGCTCAACGTGGGCACGTTCCTCACCACCCTGTTCCGCCAGGGTGCGTTCCAGGGGGCGACGCCGCGCGAGGCGTTCTTCGTGAAGTGCGACAAGGAGACCACCACCCAGGCGGACATCGACCTCGGCATCGTCAACATCCACGTGGGCTTCGCGCCGCTCAAGCCCGCGGAGTTCGTGGTCCTCCGGCTGCAGCAGATCGCCGGCCAGTCCGCGGTCTGACCGCCCACACCCGTCCGAGGAGTCTTCGATGGCACAGTTCACCGTCAACGCGCAGCGGTTCGACCCCTACAAGAACTTCAAGTTCCGCGTGAAGTGGGACGGGCGTTACGTGGCCGGCGTCAGCAAGGTCGGCGCCCTCAAGCGGTCCACCGAGGTGGTGGAGCACCGGGAGGGGGGCGACCCCTCGACGTCGCGCAAGTCGCCCGGCCGCACCAAGTACGAGCCCATCTCCCTCGAGCGCGGGGTCACGCACGACACCGAGTTCGAGAAGTGGGCGAACAAGGTGTGGAACTTCGGCTCGGGGCTCGGCGCGGAGGTCTCGCTCAAGGACTTCCGCAAGGACCTCATCATCGAGGTCTACAACGAGGCCGGCCAGGTGGTGCTCGCGTACAAGGTGTTCCGGGCCTGGGTGTCCGAGTACCAGGCCCTGCCGGACCTCGACGCCAACGCCAACGCCGTCGCGATCCAGAGCCTGAAGCTCGAGCACGAGGGCTGGGAGCGCGACTACGACGTGGCCGAGCCGTCCGAGCCGACCTTCGTCGAGCCCTGACCGGCCGCGCACCGGGGCGTCAGCAGACCATGCCCTCCCTTGCGGGACGCGACCTCCTCGACCTGTGGGACCGGGCCCTGGGCCCGGGCCCGGTCGAGCGCGCCCGCGTGCTGGCGGGCTTCGGTGCCGGTGCAGACGACGACGGCGCCCGCCGGCTCACGCTCGGGGAGGCGAACGCCGCGCTGCTGCGGCTGCGCGAGGCGGTGGCCGGGCCCACGATGGAGGCGGTGGCCGGGTGCCCGCCGTGCGGCGAGACCGTGGAGTGGACGCTCGCCGTCGCCGGTCTTCTGGCGCTCGACGCCGGACCGCGACCCAGCCCGGTGCCCATCGAGGTCGCCGGCTGGCACGTGCGCTGGCACGCGCCCACGCTCGCCGACCTGCTGGATCCTGTGCCGTCCGATCCGCTGAGGGCGCGGGGCGCCGATCCGCTGGGTGCGCAGGGTGCCGATCTGCTGGCGGCCGCCGTCGCGCCCGGGACCGCCCTGCTGAACCGGTGCGTCGAGCACGTCAAGGACCCGGACGGTCGTCCCGCCGGCGTCGCCTCGCTTCCCCCCGCCGTCCGCGCCGCGCTCGCGGAGGCGCTCGAGGCGGTCGACCCGCTGGCCGAGATCAGCGCCGACCTCACCTGCCCGCGCTGCGGTACCGCCTTCGTCAGCGACGTCGACGTCCCCGCGTTCGTGTGGGCCGAGGTGGACGTGAGGGCGCGCCGGCTCCTGGCCGACGTCGCCACGCTCGCCCGGGCGTACGGCTGGACCGAACCGGAGGTCCTCGCCCTGAGCGAGGCGCGTCGCGCGGCGTACCTCCGCCTCGCCACGGAGGGCCTGGCTGCGGACGTCCGCCCCGGTGATCGGGGAGGTGTCGCGTGACCGACCTCTTCGACCGGCTGGCCGCCCGGACGCTCGGCGCGGGCACGACAGGTGCGACGGGTACGACGGCGGGGGCGAGCGTGTCCGCCAGGCCGCGCCTGCCGTCCCGGTTCGAGGGCTCGGGGCCGGCCGGGGCCGCGCTCGTGGTCGAGGACGTCGCGGCGTCGGGCCGCGGCTCCCTCGCCGCGGGTCCGGTGATGTGGCCGGAGCCGGAGCCGGCCCGTCGGTCCGGTTTGGGGGACGCCGCTGCGACCGTGGTCGCCGAGCCCGCCACACCGCGGCCCACGGCGCGGACGGATCCGGCGGCGGTGCCCGGGTCGGTCGAGGCGGACGGGGCCGGCTCACGGGCCGACGAGCCTGCGGTGCTGCGCCCGGGGCGCTCCGGCGTCGTCGCTGCTCGGCCGCCCGCGGCC
>JARKOU010000156.1 GCA_029975645.1 Actinomycetales bacterium
GGCCGGATGATCACCACAACCCCCCGTTCGGCGAGAGGTGTGGACGTCAGCCCACCACGCGGTAGATCCGGGCCTCGCCCGGCGCAAGGTTCTCGAGGCGGTGGAAGAACCCGTTGTGCGCGAGCAGGCGGTCGTCGTCCGCGATGGACCCGGTGCTCGAGTACTCGCCGAGGAGTTCGACCTCGTCCGGTAGGCCCGGGATCCCGAAGTAGCCCGAGTCCTTCTCGAGGTCGTAGTTGACCGCGAAGACGAACCGCGGCTGATCGGCCTGTGTCCAGGCCACGGTTCCGCGCAGCGTGGTGGCGTCCGGCGGGATGAGCCAGCGCGTGGCGCTCGTCGCGATCTCGGGGAGGATCCGTGCGGCCGTCTGGTGCATCGCGGTCAGGGTGGCGAAGAGCGCGTCGTTCTCGCCCCAGATGAAGTGCTCGCCGAAGCGGGCCTTGGAGGGGTAGAGGTTCGAGTCGCCGACCTCCTTGAACACGAACAACTTCGTGTAGCGCTCGTTCTCCACGGGCTCGAGGTGGACGTCGCGGATCTCGAACCCGAGCCCGATGTAGGACGGCATGTCCACCAGGAACAGCGCGCTGAACATCCGCGCCTCGTTGCCCGCGACGTAGAACTCGTCGAAGCGCGGGTCGTCCTTGTCGGCCGTCATCACGGTGAACGACGGCGCGCAGCGCCGGGTGACGAGGTCGTCGAGGTAGCGGCGGAACTGGCGGAGGAAGTCGGGGCTGCCCACCACGCAGGACTGCAGGTCACCGAGCGTGGCGTCGGCCAGCGAGGCCTCGAGGTGGTCCTGCTCCTCGCCGAACCCGAACACGTCCCGCGCCGGCAGGAAGGTCTCGGCGAAGTACCCGAACCAGGGCGCGTTCTGCGTCCGTTGGACGTGCAGCTTCACCGAGCCGAGGATGTCGTAGAACTCGTCGACGTCGTTCGGGACGCCGTCGGGCCGCATCTGCACGTGCGACATGTCGCCGCGCATGAAGTCGAAGTTGCCGATGTGGCGGGTGCGGCCGTAGTTGCGCCATACGTAGTCCCACACGTGGTGGCGCGGACGGTCGAAGTCGATCTCCCAGTTCGCGTTGTTGTCGCGGTTCTCGTACAGCTTGTACCGCGCGAGCGGGGAGAAGACCCGCGAGAAGGGCCCGGGCACCTCGATGACGTAGTCGGACCACTCCAGCCCGTCGTCGTCGATCACCACGGCCTTGGGGTTCGGGTCCACCTGCACCCCACGGAACGGGACGCCCATCGTGGCCGGCACGGGCTCGAGGCCCAGGTCCTTGAGGCGCCGCAGCAGCGCCTTGCGGCGGGCGATCCGGCCGAACAGGTCCCCGCGCTCGCCGAACAGCAGCCGCAACCGCGCGCCCTCGTCCATCGCGAAGAGCGCGGGGGCGCTGAAGGGCACCTGCAGGTCGGCGACGGCGCTGCCCACGTCGCGGACCCAGTGGAAGACCACCTGCGCGACGTGGTCGATCAGCGTGTCGGAGTGGTCGACCACCCGACGGTCCACCACGCGCATCCACTCGAACAGGTCCGGGTTGGCGAGCGCGGGCTCGGAGTACCGGTCGGTGTGCGGGATGACGTCGAGGCCGATCGTCTTGCCCATCACGTGGACCAGGTTGGAGACGGCGCGCAACTGCCGCTCGGTGGAGTCCAGGTGGGGCGCGATCTCGTACAACTCGTCGGAGAAGTACTCGGTGTTGAGGTTGAACCCCGCCATCCCGTACAGGCTCGAGACGACGCCCGGCTCCCAGATCGGAAGCAGGTGGATCGAGTCGAGCGCGGCCGGCATGGTCAGCGCGTACTTGACGACGCCGGCCCAGTCGCCCACGGTGCGGACGTTGATGCCCACCATGTTGGATCGCTTGATCCAGGACGAGTCCGGCTCGCCCGCCCGGGGTGAGCGCACCGCCTCGGGCAGGTCGGCGAGCGGCCGGTCGAGGTCGACGGCGGCCTCCGAGAGCGCGACGTCGACGGCGTCGCCCCACCGCGCGCGGAGGATGTCCAGGACTGTTGTCAGGGGCGTGGCGAGCGCGTCCTGGGGCCGGAGCCCGACGAGGTAGGACGCGGAACCACTGGCGTACTCTGCCTCGCCGGGCAGCGGCGTACCCGTCATACCGTCACGAACTCCACGTCGTACTCGCGAGTGATGACGACGTCGGCGTTCTCGCGGAACTTCGAGATGATCTCGTGCTCCGTCTCGAGCACCTTCTCGATGAAGGGGTCGAACGCCTCGCGCGCACGCTTGGCCCGGTGCTCCATGGTCTCGAGCCGGTTGCGGGCGATGAACACGCGGCGGTCCACGTTGTCGCACAGCGCCGTGTAGACGCCCTCAGCGATGACAACCTCGGCGCCTTCGAGCGAGATCGTCTCTTCGGTGATCTGGTTCTCGTTGTAGAGGATCAACGGCTTGGTGAGGAACTCCGCGCCGGTCTTCGCCTGGCCGAGGTGCTCGCCGAGCAGGTCGATGCGGACCTCGGTGATGCCGACCCACGCGAAGTTCGCGCGACGCGCGGCGTCGTTCGACTTCGGGGGGAGCACGTAGTAGTCGTCCTGGTGCAGGACCACGGCCTGGACGCCGTGCCCCTTGAGGGCCTCGGCAAGAGCCAGGCCGGTCTCCGACTTTCCGCTGCCGGACTCGCCCGACACCGTGATGGTGTAGCGGGAGCCGCTTGCCCTGATCTCGTCGATCAGGCGGTCGATGATCAGACCGGCCGCGCGTCGGTGTTCTTCGCCAATGAGAATGATGTCGCCTTCCACAGTCGGGGAGTCTAGGGACGGCGGACCCGGCCGCGTGCGGGTTCGGTGAGATGAGAATCTCCGGAGGTCAGACCGGTCTTGGGGCGCCGTCCGAGGCGGCCGACGCCGCGCCGTCGTCCCGCGCGCCGAGGTAGTCGCTTCGGCGCGAGACAGTCGCTCCGAACCGACTACCTCGCGCCGAACCGCCTACCTCGCGACGAGGTGGTCGGACGTTGTCCATGAAGCGGCGTCACAGCGACTGGCAGCCGGGGCAGTAGTAGACGCTCCCGCCGAGGTACGTCTCCTTCACCTTCGCCGAACCGCACACCGGGCACGGCTCCGCGAGGCGGCGGGCACACATCACGGTCCGATACCCACCCGGCCGGCCGAACAGGTCCTTCTCGGTATCCCGGCCCCCGAGGGCCACCATCTCGGCGAGCCCCGCCCGGATGGTCTCGTGGAGGCGCGCGACGTCGTGGTCCTCCACGTCCGCGACGCGTCGCCGCGGGTTGAGGCCGGCCCTCCAGAGGACGTCCTGCAACACCCCGTTGCCGAAGCCGGGGATGCGCTGCTCGGTCGCGAGCGCCGCCTTGAGGCTCAGCTTCCGCACCTGCGGTGGCGCGAGGAGCGCCGTGAACCAGTCGAGGTCGAAGGCGTCCGTGAGCGGAGACGGCCTCTGCCTCGCGACGAGGTAGTACGCGTTGTCGCACGTGCCGGAGGGGTGGCAGAGCAGCCCGCCGTACATCTGCACGCTCGCGGTGAGCGCCGCGCCGTCGGCGAACTCGAGGAGGAGCTGGTGCTTGGTCGGCCGCCGGGCGGCCGGCGGGTGGAACCGCAGGTTCACCCCGTCGTTCACCAGCAGGCTCATCCCACCGAGGGTGATCTCCACCCATCCGGCGACCGCGGCGGCCTGCGTCACCTCCCGGCCCCGGAGGGCGCCGTCGTACGCCTCGGGGTCACCGCTGAAGAACGCGAACCGGTGCGGCGAGTGCGCCGCCACCACGCGCGTCACGCGATTCCCGACGACAGCCTCCGACACCTGCGCCGCGACGACTGCGGCTTCCGGGATCTCCAGCACGTCCCCATCCTCGCCCGACGGCGCGCGGAGCGAGGCGCGGGTGGAGCCGCGGTTGCCGGCGCCCAACCGAGGTAGTCGCTTCGGCGCGACACAGTCGCCCTGAACCGACTACCTCGCGTCAAGCCGACTACCCCGCGCCGAATCGAGGCCAGGCTCAGCGCTCCCCGAGCAGCACGCGGCCGAAGTGCGATCCCACGGGGACGGGCGCCGTCGTCCCCGTGGCGTCGATCGACCACGCCGCGCCGCCGGCAAAGCCGGCCAGGAGGTCGTGCCAGCGCCCGGGGAACGAGAGCGGGACGTCCACGGTCTGGTCCTGCCCGGAGAAGTTGAGGACGACGACGACGTTCTCCCACCCAGCGCCGTCGTCCACCCTCGCCCAGCGGTGGAAGACGGCGACCTGCCGCTCCGCGTCGAACCCGACGCCGCGCTCGTTGAACCGCGTCTGCCACGCGGGCCACTCGCGCGGGTACATGTCTCCCGACCGCAGGGCGGGGTGCGCGAGCCGGATCGCGGCCAGGCGCCCGTGCAGGGCGAGGAGCGTCCGGCCGATGTAGTCGCGGCGCAGCCCCCAGCGCAGCGGGCGGGGGGTGACGCGCCGTCGGGTGTTGTCGTCGTTCTCGGGGAGGAAGTACTCCTCGCCGAACTCCTGCCCGTTCGGGACCAGCGGCACGGCCGTCGACGTGAACAGCGCGATGAGGAACGGTTGGACCTTCCACCAGTTCCCGACGGCGCCCTGCGCCGGCGCGCGCGAGCCGGACCACCAGGTGACGTGGGAGTGGTCGTGGTTGCTCAGGTAGAGCGTCGGGACCTTGCCCTCGGTCAGCCAGATGCGGGTGTTCAGCGCGTTCAGGAGGCGCGGGTCCGCGGCGCCGTCGGCGTACTCCAGGCCGCCGCGGGCGACGTCGTACAGCGAGTTGTCCCAGTAACTCGTGGCCGCCGTGGCGTTGGTGACCCGCGCCGCCGAGATGTCGATGTGCTCGAGGGTGAGCGAGTAGTTGGTCTCGCCCTTGGCCGCGACGTGGTCGGCGAGGTGCGCCAGCACGTCCGGCAGGCCGTTGAGCGTGGTGTCGAGGTAGTAGTTGACGGTGTTGTCGAAGCGGATGCCGTCGATGCCGAAGACGTCGGTCCAGTAGCGGCAGACGTCGTCGATCAGGTCCTGCGTGCAGGCGTTCCCGAAGTTGAGGTCCAGGAGGCCGGGGAACGCGCCGCCGAACGTCCCGGTGAACGGGCAGTCGCCGGGGTCGCGGTAGAGCTGGGTGTAGGGGAAGTCGCGGCTCACGTGGTTGAAGACGCCGTCCATGATCACGTGGATGCCGCGGTCGTGGCAGGCGCTGATGAGCCGCTTGGGCCAGGAGAGCTTTTCCGCGGGCTGGGCGAGGTCGTTGGCGTAGCGCGACTCGACGGCGAAGAACCCGCGCGGCTCGTACCCCCAGTCGAAATCCTGGTTGGCCCAGGCCGTCCACGGCATGAAGTGGATGGCGTTGAAGCCCAGGTCCCGGAGGTAGTCCAGGCGGTCGACGACGGCGGCCAGCGGCGCCCGGGCGCCCCGGTACTCGTCCGTGAAGTCGTCGATCATGAGCTCGTAGACGTTGAGGTCGACCAGGGGGCGGCGGCCGTCCGGTAGCGGGCGGACCGTGTTCTGCGCCGGCGTGCTGCCGCCGACGACGACGCCCGAGTTCTGGTCCGCGAGCCCGCTGTAGCGGGCGCAGGGGTCGGTGACCCACCGGGTCTCGCCGCCCTCGAAGGTGACGTGGATCTTGTACTGGTAGAAGTCGGCCGGGAGGGCGGCGGGCGTGACGGCGGACCAGAACGTGCCGCGCGGATCGGCCGGTTCCGGGGTCAGGACGAGGCCGGTGGTCGGGTCCCAGTCGACTCCGCCCAGCAGCGGTTGGAAGTCGCCGACGACGCGCAGGTCGGTGACGTGAGGATCGAACCCCGCGGGGTAGAACACCCGGAACTCGACCGCGCCCTGGGCCTCGTCGCTCCCGACCTGCCACGCGCCGCACCGAGACTGCATGAACATCGCTGTTTCCCCCTTCAATTCGATCGCTCGCCAGCCTGGCAGGAGCGGCGCCGTCGTGCGCGTTTGACGGCACCGCAGCCGGCTCTACCGGTCGATACGACTCCGAACCGCGAACGCGCCAGCAATGTCACCCCTTCGTCGGCGCGCGTCCCTGGTACTCCGCGGAGCTGAACCTGTCCTCCGCGTCGAGCAGTTTCGCCGCTGCGGCTGCACCGAGGTCTACGTCCAGGACGTCCGCCAGCCGCACGAGATAGAGCAGCACGTCCGCGAGTTCCTCGCCTACGCGGGTTCGGAGCGGCTCCGTAGCGGCGAGCTCCCGCGCGTCCTCGGCCGGCAGCCACTGGAACAGCTCAGCGAGTTCTCCGACCTCGCCGACGAGGGCGAGGATCAAGGACTTCGGGTCGTGGAACCGAGCCCAGTCTCGGGCGTCGGTGAAAGCGCGCATCGCGTCGCGTAGAGCCGTCAGGTCCCTCACGACGAGCAGGCTCCCATCCGCCACTGACAAACATGGCCCGCGTCTGCGTCGCTCGCCGCGCGCTGTCGCAGTGCTCGCGCTATGTTCCTCGCCAGCGGCCCGACGGGCTTCCGCGCACCGAGGCGGACATGCCCCCACCCGCACGACATCTTCGTGCTGCCTGGGGGAAGCCCTCGTGACGCTCCTGCGCCGCTCTGCGGCGAGCCTCGCCACCGATCTCAACGCCGGCCGTTCCGTTCTCGAGCACATGCTGCGCCAGATGATCTATCAGATGGGTCACAGTCCGTCCGCGGCTGAGGTGGCGTCTTGGGAGCGGAGCCTGCCCATCCTCTGCGCTGATCTCATCGACGCTGGGCTGGGTCAGGTCGAGGTCCTCGTCGAGTACCACCTCCCGCTCACGAGCCAGCGGGCCGACGTCGTCCTGGCCGGTGCTCATCCACGCACGGGCGACGCGTCGTATGTGATCGTTGAGCTCAAGCAGTGGAGCGAGGCTCACACCTGGGAGGGGGATCCTGACCTCGTCGAGGTTCCGGGCGTGCACGGCGGACCGCGACCTCACCCCGTCAAGCAGGTCCGCGGCTACTGCGAGTACCTGATCGATTTCGCCCGTTCGTTGCAGGACAGCCCTGACGCCGTGGCGGGCGTGGCCTATCTGCATAATGCAACTCATCCGAACAAGGTTGCCGACCTCTACAACTATCCGCTCGACAAGCACGGACGCCTGTTCACCGCGGCCACTCGTGGCGCGTTCCTCGATTTCCTGCGCGAGAGGCTCGCCCCGGCCGTCCCCGGCGCGCCCTTCGCGGACCAGTTGGTCAAGTCCAAGGTGGCGCCGTCGACGCAACTCCTGCAGGTGGCGGCCCAGGAGGTGCGCGACCGCAAGCAGTTCGTCCTGATCGGGGACCAGTCGCTCGCCGTCGACCTCGTCCTCCACGAGGTGCGCGCGGCGCGTGAGGCTGACCACAAACGGGCCGTCATCGTCACCGGCGGACCGGGGAGCGGGAAGAGCGTCATCGCGCTGTCGCTGCTGGGCGAGCTAGCACGGCAGGGGCGCACGGTGCTCCACGCGACGGGGTCGCGGTCCTTCACCCAGACGCTCCGGCGCGTGGCCGGGTACCGGGACCGGCGCGTCCAAAGCCTCTTCAAGTACTTCAACCAATTCATGACGGCCGAGAAGAACAGCCTCGACGTCCTCATCCTCGACGAGGCGCACCGGATCCGGGAGACGTCGGTCGACCGGTACACGAAGGCCGAGCTCCGCACCGGCCGGCCCCAGGTCAACGAGCTCATCGCCGCGGCCCGCGTGCCCGTGTTCCTCCTGGACGAGAACCAGATAGTGCGCCCGGGCGAGCTCGGTTCGGTGGCGCAGATCAAGGCGGCCTGTGCGGAC
This sequence comes from Actinomycetales bacterium, assembly GCA_029975645.1. Classification (GTDB taxonomy): domain Bacteria; phylum Actinomycetota; class Actinomycetes; order Actinomycetales; family JAHECE01; genus JAHECE01. The sequence goes on from JARKOU010000156.1 coordinate 7,706, forward strand.
CTCGGGATCGACACGCACCTGGTCGAGCTCGGCAGCCAGTTCCGCTGCGGGGGGAGCGAGGAGTACGTGCAGTGGGTGCACCGCTTCCTCGGCCTCGCCGCGGAAGAGCCGACGGCGTGGGTGCGGGACCCGCAGTTCGCCGTGACTGTCGCCGACTCGCCGGAGCAGATGGAGGCGTTCCTGCGGGGCCGACTCGCGGAGCGGTACGGCGCGCGGATCGCAGCCGGGTACTGCTGGCCGTGGAGCGACCCGCGACCCGACGGCTCCCTCGTGCCCGACGTGAGGATCGGTCCCTGGGCGCGGCCGTGGAACTCCAAGAGCGACCGTCGGCTGGGCGAGGCGCCGCCGGCGCCGCTGTGGTCGACGGAGGACGGCGGGTTCGACCAGGTCGGCTGCGTCTATACGGCCCAGGGCTTCGAGTACGACTGGAGCGGCGTCATCCTCGGGCCCGACCTCGTGTGGCGCGACGGTCGGATGGTCAGCGTGCGTGCCGCCAACAAGGACCCGGACTTCCGCAACGGCAAGAGAGTCAGCGACGACGACTTCGACCGCCTCGTGCGCAACGTCTACAAGGTGCTGCTCACGCGGGGGATGGTGGGGACGGTGCTGTACTCCACGGACCCGGAGACCCTGGCGTCGCTGAAGCAGTTGGTTGGGGCCCGCGTGAGCGAACAGGCTGCGCTGATGGCCTGAGAGAGCCCGTGCGCTCGATCGAGGTGCGGAAGCGCGGGCGCTGCCTGCCGCGTGTTCAGTCCGCCTCCGGGCGGGATGCGGCGGAGGAGGATGGCGGGGTGTCGACGGGAGATGCTCCGCGATGCGGTCGATCGGGGATTGCCGCGCGCCGTCGTCGGCCGCGCTGTTCCGCTCACCTCGGAGAGGTCAGCGCTCTGGGTGCCGGCCCGCTGACCGTGGTGGTGAACAGCCGCACCATCAGCCAGAGCATCGATTCGGACCTCCTCGACGCCGAATGTCGACGTCGGGGCGGCGCGTTCTACAAGGTGACCTGAAGCAGGGAGGAGGTGGACGTGTGGCCGACCTGTTCTTCCTCCTCGGTGTGCTCAACAACGTCTTCCTGATCGCGATCTTCGTGCTCCGCAAGCGCCGGCTGGACCTGGTCCGGCGGTTCGGTTGGCTCTATTTCCTCTTGGCGGTCCCGGCGATCTGGGCACTGGTGGTTGCGCAGCGGGAGTCGGCGCCCAGTCAGTACTCGGTCTTTCTGCTCATCTTCTTGGCGTTCTTGGCAATCGAGGCGCTGTACGACTGGGTTCTCGAGATCCCGTTCCGGGAGACGATGGACTGGCGACTGCTCGTGCCCTACGTGGCTCTCTACGTGTCGTCCAACTACGGATTCATCGTCATGGCGTGGAAGTTCGATTCCGCTGCCCGGGGGGTTCTGATGCTCGCCCTGTTCGCCGGCCAGTTGGCCGCCAACCTGGCGACTCATCCGCCGCGGCTGCGCCGGCCATGAGACCGCGGGTGATCGTCAGCAACGTCGCGTCGATGGATGGGCGGTTGACGCTCGCGCCGGGTGTGAACCTCATGGCGGGGGACGAGCGCTGGACCGCCATGATGGGCGACCTCGGCGACCCCTACGCCCGGGTTCGCGCCACCCATGACCCACAGGTTCTCCTCGAGGGCAGCGGCTCGCTGCTCAACCCCGTCGGCGTGGAGACGGTCGTGTGCACCGGCGGCGGCCGCCTCGGCGGTGCCCTGCTCCGGCAGGACCTGGTGGACGAGATCGACGTCGAACTCCTCCCCTGGGCGGTCGGCGGGCGTGGCACACCGAAGCTGTTCGACGCCGCACCCCTCGCCCCGGGGGAGTGGCCCACGCGGCTGGAACTGCTGAGCTGCGACGTCGTGAGCCAGGATCGCGTTCGCCTGCGTTACGGCGTGGTTCGGTGAGCGCCGTCGTTCGCTGAGGGGCTGATGCCTCGGCTGGGCTCAAGGTCACTTGGCCGTACGCGCCGTCGTCGAGACGCTTGATGAGTGCTGACCAAGGCGCGCAGCAACTCCTCGAGTGGCATCTTCCGCGGCGGCCTCCCGTACACCCGGTTCGGGAACGGGCCGCGCCCGCTCGTCGTGTTCGCCGGGCTCGGCGCGGAGAACACGGTGAGCCCGAGGATGGCGCGGATCATGTATCGCTTCCTCGGCGAGGCGTACACCGTGTCCCTCGTGACCCGCCGGCCCGGCCTGCCCGAGGGCTGCACGCTGGCCGACATGGCGGACGACTACGCCACGATGATCACCCAGGAGTTCACCCCGCCGGTCGACGTCATCGGGGTCTCCACCGGCGGCTCGATCGCCCTGCACTTCGCCGCCGACCACCCCGACTTGGTGCGCCGCCTCGTTCTGCACTCCAGCGCCCACAGCCTGAACGACCACGCGAAGCAGCTTCAGCTCGAGTTCGCCCGACTGGGCGCGGCGGGTCGGTGGCGGGCGGCCTTCGCGCTCATGGCGCGCACCATGCTGCCGCGCTCGGGTCCACTGAACTTCTTCGCGCGGCCGCTCACCCAGGTCGCGGGGTGGCTGATGTCGCGGGGCGCGCCGAAGGGCGCGTCGGATCTGGTGGTGACCGTGCAGGCGGAGGACGCGCTGGCGTTCCGGGACAGGCTGTCCGAGATCCGCGTGCCGACCCTCGTTGCGGGCGGGACGGAGGACCCGTTCTACTCGGCGGGACTCTTCCGCGAGACCGCCGAGGGCATCCCGGGCGCGCGCCTCGCGCTGTACGAGGGGATGGGCCACGCGGCCCACGGGAAGCAGTTCCACCGCGACGTGCTGGCGTTCCTCGCGGAGTAGGGGTTCCACGGTGCTTCCGCGTCGGGTCACCCTCAGGCCGGCCTGCGCCAGCGGGCGAGCGCAGGGCCGATCACGTCCAGTCCCGCCTCGCCCGAGGCCACAGCGATCACGAGGTCGTACGCATCGTCCTCGGGTGCGATGACGCGGTATCCGTTGAGTCGGTAGAAGACGACGACGGCGGTCCAGCCGAGCCGTGTGTTGCCGTCGACGAGGGCGTGGTTGCGGACCAGAGACTCCAAGAGCGCGGCGGCCTTGGTGTCCAGATCGGGGTAGGCGTCATCGCCAAGGGCGGCGGCCCGCGGGCGGTGGGCTGCGGCGTCGAGCAGGCCGATGTCCCGAACGGCTGGCACGCCGAGCATCTCGGCGATCACCAGGAGGTCGTCGAGGGAGAGGTAGGCCGTCACGTCGCGCCTGGGATCTACTGCGCGAGGCGGTCGAGGAGATCCCGGGATTCCTCGATGGTCTCCCTCGCATACGCCCTCACGTCACGCTCCCGGGCGAGGCGTGCGGCCCGCTCCGCATCGCACCCTCGATCACCGACTCCGTGCGACGTCATAGCCGACGACGACGCTCGCGCCTGGGGGATGATCCCCTCCTGCCTGGCTCGCTCGCTGAGGGCCACGTCCTCACAGCCAGGAAGCGCCCTCCCACCGCTCGGTCCACGGCTGGCGGCCGCGTCCGCCGTCGACCATCTGCGTGCTGCTGCTCGAACCGCCGGGTGTCTCAAGAGAGCTCCATTCATGTCTTCGGTCGCAGCCCTTGGCGGCGCGGAGTTCGCCGGTGACGACGGCGGTGAAGATTCGGTCGACCTGCTCGAGGAGGTCGTCGCTGCCGGAGTCGCAGGCGTCGCAGCCGCAGTCCGGGATGAACTCCACCTCGAACCCCGGCCGCCCCACCGCCACGAGCAGGGCCGAGAGCATCCCGGCCGGCTGTGGCGCCGCCGTCGTCAGCAGGTAGAGCGGCAGCGTTCCCGGCCGCGGCGAGCTGAGTCGGTGCGCGGAGGCGATCGGCACCCGCCACCCGCGCGACGTCTCGTCGCCTACCGGCACCGCGAGCTCCTCATGCACCGCACCGATCAGATCCACCGACGCCTGCGCCCACGCCGTCGCGCGCTGATGCACGATCCGGTACTTGGCCGGGTCGGTCACCCGGGAGTACTCCTCCTCCCTTGGGGAGGTCATCGGATCGCGCGGCGGCGGCCAAGGTCGCGGGTCCATCGCTGCGAACCGGCGCTCCATCTCCGCTCGCAGCCGCTCGATGTCCACCTGCGCTTCCCTCCTCCCGGGGCGACGACGGCGGCCGGCCGGGCGCCGTCGTCCAATCGGCATTTCCCTGAGGGTAGACTAAGGTGAACTAAGGTGTTGGGAGGGTCGGTGAAGACCGTCAGCATGCACGAGGCGAAAACCCACCTGTCCCGCCTCGTCAAAGAGGAGTTCATCATCACGAACAACGGTCGTCCGGTGGCGCGGGTAATCCCGCTGGGCGACAGGACCGGCGGGCGCGTCGGGTTCCTCCCGCCCTCGGTGCTGGCGGAGGTCCGGATTCCCGACGATTTCGATGACATGGGGTCGCCCGAGATCGACGCGTTGTTCGGGGTCGCTGAATGACCGGCTACCTCCTCGACACGCACCTGCTGCTCTGGGCCGCCGTGGATTCCCCGCGACTTCCCGCCCGTGCGCGCTCGGTGCTGGAGAACCCGGCTGCGCAGGTGTGCTTCAGCGTCGTGAGCCTATGGGAGATCGCGATCAAACTCGGGCTGGGGAGACCGGACTTTCAGGTCGACGTCGCGACGCTGCGGGCCAACGCCAGGGCGAGCGGAATCGATGAGGTGCCGGTGTACGGCGAGCACGTCCTGGCGGTCAGGGACCTCCCTCCGCTGCACCAGGACCCCTTCGACCGACTGCTGATCGCCCAGGCACGCCACGAAGGGCTCACGCTGCTCACGGTGGACGCCCGCGTCCTGGCCTACGGCGACGGCGTCCGGGAAGGCTGAGCGCATTCGGACCTGCGGAGACCTACCTGGTCAACCTGGTCTGGGCCGGTTAGTCTGGTTGCATGTCGATCGTGGTCAACGTCCAAGAGGCCAAGACCCGCCTCTCGGAACTGCTCGCGCGGGTGGAGCAGGGCGAGGACGTGGTCATCGCGCGGGCAGGCAAACCCGTGGCGCACCTGGCCCCGATCGAGGAACCGCCCGCGCGAGAGTTCGGAGTCATGGAGTTGCGCGTCCCTGACTCCTTCTTCGAGCCATTACCCGACGCCGAGTTGGCGGCCTGGGAGTGAGGTTCCTTCTCGACACCCATGTCTTCCTGTGGCTGCTAGGCGAGCCTGAGCGCGTCGCGCCCAGCGTGCGCGACACCTTGGCCGACCGCAGGAACGAGATCCTTGTCTCGGCCGCTTCCGCATTGGAGGTAGCCACCAAGGTGCGGCTCGGGAAGTTGGACGCCGCGCGCCCCCTCGTGGCCGCCTGGTCCGAGCGGCTTCGGGAACTGGACGCCGACGAGTTGCCGGTCACCTCGGCCCACGCCGTGCTTGCCGGCACCATGACCTGGGACCACCGGGACCCTTTCGACCGACTCCTCGCGGCCCAGGCGTTGATCGAGAACGTCGTGCTCGTCACCGCCGACCGCGCCCTGCTGCTCCTGCCGGGGCTTCGCACGCTCACCTGGTGACTGCGCTATCCCCGGCGCCACAACGCGCCGCCTTCTGTAGTCGCAGCAGCGGGTCGAGCGACTCGACGCACACCGAGGTCCCGCACCGGACCCGATAGCCTGGTTCCGAATGAATTCGTGAACGAGGAGTCCGTTACGTGACGCTGCCCAATCCCGAAGAGCCGACGCAGAGCGACCCTGGCCCGTACGTCGGGCAGGCGCCGCCCTCCGGCTCCGGTGCTTACCCGCCGCCGAACGCCTATCCCAATGCGGGCCACTACGGCCAGATCCAGCCCTACGGACAGGCGAGTCCTTACCAGCAGCCCCCGATGGCCCAGCCGCCGTACCCGCCCCCGACCTACGGTCAACCCGTGCAACCGCCGTACGCCGTGGCGGCGAAGAGCCCGGGTCTTGCGCTGCTCGTCTCGTTCTTCATCCCTGGCGTCGGCAGCATGATGAATGGAGACGTCGGTAAAGGTGTGGGGATCCTTATCGGATACGTGTTCAGCTGGTTCATGACATTCTTGATCATCGGAATCCCCGGGCTACTCGCCTTCTGGATCTGGGGCATGGCGGACGCCTACACCGGTGCGCAGAAGTGGAATATGCGGCACGGCATCGTGAGTTGAGTCCGGGCCCCCAGGCAAGCGCGCCGTCGCGGGTCATCAGGTAGAGCGCGATCGCCAGCGCCTCCATGACTGCCGGCATCGGTGAGTGCGCGGTCCCTGGCGGTGATAGGTCCGCTCCTGATGATCGACGGCGTCCGCGCGCTCTGAGTCGACGGCCTGGTGACCGGGTAGATCCGTCGTGCAAGCCGCGTCGGATGTACCCGGTCGCTCGGGCCTGGCTCGCTGGGGGCGGACGGCTTTGGCGGGGCGCACGCCCGCCGCGCGGACGTTCGGGGCGCCGATCCACATCCGAGCGGTCGCGCGCCGGCCCGAGCCGTTCGGTCCGGGCGAGGGGTCCCAGGGGACGGTCCGGCCCCGGAGCGGGTTGCGTCAGCGCACCTGCCTGACGCCGTCGTGCTCGCCCCAGGCGGTGTCGGCGGTCCAGACCGTGGCGTCCAGCCGGGCACCGAGCGCGAGGCACAAACGATCGGCGCGCGACAGGCCGGATCCCCGGCGCCACAACGCGGCCGCCTTCTCGGCGTCGTCGGCGGTTGCGTCGCGGAGCCGCACGCCATAACTGGACAGCAGGGCCGACGCGAGCGGCCAGTCACCGCCCGCAGCACGGATCTTCTGCGCCACTTCCGATCAGTTGACCGTGGAGCAGTCGCAGCCACGCAGGAGGATCTCCTCGACGGCCGGAGCCCCTCGCTCGCCCTGGAGGAAGGCGAGAAGAGCCGAGGAGTCGACGACGTCGGTCACGCCGCGTCCTCGGAACCCGCGGTGCGACGGCGGTCGGCGAGGAGGTCGGCGACGAGATCCGTCCCGGCGAGTTGACGGCGCAGGTGGTCACGGACCTGTTCGCGGGTCATGAGAAGGATTCCCTGAGCCGTCTCGACCAGCACCACCGGGGTTCCCTCGGCGAGGCGCGCGTGGGTGCGGAGCTCGAGCGGGACGACGAGGCGGCCGCGGTTTCCCATCGTCGTGGTGTACGTCCCATTCGTACCGGGATGATCCCATCAGCCTTGCGCTGATGGGATGGGGCTGACCACGCGAAGCGGCGCGAACCGGGAGAAGCCGCGGTCCAGTGTGACGAGGCTCGCCCCGAGTTCGAGACCGTGGGCGGCGAGGACCGCGTCGGGGATGTCGTTCCCGCGGAGGCGATGGCGGGCCACGAGGTCGACGAAGAGCGGCCAGTGGTCGGGCCCCGGGCGGACGAGTTGGACCGCGGGCGCGGCGAGTAGTGACTCGGCGAATCGCAGGACGTCGCTCGGCGTCGACGGCGTCCGGAAGATCCGGGGATGGGTGGCGATTCGAACGACCGAGGCAAGGACGGGCTCGCTGACCGCGACTCGCTCGTGGCCGAGGAGCCGAGGCGCCAACCACTCACTTACGAGACGGGCGGTTTCGGACTGACCGGGACGGTACGCGTAGAGGCAGACGTTGACGTCAAGCAGGAGCATGGACGTCGTCCTCCCCGAGGAGTTCGGCGATCAACTCCTTGTCCTCCAGGTCCACGCCGGGCAGGAGTTCGGGCCTCTCTGGCTCGAAGGTGTGCAGAGCGAAGTCTGCGCGGGGCGCTCGTGGCGACGCCTTGTCCTCGATGAGCGTCCGCAACGCATCCTCCAGGACCGAACCGATCGTGCGGTGCTCGCGGGCTGCGATCAACTTCGCCTCGGCGAGCAGGCGATCGTCGATGTTCACCGTCGTCCGCATGGCACGCATCATAACATCAGCACACCCGCATCATGATGGACGGCCCAGGGTCCGAAGCGATGGTCACCCGGTCACGTTGCGCACCCCGCGGCGGTCTTGCCAGTCCCGGTGGACGTCCACCACCACCGGGGCCACCAGCGCCAGCGCGATGAGCGGCACCACGATCGTCATGGCCACCCGGGTGACCGTGCTCAGCGCCGCGTGCTCGGTCGAGGTCAGCACCACGACGGTCAGGTACGTGGCGTAGAGCACCACGAACGCGCCGCCCTTCCATCGCGGCATGCCGCGCCGCGAGAGCGCCACGGGGAGCAGGGCGACCGCGGCGGCGATCGCGACCGGGAGTTCGAGCGCGAGGGCCGTGGCCGGGACGGGGATCCCGCCGGTGCCGGCGGTGACGGTCGCGGGGAGTCCCAGAACCAGCCCAATATTGAAGATGTTGCTGCCGACCACGTTGCCCAGGGCGAGGTCTCGCTGGTTGCGGCGAACCGCCACGATCGACGTCGCGAGTTCCGGCATCGACGTCCCGACCGCCACCACGGTGAGGCCGATGACCAGGCCGCTCACCCCGAGCGCCTCCGCGATCCGGGTGGCGCCGTCGACGAGTTGCCCGGCCCCGACCACCAGCAGCCCGACGCCCGCGGCCACGAGCACGACGTCCACGAGCAACCGCCACCCACGGTCCTGCCGGCTCGTGCCCTCCGGTTCGGGAGCGGCTGGTGCGCTCGAGACTCCGTCGAGCGCCTCGTGCGGCAGGCCGGCGGTCGGTGCCTCGGCCTGGGAACCCGAGGCCCGCGCCGATCGCCGCCCGAGGACGACGGCGAGCACCAGGTACCCGAGGAGCGCCAAGAGGAGCGCCGGCCCGTCGGCGCCCGCGATGGAGCCGTCGCGCGCCAGCAGGTACAGGGCGATCGTCAGCACCACCATGAACGGCAGGTCGATCCGCACCACTTGCGCCGTCACCACGAGCGGTGCGACCAGGGCGGACACGCCCAGCACCAGCAGGATGTTCGCGATGTTGCTGCCGATGACGTTCCCGACGGCGAGGTCCGGCTCGCCGGCCAGCACCGCGTCGAGCGAGACGGCGAGTTCCGGAGCCGACGTCGCGAACGCGACCACCGTGAGCCCCACCACGAGCGGCGAGAGGCCGAACCGGAGTGCCAACCCGGACGCTCCACGGACCAGGCCCTCGCCTCCGGCGACCAGCAGGATCAGGCCCGCCACCACCTGGAACGCGCTCAGCAGGTCCATCCGCCGAGGATAGGTGTGACCAACGGGCGAAGGTCGGCGCATTACCTCCGCGGGTAGGGTCCGCTCATGAGCGAAGGGCACGTCGTGCATGCGCCGGTCGGCGGCGCAGGCCGACGCGGCATCGATCGGAGCAGCGCGGCCGTGCGTCGCGGGGCGTCCGATCGCGGAGGCTCCGCGTGCTGAGCGCCATCGTCGAGGTGCTGCCGGTCGCCGTCGCCCTCATGCTGGCGACGTCGCCGGTCGTGGTGATCGCCCTGGTGCTCGTGACCAGGCGGCCGCTCGCGCTCTCACGCGCGTTCGTCTCGGGTTGGCTGCTCGGGATCTTCTCGGTGGGCGCGGTGGTGCTCCTCCTCGCCGACGTCTCCGGCGCCGCCGGCGGCGGCTTCCGGTGGGCGCCTCACCTCAAGATCCTGCTCGGCGTCGCGCTGGTGGTCCTCGCCGTGCGGAAGTGGCTGGGTCGGCCTCGGCCAGGGGAGGAGCCCGCCGTCCCGACGTGGATGGCCGGCCTCGACACCATCACCCCCCGCCGGGCGTTCACGATCGCCTTCCTCCTCGGTTCGGTGAACCCGAAGAACCTCATCCTCACCATCTCGGGCGCGGCGGTCATCGCGGAGACGACGGCGGTCCCCGCCCAGCAGTTCGTGGCCCTGACCGTGTTCGTGCTGGTCGGGAGCCTGGCCGTGGCGGCACCGAGCATCGTGAGCGGCCTCCTCGGGCAGCGTGCGGAGCCCGCCCTGGCCGCGGCCAACGCCTGGCTCACCCGCTACAACGCGATCATCCTCGCCGTGGTCCTGGCCGTGATCGGTGCGCTGTTGATCGCCGACGGCGTCCGCGCACTCTGATTCGACGCCACGCCGGAGCGGGACCCGCCCCCTACGCCGTCGACTCCCGGATCTCCACCCGCCGGATCTTGCCGGAGATCGTCTTGGGCATCGCATCGACGAACTCGACCACGCGCGGGTACTTGTACGGCGCCGTCCGCTCCTTGACGAAGGCCTGGATCTCCCGGCGCAGCGCATCGCTCGGCTCGTACCCCGCGCCCAGCACGATCGTCGCCTTCACCACCGTGCCGCGGACCTCGTCCGGCGCGCCCGTGATCGCGCACTCGACCACGGCCGGGTGCTGCATGACCACGCTCTCCACCTCGAACGGGCCCACCCGGTAGCCCGAGGTCTTGATCATGTCGTCCGTCCGGCCGACATACCAGAAGTACCCGTCCTCGTCCTTCTGGGCCAAGTCACCGGTGTGGTAGTAGCCGTCGTGCCACCGCGCGGCGGTCGCCTCGGTGTCGAGGTAGTAGCCCGCGAACAGGCCGATCGGCCGTCGGCCCTCGGGGGTCCGGATGCAGATCTCGCCCCGGTCGCCCGGCCCGGCCTCATGGCCGTCCTCGGTGAGGAGGACCACGTCGTAGTTCGCCGACGGCGTCCCCATCGACCCGGCCTTCGTGGCCTGCCAGTAGTTGGTGACCACCGTGAGCGTGGTCTCGGTCTGCCCGTACCCCTCCTTGAGCTCCAGTCCGGTCTTCTCCCGGAAGGTCTCGTAGACCACGGGGTTCATCGCCTCGCCGGCGATCGTGCAGTGCTGGAGGCGGGAGAGGTCGTAGCGGGAGAGGTCGTGCTGGACCAGGAACCGGTAGACGGTGGGCGCCGCGCAGAACGTCGTGACGCCGTCGTCCTGGATGTGCTGCAGGAGGTGCTCGGGGTCGAACCGGTCGAAGTCGTAGACGTAGATCCCCGTCTCGAGGAACCACTGGCCGTACAACTTGCCCCACACGGACTTCGCCCAGCCGGTCTCCGAGAGCGTGAGGTGCAGTCCCTCGGGGTCCACCTTGTGCCAGTACTTGGCCGTGTCGATGTGCGCGATGGGGTAGGAGAAGTCGTGCACCACCATCTTCGGCTGCGCCGTGGTGCCGGAGGTGAAGTAGAGGAGCATCGGGTCCTCGACCGCCGGGAGGTCTGCGGGCGCCGGCCGGACGAACGGCGCCGCCTCGGCGACACCCTCGTCGAAGCCGTGCCAGCCCGGGCGCGCGCCGCGGACCAGCATCTTCTCGAGATGGGTTCCGGTCTCTTCCTCGGCGGCCTCGACCTGCGCGGCGATGTCGCCGTCGGCGGTGCAGACTACGGCGGTGATGCCCGCTTCCTGGAGGCGGAAGACCAGGTCGTACTGCTTCAGCTGGTTGGTGGCCGGCACCGCGACGGCGCCGATCTTGTGCAGGCCGAGGATCGCGTACCAGAACTGGTAGTGCCGCTTGAGGATGAGCAGCACCCGGTCGCCCTTGCGGATGCCGAGGGAGAGGAAGAACGACGCCGCCTGGTCGCTGAGTGCGGCCACCTCGCCGAACGTCAGCGTGCGCCGCTCGCCCGCGTCGTTGCACCACACGAGGGCGCGGCGGTTCGGGGTCTCGGTGCCCAGGCGGTCGACGACGTCGTAGGCGAAGTTGAAGCCCGGTGGGCAGGTGAGGGTGAAGGAGTCCGGGTAGCCGGCCTCGTTGAGGTTCTCGACGAGGTACTCCTGGTGCAGACCGAGCACGGCACGCTCCTCACGGCGTCGGCGATGGACCTCCGTCGAGCGTAGGGCGGCGCCGTCGGGACGGCGGGGAGTTCGCCACGCGGGCGCACCGGGTGCCGGGTCGATCCGTCCAAACCGGGTACTTCCGTATCGACCGGGCAGATCCGTCGCGGATTCGACGATGGATCTACCCCGTCGATACGGATCTACCCGGTTCGCCGTCCTCGACCCCGGGGTCAGGTCGCTACGACGCCGCCCAGGAGCCGTCGAGGCGTACCCGCAGGCCCGTGGCCCGGGCAGCCGGGCGGCCGACGGCGGCGGCGAACGCCTCGACCGAGCCGATCACCCGCACGTGCGTCACCGCGCGCGTGATCGCCGTGTACAGGGTCTCGCGCGTGGCCAGGGCCGAGTCCGCCGTCGGCAGCACCACGGTCACCCGGCCGAACTGCGAGCCTTGGCTGCGGTGGACCGTCATCGCGTAGACCGGGCGCACCGCGCCGAGGCGCACGAGCGGCACGTCGATCGGCTTCGCCCCGCGCGAGAACCAGGCTCGGAGGGAGCCCGGTCCGTCGGCGGCGTCCGGCGCGCCGACGACGACGCCCGTGTCGCCGTTGAAGAGGCCCACCTCGTAGTCGTTGGTCGTCACGAGCAGCGGCTCGCCGGGGTAGCGGCCGTCGGCGCGGGTGGTGCCCGCATCCGGGTCCGACGCCGCGAGCCACGCCAGCGCCAGGTCCTCCCAGTGCTGCACACCCCGTGGCCCGCGCCTGTGCGCACAGAGGAGACGGTGCCGGTCGAGCGCCGCCAGCGCCGCCTTGTGGTCGCCCGCCAGCGCGGCCGTCCGCAGAGCGCCACCCCAGGAGACGACGTCGGCCCGCACCTCGGCGAGCGCGCCGGCGTCGGGAGCGGCGTCGTCGGGCACCTCGACGAACTCGACGCCGGCCTCGCCCGAGCGCAGGAGGTCGACGGCGGCTGCCTCTCGCCCGGCGCGGACGGCGTCGGCCAGGGCGCCGATCGCCGTCGAGGCGTCGAAGCGGTGGTTGACCGTCAGCCGCGCGATGCCCTCGCGCACGCGGGTGGCCGGCGTCGCGTCGACGGCGATCGAGCCGTGCCCGGGCGCCACGGCGTCGAGGTCGGCGACCATCCCGGCCGTCCGAGCCCCGACCGCCTCGGGCGGGACCAGGTCGCCGAGCACAGCGCCGGCCTCGACGGACGCGAGTTGGTCGGGGTCGCCCACGAGCACCAGGCGCGCGGTGGGCCGGAGTGCCTCGAGCAGGCGCGCCATCAGCGTCAGCGGCACCATCGACGCCTCGTCCACCACCACGACCTCGTACGGGAGACGGTCGGTGCGGTCGTGGCGGAACCGCGAGCGCGAGCCCGGTTTCCAGCCCAGCAGGCGGTGCAGCGTCGAGCCCTCGAGGCGGCCGAGGCGCGCGCGGTCGGCGGCGGAGAACGCGTCGGTCGAGCGAGCGACCGCCTCCTCCAGGCGGGCGGCTGCCTTACCCGTCGGCGCCGCGAGAGCGACGCGCCACCCCGGGTGCTGCTCCTTGAGCAGGGCGAGCACCTTCGAGACCGTGGTGGTCTTGCCCGTGCCGGGCCCGCCCGCGAGCACCGAGACACGGGCCAGGGCGCACACCGCGGCGGCGGTGCGCTGGTCGGCGTCGGCCGCCTTGGGGAAGAGTCGGTCGAGCCCCGCGCGCAGGACCGCGAGGTCCAGGTCAGCGGGCCGTTCGGCGGTCCGGGAGCGCAGTTCCGAGGCGACCACGTGCTCCTGGGCGTCGTACCGCGCGAGCCACAGGCGCGAGCCGCGCAGGCGCAGCGGCGGGGTGTTGCCGCTGGTCAGCGGGCTCGCGGCGCACGCGGCGACCCACGCGTCGGGCTCGGGCCACGGAAGGGTGGCGGCGACCTCCGGGCCGCCGTCGGCGTCGTCGGGGTTCGCCGTGGTCAGGGCCGCGGCCTGCGCGAGGTCCAGGACCACGGACCCGGTGCGCGTGGCGCGGACGGTGAGGGCGACGGCGAGGAGCACCCGCTCGTCGGGCTCGCCGAGCAGGGTCCCGAGCCGCGAGGCGACGTGGACGTCCGCCGGGACCAGGACGCCGGCGGCGTTGAAATCCCGGAGCAGTCCGCTCGCGCCGAGGGCTAGGTCCGCGGCGTAGGGGCGGGCCGCGAACGGGCCGGTCGTGATCGGGTCGGTGGCGATCGGGCCGGTGGTGATCGGGCCGGCAGTGATCGGGCCGGCAGTGATGGGGTCAGGCGTGCTCCGGCGGGGGGCGACCGGATCGGCGGGGCCCGCGGTGGGTGGGTCGGCCGGGCGCTTGCCGGGGGTGGATGGCGTCGTCGTCATCGCGAACCCCCGGCGAGCAGGTCCGACGTAGCCACCACGAGCGCCGCGGGCGGGCGCCACGCGAAGACCCCGGGCGCCGCGCCCGCGACGTCGAGCACGGCCGGCCCGCACATCCCCCGCAGGAACAGGTAGAGCACGCCGCCGAGGTGCCGCTCAGGGTCGTAGCCGCGCCGGCGCCAGCGAAGGTATCGGTGCAGCGCGACCGAGTAGAGGAGGGCCTGGAGCGGGTAGTGGGCGTCGATCATCGCGCGGTCGAGCGCAGTGGCGCGGTAGTGCCAGGCGGTCAGCGGTTCGTCCGGCGCCGCGAGCCGGTTGGTCTTGTGGTCGACGACGACGTAGCGCTCGTCGTCGTTCTTGTTGGTGTCATCGGACCCGGCGCCGTTGGCCGGGCCGGCGCCGTCGCGCGAACTCCGCATGCGGACGACGGCGTCGATCGAGCCGGTGAGGTACCCGCGGAGCCGGGCGGCGGGGCCCTCGGCGGTGAGGACGTCGAGGGCGTCGGCGTACCCGGCAAGCGGGCCGACGGGCACGTGCGCGCGCCAGAGGTCGGCGAGTCCGGCGAGGGTCGCGGAGCCGGCGCCGGACGCGGCCCGGGTCGATCCGGGACTCGCGGATCCGGCAGCCACTGAGAGGAGGCCGGGGGAGTCCCCGCCCGCGAGGGGAATCTCGAACTCGAGTTCCGCGAGCCGGTCGCGCGCCGGGACCTGCGACCACGAGCGGCCGCCCGCGAGCGGCCCGAGGGGCGTGCTCACGGCGGTGCGCAGCGCCTCGGTCAGCGCGCCGACGTCGAGGCCGGGGGAGCGCGCGTGGATTCGGACCAGGGCGGCGAGGTCGGCGTCGCGATCCGGGCCGGCGCCCGCGCCGTCGTCGCTCCCACTCCCGCCCCCGCCGTCGTCGCCCGGCGCGTAGCGCTCCAGGATCCGGTGCACGAGCGTGCCGAACCCTGTCCCACCCGGGAGGGCATGCCAGGGCGAGGGGATCCCGAGGAGGTGCGCGTCGGCGTCGTCGGCCAGTGGCGCGGTCGGGCCCGCCGCCCCCGCACCGGCCGACCCAGCCGACCCGGCCGCCGCGTCCACCGGGGCCGCGGTTTCCGCTTCGTCGTCCTTCTGCGCGACGTCGGGATCGCTGCCGAACGCCGGTCCGGCGCCTCGCGTCGCCCCGTGCGCGGCAGCGGTGAGGGCGCTGTAGGACGTGCGCCGCCACTGCAGGTCCAGGCCGCGCGTGAGGACGGCGAGTCGCAGGTCCGGCGCCGAGGGTGCCGGCGGGGTCCACACGCCCACTGACGGCCCGTCGACCGGCACCACCTGCACGTCCAGCGCTCCTCCGCTCGCTGCCGCCCGGGCCTGGAAGCGAGCCAAGGCGGTGTCGTCGTTCGGGATCTTGACCGAGAGGGGGGCGAGCGTGCCCGGGCCGTCGTGGAGGAGGAGCCGGGTGAGTGGCGCCGAACCGGAGTTACGCGTCGGCGCCCACCAGGTGATCACCTGGGCGGCTGCTCGGGTGAGGGTCACGTATGCCAGGCGGAGTTCCTCGTTCGCGTCGTCCTCCCAGTTGGCGCTCACGTGCCCGGCGTGGTCCGGCCCGTGCGGTCCGCCGACGTCGCGCACCCGGCGCCCGCTCCGGTCGTGGAAGCGGGGATGGTCTGCCTTGGGACCCCAGTGGTCCCACAGCTGGGGAGCGAGCACCACGGGGAACTCCAGGCCCTTGCTCGTGTGCGAGGTGAGCACCTGGACCGCGGCGGCGTCCGTCTCGAGACGACGGCTGCGCTCGACCGTCTGGTCGTTCTCCTCCTCGCGGCGGCGGTGGAGCCAGGACGCGAGCGCCGTGAGGCCGAGCCCCGACCGCATGGCCTCCTCGTGCAGCACTTCCGCGATGTGGCGCAGGTCCGTGAGCAGCCGCTCGCCCCCGGGCTGTGCGAGGAGGCGTTCCGGGAGTCGCAGGTCCGTGTGGACGCGCTCGGCGAGTGCCGCGACGCCGCGCTCCTCCAGCACGCGCAGCCACGCCCGTACCTGGAGCGCCAGGTGGTCGAGGTGGGACTCGAGCGCGTCCGCGGTGAGCCCGACGAGCGGCCCCACGGCGAGGCGTCGCACCCGCCCGGTGCGGTGCGGCTGTTCGAGCGCCTCGAGGAGGTGCTGCCACGCCTCGGCCGCGGGCGTGAGGAAGACGCTGGCTCGTCCGGACACGACGGCCGGCACCCCCGCCGCGCGCAGGCGCTCGCGGATCGCCTCAGCCTCGGCGTTGGTCCGGACGATGACGGCGATGTCGCCCGGGCTGACCGCGCGCGGCTCATGGTCCGGCTCTGCGAGCAGGGCAACGCCGCCCAGGAGTCCGGTCACCTTGCGGGCGACATCCTCCCGGATCGCGGCTCGCGCCTCCTCGACGGGGATGCCGTATGTGTTAACGGAACGACCGTCACGTTGCAGCACGCACAGCCGGACGGGCGCGCCGTCGTCGAGCCTGCGGCCGGCGAGCGCGGCGCGGACGGGGACCACCCGGATCTGCGGGTCGCCGAGCGCGGCGCCGCCGAACAGCGCGGCCAGGCCCTCGAGCACGCCGGGGTCGCTGCGGTGGTTCTCGGGGAGGGTGGCGGTGGCGGTCGCATCGCGGCGGGCGTCGAGGTAGGCGTGCACGTCGGCGCCGCGGAAGCCGTAGATCGCCTGCTTCGGGTCGCCGACCAGAACGAGCGTCGCGTGGCCGTGGAACGCCGTGCGCAGGATCCGCCACTGGACCGGGTCGGTGTCCTGGAACTCGTCCACGAGCACCACGGCGAAGCGTCGCCGCAGGTGGGCGAGGGCGACGTCGGCTGTGGCGGGGTCGGCGAGCGCGGCGTCGAGGCGAAGGATCATGTCGTCGTAGGTGAGGAGTCGGCCCGCGCGCAGGCGCCGCGCGACCTCGGCGCGCGCCTCGGCGGCCACCTCCACCGAGAGGCGAGCCTCGCCGTCGACCTCCGCCAGGTCCGGGACCAGCGGCGTCGCCGGGTCCAGGGCGGCCACCCGGGCCAGGTCGCGGAACTTCTTGATGGGGAGGGCTGCCGGCGCGGTGTCGGCGGGCGCGGCGAGCGACTCGTCAGCCGAGTCCGGGCCGGCGTGCCCCCAACGCCCGACATAGAGGTCCGCCACCACCTCCTCGACCAGGTCGGACGGGTCCGGGAGCACGACGGCGTCGCGCTCGTGGTCCGCGGCCGTGCCCAGTTCGCGCAGCAGCGCCTGGCAGGCCGCGTGGATGGTGGTCACCATGGCGCCGTCGAAGTCGGCGAGCGCTCTGTCCAGCCGGTCGTGGGCGAGGCGATCCGGCTCGGAGGTGGACGTCGCGCCGGCCGTCGCGCCTGACGCAGAGTCCGGCGACCCGCCCGACGCCGCGTCCCGGTCCGCGACCAGGCGCTCGCGGACGCGGTCGCGCAGTTCGCGCGAACTCGCCTCGCTGAAGGAGACCACGAGGAGGCGGTCGATGGTCGCCACGCCCTCCGCGAGGTAGCGCGAGACCAGTCGCGCGATCGCGTACGTCTTGCCCGTGCCGGCGCTCGCCTCCAGGAGGGAGGTGCCGGTGGGGAGCGGGCCTTCGAGATCGAAGGCCGACGACGCGCTCACAGCTCCTCGCTCGTCTCGTAGGTGAGGACGGGGTCCCAGAGCACCCGGGCGAGGACGCCGAAACGGTCCCCTTCCTCATCGGGTGGCCAGCCCCGGAACGGGTCGCCGGGCTTGGCGCGCTCGACGAGGTGGACCTCGAAGGGTGCCGCGGTGCCGAGCATCATGACGTGCGCGGGATCGGCCCGCTCCGGGAACAACCCGTCACTCCACGCCCTCGCCGCGACGATCCGCGCGCTCGAAACGCGTCCCAGGGACCGCGCCCGCGCGTAGGCCTCTGACGTCGAGCACGCGACCGGCAGCGGGGACCGGAGGCCGTTGCGGTAGAGCGCGACGAGGTGCCGCAGCAGGGCGAGCGCCTTCTCCGGTGACACCGGCCGGAGCGTGCTCCGCGCGCACGGCGGGGCGTTCTTCTTGCGGGATGCGTTCCTGCCCAGCGTCACGGCCTGCCACTGCGTGCCCGGGTGCGCGGCGGTGAGGGCCAGCAGTCGGATCCAGGCCGAGAGTCGGTGCTTCGGGCCGAGCTTGGAGTACTCGACCCGCAGGATGCACGTCCCGCGCACCCCGCCGACGGTCCCAGTAAGGCGGGTGCCGTCGCCGAGATCCACGTCCACGTCGTACGCCTCGGGTTCGCCGGTGAGGTGCGGCCCGGTGAGATGCGGCGCAGCGGCGGTGACCAGGGCGTCCACCTGCGCGGCGACGCCGTCGAGCACGCAGTCCCCGAGCGGGCCGGGCGGGAGGGTGCCGCGGGACCGCTCGAGGCTCCGGGCCGAGGCCGCCGGCAATCCGGCGAGCCGGTGCCGCAGGAGGCGCTCGCCGACGCCCCAGGTCTCGAGGGCGTCGAGTTCGAGGGGGAGCGCGTCGTCGGGGTCCTCGTCGCGTTCGGTGAGGGAGATCAGGAGGCGCTGACGGAGGAACGCCTTGGCGGGGTGGGTGAGGAGGGCGACGACGTCGTCCAGCGCCACGTCCTCGAGGGGCAAGGCGGGCAGCGGGCCGGCGAGCAACGGCGGCGGGTCGCGGCGCTCGCCCTGCGCCGCGAGCGCGCCTCGGTAGGCGAGGGGGTCGAAGCTGAACGGTCGGGCGGCGTCGGCGATGCCCGACAGCATGGGACGCGCCGCGGGGCCAGGTGCGGTTGGTGACGGCCGGCCGGGGGACTGGGCGCCGGGAACGAACGCCCGCGCGTCGAACGGCTGGAGCGGGTGGTGCGTGATGATGGCGTCGCGGCCGCGTCGGGCGGCAGCGGTGCTGGTCACGGCACCCGCGCCGGAGCCGGGGACGACGACGGCGCGGTCCACCGCGTCGAGCACCTCGCCCAGCGGGACGGCGGGTGGGACCGGCGCGCCGGTGCGCTCGTCGTGGCCGGTGTAGGTGATCACGAGGTTCTCCTCGGCGGCGCAGATCGCGTCGAGGAGGAGCTGGCGGTCCTCGCTTCGGGGGTCGTAGTCGCCCGCCCACGGGTCCCGGATGAGGAGGTCGTCGCCGTCGCGCAGGCTCTGGCGCGGGAAGGCGCCGTCGTCCAGTCCGAGCAGCACGATCACGCGATGCGGCACCGACCGCATCGGGACCAGCGTGCAGACGGTGAGGGCGCCGGTGCGGAACCCGGCCCGGGTGGGCCGCCCGGCCAGCGCGCCGCGTAGCACGGGACGCAACTCGGCGAGCGTGAGGTGGGGGCCGGCGTCGTGGGCGGTGCTGGTAGCGCCACCGTCGCGAGGCGCGGCGGTGTCTTGCGCGGGGTGCGCGAGCGCCTCCTCGAGCACCTCGCGCAGTTGGATCTCCTGCCACGCCTCGCCGGGTGCGGGGGCGGCAAGGCGCAGCGTCGCCTGCTCGAGGATGCCGGCCCAGGTGGCGGCGGCGTGCGTGCCGCCGAGGTCGCGGTGAGCGGCGCCGAATCGGTCGAGGAACTCAGCAAAGCGGCCGGCCAGGTCGATGTCCGTGGAGTCGACGTCGTCCAGCGGGAGGAGGTCGCCGAACGTGGTGACGCCGTCGCCGGGTGCGGGCTCCACCGCAGCGCCGAGGAGCAGGCGGTCGAGGCCCAGGCGCCAGGTGCCGTCGGGAACCTGCCCGAGGTCCCAGTCCTTGCGGTGCGCCGCGTCCAGGCCCCAGCGCACGCCCGCTGCGTCCACCCACTCGCGCAGGCGCTCCCCGGCGTCGTCGTCGAAGCCGAAGCGGCGGGCGACGGCGGGGTGCCCGGCGAGGTCGAGGATCTCGCCGGCCGTGCAGCGGGCGGTGCCGAGGTCGAGCAGGCGGTCCAGGACGGCGATCAGCGGGTTCGCCTGGTGCAGCGCGCGGTCGGCGACCCGGACCCGCAGGCGCGCGGCGGGGTGGGTTGCGGCGGCGTCGCCCTCGTCCGGGGTGCCGGTCCCCGTGAACGCGGCGGCAAGCAGGGGAGCGAACGCCTCGACGTCGGGGCACATGACGAGGATGTCGCGCGGTTCCAGGGTGGGATCGTCCGCGAGGAGGCCGACGACGACGTCGCGCAGCACCTCCACCTGGCGGGTGCGGCCGTGGCAGGCGTGGACCTGGACGCTGCGGTCGGCGGGGTCGAGGGGGCGCGGGGGCGAGACGCGGTCCGTCGCGAGGTCCGACCGCAGGCGGGCGAGCAGCGTGGATGGGGGAGCGGCGGCCGGGGCGGGGCGTGTGCCGGTGGCGACGTGGTGCTCGCTCGCGTGGCCGGGTGCGGCGTCGCGGAGCACGTGCTGGAACTCGCGGATGTCGCGGGACAGGCTGCGCAGGAGGGGGTTGACCAGGGGCGTTGCGTCGTCGGCGCGGCGGTGGGCGGGCGGGCTCGCTGCGACGGCATCCCACAACGCCGGCGAGGCATGGTGCAGCCAGAGATGCACGTCCCGGTGCTCGGCGAAGGCGGCGAGGAGGCCGACGTCGGCACGCGTGAGGCGGCTGGCGCCGAAGATGCTGATCCGATCGGGCGCGGTGAGGCGTTCGGGGTAGGTGCGGACGGCGTCGCGCACTTCGTCGTGGAGGTCGACCGGGGAGGCGCCGAGCCGTGCGAGCAGGATCTGCCAGAGGCGCGGCTGCCACTGCTCGTGCTCCTCCAGCGGCGTGCCGTCGGCCAGGTGGAGGTCGCCCTCGGCCCATCGCCGCAGCATCTCCGGGCGCTGGCGCGCGTAGGCGTCGAAGAGCCGGGCGACGTCGGCGGCGAGGCTGAGCCGGCGGCCGGTGGGTGCGCCGAGGCTGAGCCGGCGGCCGGTGGGTGCGCCCCCGAGGTAGTCGTTTGGGCGCGAGGTGGTGGGGTCGTGGCGGCGACCCCGCGCCCCACCCAC
>JARKOU010000158.1 GCA_029975645.1 Actinomycetales bacterium
CGCCGGATCGTGCGCACCATGCGCGAGATGTCTGTCGGCCCCGGGTCCCGGTCGATCAGCGCCACCGGTCGCGGCACCTCCCACTCCACCGCGGCGCCGAACGCCATCTCGGCGATGTCGACCCGAACGGGCTCGGGCTCCGATGTGGTCCACCCCCCGGCGTAGCCGGTCTGGAACTGCACGATCCGACCGGGTCCGGTCTTCACCGCACCGCGACCCGGGATCGAGGGGTCGAAGCCGGCGGCGAGCGGCACGCCGAGGATGTCGGTCGAGTCGTCCTCGTCCGCGAGTCGTAGGGCCACCCGGAGGTTCGTATTCGCGCGCAGGTTGTCCTTGATCACGCCAGCGGGCCGCTGCGTCGCGAGGATGAGGTGCAACCCGAGCGACCGCCCCCTGGCGGCGACGTCGACCACGCCGTCGACGAACTCGGGGATCTCCTGCGCCAGGGCTGCGAACTCGTCGACCACGAGGATCAGGCTGGGCGGCGCATCCGGGTCTCCCGTGCGCTCCAGCGAGACGAGGTCTTTGGCCTTCTTCCGGTTGAGCAGGTGTTCGCGATGGCGGATCTCCGCTCTCAGGGACGTGAGCGCCCGCCGCACGAGGTGCGGCGAGAGATCAGTGACGAGCCCGACGGTGTGTGGGAGGTCGACGCAGTCCGCGAACGCCGAACCGCCCTTGTAGTCGACGAACAGGAAGGTCACGCGATCCGGGCTGTGCGCCGTCGCCATGCCCAACACCCAGGACTGGAGGAACTCGCTCTTTCCCGAGCCTGTCGTACCGCCCACCAGCGCGTGCGGCCCGTGCAGCCGGAGGTCGAGGGTCAGCGGCTGCGACCCCGCGTGGCCCACCAGCGCGTGCAGGGTCGCGTCGCTCTTGCGCCGCGCAGCCGACGATCCGTCTCGAACGGCGATAGACCCGGTCTCCCGCCAGCGCTCGACGACGGCGCCCGGCTCGTCGAGCAGCGTCGTGCCCGCCAGCGCGGAGTACGAGACGGAGCGCGGGAGGTCGGAGTCGTCCTCGGCGGCCGCGCCCGCATCCACGACCGCGGCGAGCCCGCGAGCAAGCCGCATCGCGTCTGCGTCGCCGAGCGTCTCGACGGTGATCGGGTGCCTCAGGTCGCCGGTGCGCACCTCCCCCGTCGTCGCCCCACCGGGATCGACGACCAGGAACGCGCGGCAAGCCGCGGGAAGCTGCGGGACGTCCGGCGCGACCCACAGCAGGTAGACCCCGGCATCGGGACCGCGTTCGGCCAGGCGGAGGAGCCGCGCGCGCGGTAGCGGGGCGTCATCTTCGACCACGACGACGATCGCGGGAAGGACCGGGTTCTGCGCGCTGTCGCCTGGCTGGGTCAGATCGATGGGACCCCGGCCGGCGACCTGCGCGGGGTCACTCCGGGCCGCACGCCGTTCTTCGACGATGTCCTCCAAGCGTTCGAGGAGCAGCGCCCCCGTCCCCGGGTTGTCCGCGAGGTGGTCGCCTCCGGTTGGACTCGTGTGCGGAAGCCACTCGAGCCACTCCCACGCCCGGCGTGAGGTCGGCGAGGTGATGGCTCCCAGATGCACCTCGCCCGGGGCGTGGGTGGCGGCCAGCTGCAGAACCAGTCCCCGGGCCACCGACCGCGCGTGCTCGAGAGGCCCCGCGACGCCGACCGCGCCAGCTTGCCGCAGATCGGCGACAACCGGAACATCATCAACGGTCGCGGCTGCTCGTTCGAGTCCCTCGAGACGCGCCCAGTACTCCGGCTTGGTGTTGTTCGTTCCAGGAAGGCGGATGGTCGTCCCGGCCGGCGCGGTGCCCAGTCCGAGCCGGATGGTCAGGAACTCACGGTGCTCGGGTCGCACGGTCCACAGCAGAGGTCCGAGCCGCTCGATCGCGGAGACGGCGTCCGCGACCGACGGATGGGCGGACAGCCGGATCGCGCGCTCGACCGCCTGCGCCTTTGCGATCGTCTCCTCGAGCGCCGCCGTCGCCGCCTCGAACTGCTGCTTCTGGGCCGCGAAGGCCTTCTTGGCCTGGGACCGCTGGTCGAACCAGCTCCCGACCATCAGGAGCGGCGACAACGCGACGAAGACAAGGCTCATCAGTTGTTTCGTCAGGAACCAGAGCACCACGCCCATGACGAGCGGCGCGAGCATCGCAACGATCGGCAGGCGCCCGGCGTTCGGCAGTTCGGGCGGGTTCGGCGCGGGGATCTCACGAACATGCACCCGACGCACGACGCGCGGAGAGCGGTTGAACTCGATGACCGGGCTCGACGGCGCGCCGCCAGCCCGGCGCAGGGACACCACCGTGACAGTCGAGTCACCCAGCACGACCTCGTCGAGGGCGGTCAGCACGGCCTTCGCGACCCGAGCACCGCCGATCACCAACCCGTTCGCCGAGTTCAGGTCGACGATCTCGACGACGTCCCCCACGGTGATCCTGGCGTGCCGCTTGGACACCAGCGGGTCGGTCAACCGCACGTCCATGTCGCGGTCCCGGCCGAGCGTGCTGACGCCGTCGGGCAGCGGGAACTCCCGGCCGGTGTCCGGACCCGAGAGCACGCGCAGGATCGCCGCCGCCGGGCCTGCTCCCCGCCCGGCCGCCGCGTGCTCGCGGCTCGACTGAACGAGAGCGACCGTGCTTCCCGACCGCAGGCCGCCGGTCAGCAGGTCACTCGCCGGGTCGAGCGTCCGACCGGCCCCGGTCGCGCCGTACTCGCTCACCCGCAGCGTCAATCGCTCCGGCACGGGTGCACCTTTGTGGGCGGGATCGCCTGCGAACAGCGAGATCGCGACGTCGCCCACGGTCGCCGTCGCGTCCGCCGTGACGGCGAGGTTCGTGGTCCGGCCCTCCGCACGCAGGAGGGTCAGCTTGATTCGCACGGTCGCCTCCGGAGAGCGGCCCCTTCGGGCGGCCTAGGCATCGTCGGGGTTCGATTCCACGTCGAGCAGCGGGAGGTCCGCCGGGGTGACGAGGCGTGAGGACACGGCGTACTCCACCAGCCGCGCGCGCCGGTTCGTGGCATGCGCCCCGGGGCCACCGCGCAGCCCGGACACGCCGATGCGGTCCAACTTGTCGCACACGTTGTCCAACTTGCGGTTGAACCGCGTGAGCGCCCACCCCAGCCGGCGCGCCGCCTCGGCCGACGACGGGATCTCGGAGAGGCCCGATCCCTCACGACGCAGCAGCGGCTCGGCCAGCGCGACGATCAGCTGCCTCTGGGCCAGGGTCCAGGACAGCGCGCCCACCGTCGTGGCGCCGACCGGTGTCTCGGGTGGAGTCGCCGGGTGGTACGACGGGTTCTCGATCTGCACGTGGAACTCGTAGGTCGTCGGGCCGGCGGTGAAGATCACCGCGGTGAGCGGGAACACGATCGGCAGCCGCGCGCCGGGGGGAAGCCAGGACTGCACGCCCCCCGAGGTGTCGCAGACCGTCGCCGACAGGCGGGTGCCCACGTTGGTGAGCCACCACAGGTCACCGTCAGAGGCGAGGCGCAGGAACCGCCGGTGTAGGTAGGGGTTGTCGTCGACGCAGAGGTCCGCGTCGCGGCCCACGTCGAACGTCGCTCCCGGCTCGAGGCGGTACCACTCCCCGCAGAACTCGACTGCGAGCGTGTCCGACCGTGCGATCCCCGGCACCGGACCCGCTGCATTCACCTCGCGCGTATGCGTCACGGCGCGCAGGCCTTCGCCGAGTCACCGTCGCGGTGGTCGCTGCGGACGATCTTGACCTCGAGGCAGGTCTCGCCGTCGTCGTCGACGGGCACGGTCGCCGTCGCCTCTGTGCTCTGACGCCACGCCCCGTTCTCGATCTCGTCGAGCACCCGGTAGACGAACACGTCACCGTCCTGGGGATCGGGGTTCTCCCACGTGAAGACCACGACGTCGGTGAGGACCTCGCCCGTCAGCCCGATCGGCATCGGCACCGCCCCCGCCCCTATCGGGTCCATCGGCTCGGCCGTCTCCGCTCGCGCCGTCGGGTTGTCGGTCGACGGCGCGTTCCCGCCCAGCAAGAAGGCACCCGCCAGGGCAGCGACGACCAAGAGGGCCGCCGCCACGAGCCCGCCAAGGATGGCGCGACGGCGTGAGCCGGGCGGGGGCGCGTCGTCACCCTCGGCGGAGTGGACCGTCCCGGTCCCACCGGCTGCGGCGGTCCCGACCGGGGCCGTCGAGGTGCCGGAGGCGGTGAGGGCCCCCGTGCCACCGGGACCGACACCCAGGCCGGAGGCTCCCGGCACGCCGTCGCCCCATCGGTCCGCGTCGGGACGGCCCGGAGACAGCACTCCGGACGAGGCAGGCGCCGCGCGGAGCACGGTGTCCGACGACGGCGGTGGTTCCGCAGCGCCCGCCAGGTCGATACCCGAGTCGGTTCCGCCCGGCGGGGGCGCCACGAACCCGCGAGGCGCCCGCGACGGCGACGGCGCCGGATCGATCGTCCGGACGCGGCGGATTCGGGTGCCCGGGGCGTGCTCGGCGTCGTCGTCCGGGGGCTCACCTCCGACACCCTGGCCGGGGCTCGCCAGCGTTTCGTGCGCTGCGGCCGCGCCGTCGAGCCCCGCGCCGTCGAGCACCGCGGCTCGGGTCACGCTGAGGCCCAGTTCGGCCTGGACCTGCTGGAACTCCCGCGCGAGCGCCAGAGCCGAGGAGTAGCGAGAGGCGGGCGCCTTGGCCATGGCGGTGGCAAGGATGCGCTCCAACGAGGCCGGCGCGTCGGGTCGGCCGATCGGCGGTAGCGGCGCCCTTTCGATGCGGTCGATGAGGTCCTGTCCCCCGTTCGCACCCCCGGGGAGCTCGAAGGGCGACCGCCCGGCCAGCAGCGTGTACACCGTGGCCGCCAGGGCCCAGACGTCGGTTCCGACTCCGCTGGTCGGCGGGTCCGTGAACGACTCGGGCGGTGACCACGGGATGGACATCCCGTCGGCGTGTCCGCCCGCGCCCTCCATCGTCGCCGAGATGCCGAAATCCGTGAGCGCAGGCGTGCCGTACTCGGTCACGAGGATGTTCGCAGGCTTGATGTCGCGGTGCAGGATGCCGTTGCGGTGGGCCGTCTCGACGGCGCCCGCCACCTCGATGCCGATGCGCAACGCATCCGCGACGCTGAAGGGCTCCTTGCGGTACCGCTGGTTCAGGCTCGGCGGCGGGCAGTACTCCATGACGAGGAACGGCCGGCCGTCCGCTGCGACGCCCGCACCGTAGATGGTCACGATCGACGGGTGGCTGGACACCTGAGCCATCAGGTCGGCTTCGGCGTCGAAGGCGTGCCGCGCCTCCGCCCTCAGAAGGTCCGCGAGCAGCACCTTCACCGCGACGCGGCGCCGAGGCCACTGCTGCTCGTAGAGGAAGACGTCCGAGAAGCCGCCTCCGCCGAGATAGCGGACATGCGTGTAGCCGGGGATGGCCGGTGGGGCCGACGGCGCGCGGCGACTTGTCACGGCACGTCCTCGAAGGTGACGGTCGCGCCGTCGCCGAGGTCGACGACGTCTCCGGAGAAGACGAGCGCGGGCTCCCTGGGGTGCAACCGCTGGGGCGGCTGGCCCGGGCGACGCAAGATCGTGCCGTTGCTGGAGCCGAGATCGGCGACCAGCACGTGCCACTCCTCGAGCCGGATCGCCAGGTGGGTGCCGGACACCTCACGGGTGGGGCTCGGCACCGTCACCGCGCGAGGCACGTCGGGGCCGGCGACCCGACCGGTCTTCGGCGCCCGACCGAGGATGGCCGGAGCGTCGAGCATGAGCACCTCGCCCGAGGAGAGTCGCGCCCGGCCCAGTGCGGGCCGCGGAACCCGGACGGCGTCCCCGGCAAGCATGCGCCCGCATATCCGGCACTCTCCGGCCTGCGGCGGGTTGGGGTGGCCCTGGTCGCAGACGCGGGCAAGCACGCTCGGCGCACCGCTCGGCGACGGGGCGGCCACCGGTGGTGCCGCTTCAGGGCGGGGGACCGCGGGGCGCGGGCGGAAGATCGTCTGGCCGTCGTGGTCGTCGGTGAACACCTCCGCACCCGGCACCTCCGCGATCACGCGCCCGGTCGCCGGCATCGGGGAGACATGTGTCGGCCTGTCGGGTCCAGGCGCACCGTCCTCGTGATCGTCGTCCGGGCCGCCGCGGCGGGCGGCCTCTTCCACCGAGCGCAGGACCGTCTGGCCCCACAAGTGGTCGTAGCCGTCATCCGGCACCTCGGCGCGCGTCTCCTCGAGTCGCCCGTCGTGCGGGTCCGGCCGATCGCCGGCGTCACCGGGCGCCTCGGTCGTCCCGGACTCCCCGGGAACCGCGGGAGCCTCGACCGGGCTCGTCAGAGCCGGCTGGAGTGGGGGCGCCACAGCTGGCTCCGGCTCCGTGATTGACTCCTCCGCGACGACGACCGGCACACCGCCGGACGTCAACGGGACACCGGAGACGGACACGTCCTCGACGGCGACCGGCCCGTCGACCTCCGTCGCACCGAGAGGAGTCGCCGGGCCGGGCACTCGCTCCACGCCTCGCATCGGTGGCTCCGCCGGCCCGGTGGCGCGCTCGTCCAGGCGGACGGCCACCCGCGACGCCATCACCACGCCGGACAGGAGCGGAAGGCGCGGCACCAATTCGTCTGCCGAGGCGAGGACTTCAGCCGCGCGTGGTTCGGCGACCCACCGCTCGCTCCATGTGGTGACATCGAGCCCGGAGGCGTCCACCTCTCCTGCGGCCGTCCGCACATGCACGCGAGCGGGACCGCGAACCGCCAGCAGCGCGCCATCACGCTGCGGAGAAACGACGGCAAAGGCCGGAATCGCGGCGAAGTCGCCACCGTGGGCGCGGGTCAGCACCCGGATGACCTCGGGGACGCCGCCGCCGTCGGTCACGACGGCCCACACGGCGTCGACCACGTCCGGCCCAACCGTTGGGTCGAGGAGCGCCACAGTCGCGCCGTCGACCACGGCGAACCACTCGCCGCGGGTGTAGGTGGCCGTCACGTCAGTGTTCTCCCTGCTCCCGGTGCCTGGCCCGGGGAACGGTGTCCTCGTCGTCGACGTCGGGGTAGTTGTCCTGTGAGCGGCCACCACGGGGCGATGTGCTCTCCTCGTCTGCCGTTCGGGCGACGTCGTGTGCATCGACGACCACCACGGTGACGTTGTCCCGGCCACCCGCCACGAGGGCGGCCTCGACGAGCAGATCGGCCGCGGCCTTGGGTGCCGGCTGGGCGAGAAGGATCGCCGCGATCGCATCGTCGCCCAGTTCACCGGTGAGTCCGTCGGTGCACAGCAGCATGCGGTCGTTCTCCTCGACTGGCAGGAGCCAGAAGTCGGGATCGAAGCCATCCCCCGCGCCGAGCGCCTGGGTCACCACATGCCGACGGGGGTGTCGGGCGGCCTCTGCGACCGTCAGCATCCCGGCGTCCACCATCTCCTGGACCTCGGAGTGATCGACGCTCACCTGCTCGAGGACGCCGTCGGCCAGTCGGTAGGTGCGCGAGTCGCCCACGTTGACAACGAGCCAGTAGGGCACGCCGCTCTCGTTCACGGCCACCACCCCGCTGACCGTCGTGCCCGCGTCGCGACCCGGGCTGGTGGGGATGGCGCGGACCCGATCCTGAGCCTCCTCGAGGCATTCCTGGACCGTTCGTGCGGTGACATCCGTCCTACCCGCCAACCTGCCGAGCGCGGCGACCGCCTCGGCACTCGCCAGTTCCCCGGCTTCATGACCGCCCATGCCGTCGGCGACGACGAACACCGGGAAGCGCGCCAGGTAGGCATCCTCGTTGAGAGTGCGCACCGACCCCGCGGCCGACGACGCGCCCCAGGAGGCACGGAACGTCGGCGCCGCATCGCGTTCGCTCACGTGGGAGAACCCGCTCTCGGTCACGCTCGGGACACCGTGAAGGACCGGTCCCCGAACTCCACCGTGCCTCCCTCCGGCACGGCCACCCGGGCGCCGGGCTCGGCCTCGCTCCGGGTGCCGTCGGCGGTGACGGCTGTTCCGTTGGTGGAGCCCCGGTCGATGACCCAGAACCCGTCCGGCCCGATGCCGAAGGCCACGTGGGTCTTGGAGACCGAGCGGTCGGGATCCGTGATGGGGATGAGGTGATCGGCGACCTCACCCTGGCCGGGCGCGGGGTTCCGGCCGATGAGCCCGGCACCACTGACCACGAGCGACTCCCCGGTGTCGAACGCCAGTCGGTAGGCGGTCACGTGCAGGGGCTTCGGCGCCGCAATCCGGGTGCGGTCGAGCGCATCGTCCGCGTGGATCTCGGGGGTGGGGCCAGGCTCCGGCAGCGCCACCGGTGCCGTGACGTATACCGGCGTCGACTCGCCCGTCCGGGCGTCGCCGTCCGCCTCTGCGGGGGCGAACCCGGGGACGTCACTGATCAACTGGGTGGGGCGCGGAGCCGCGACCCCTGCGAGTGCCTGGTCGAGAACACGCGGAGACTCGGCGGCGGTCGGCGAGGCGTCCAGGCGCGAGGTGGTCCGCGGTGGCGCCTCGCCGTTCCCCCGACCCGCGCGACTGGCGTCTCCGCTTCCTTCGGGCCGCGTGGTCGACTCCGGCGCGGCCGACGCCGGACCCGCGGCACCTGCGCGCTTCCGCCCCAAAGACGCGGCCGTGACCATCGTTGTGCCCGCCGCCTTGTCCTGCCACCCCTGCCGGTTCCGGCCGCGGTCCCAGGCAGACGACGCCACGACGATGTACTGCCCGAAGACGACGACGCTGCCCAGGCTCTCGACGAACCGCCGGAGGACGGCCCGGCCGAAGCCAGGTGGCCGAGTGGTCGTCACTCGGACCGTGCGGATCCCCAGCGCGACGTTCCCGACCGTCGCGCCGGAGCGGCCCTCCGCGACGAGCTGCGCGAGACCGACCAGAGCGGAGGCCGCGATCGGGACGGTGAGCAGTCCCGTGAAGACCGCGACATCCGCCGGGCTGGGGCCCGGGGCGCCGGCCGTACCCGTCCCGGCCCCGATGATCACGTACGTGGCGATCATCACGGAGATGACGAGCATCTGGTCCACGAAGAACGCCGCCACTCGCCGGCCGGGCGCGGCCGGGACAGGCGCCCCCGCAGCGACCACCCGTGCCGGGGCACTCTCCGCGGCGGTGCGGGCGGCAGCCACGACCGCCGCCCGTACGGTCGCCGGGACAGCCGCCCCGCACGTGCCGCAGAAGGGCGCCCCAGGTGCCAGGGCCGTTCCGCAGGCGGAACAGGTGCCCACGGGATCCGTTACGGTCATCGCCGTTCTCCCCTTCTCGAGATCACGCTGACGGCTCCGAGTCCGTCCCCGTGCGCCGCCGGGTCGCTCCGACATCGCCCCGTTGTCGACGGGTCGTGCGCTCTCGGCCGAACGAGCGGAGCGAAACCCTGCCGCGCAACCTGCGCCAGCGACCGTGCGTCGCCGCCATCTCGGCGAGCAGTGTCTCGACCTCGTGCCAGAAGGCCTCGGCCTCGGCTTCGGTCGGTGCGCCGGGACCGAACACCGCCGCGTCTGCCCTGTCAGCGACGGCGAGCGGTGCCGACGTCGGGTAGTGCGCGGCGAGATCGCGCGCCGTCTCGCGACGGGTGGCACTCGCCGTCACCGGTGTCCCGAGGTCGACGGCGGCGTCCAGCACCTCGCGCCAGCCACCACTCAGCCGATCGACGGTTGCCTCGGCCGCCCGCCGACGCGCGCGCCGTCGCGCCTTCGCCGCGACGATGAGCACGAACGGGCTGAGCAGGACGAGCAGCGGCAGGGTGACCATCGCGATGGTGCCGAGGATCTGCGCCCAGGGGATGCCCTCGTCGTCAGTTGCCTCGTCGTCGGCCGCATCGGGGATGGGCGCGATGGGCGGCTCCGCCGGTTCCTCCGGCGGCGGCGGCTCCTGGAGCACCTGCGGCTCGGGCTCGCTCTCGCTGCGCGGGTCCTGCTCCTGCTGCTGCTGGTCCTCGGGCGGTGTCGGGTCGTAGGTGACCCAGCGCACGGCGTCGCCGTCCTGATAGGCGATCTCGACCCAGGCGTGAACGTCAGTGCCGGTGATCGCCAGCCGCCCCTCGGCGTCGGGCTCCGCCACCTCAGGGTCGGGGTAGAAGCCCATGACGGCGCGCGCGGGCATCCCCAGCGACTGCGCCATCAGCGCCATCGCGACGGCGAACTGCTCGTCGTTGCCGACCATCCGGCGCCCGGTGAGAAGCGTGTCGATGCGTTCGGCGCCGTGCCCGGCGCGCGACGGGGACTGGTCCTCGAGCCCGTCGCTGAACACGCCGTCCTTCGCCAGGCCCGCGGCGAGCGCGGTCGCCCGTCCCGCGTCCGTGGGTCCGTCCGAACTCACCGCGTACTGCTGGGCCACATCAGCCGCCGACCGGGGAGCTCGTTCGCTCGCCGGCAGGGCGATCTCGGCGAACCGCATTCTGGCGAGATCGTCCTCGCTCGGCTCGATGGGTAGGTCGGCCCTGACCGTCACGACGTCGCCCTCCTGGAGTGGGCCCGCTGCCGCTACGGTGACGGCCGTCCCGGTCTCGGGGTTGAGGTACAGCTCCTCAGCCAAGGCGTCGGCGCGCTCGCCCGAGAACGTGATGGACGTGGGCGAGCCGAGGGTTGGGATCCAGACTCCGCGGTACTCCCCTACCTCGATGGTCACCTCGGCGGGGTCTCCTGCCGGCCCTCCGTCGGCTTGGGCCTCGATCGTGGTCCCCATCCGGCCGAACGACCCCGAGGCGCCGGCCGCGCCGGGCGAGCCGCCCGCGACGTCCATGACCGTGCCCGTGAAGGCGTCCAACGTGGCGAGGCGGATCCGGGCGCCGTCGGGCAGACCGGTCACGGTGAAGAGAGTGGACTCCTCGAGGTCTTTGACGTAACGGCGGAAACTCGCGAGCGGGCTCGGGTACTCGCGCAGATCGACCGGCGGCTCGACCACGTCCCGCAGCACCAAGCGATAGGACTGCGGCGCGAGCGCCGGGGTCGCGAACGCACTGACCACGACCGCGACCCCGACCATCGCGGCGGCATTGCGCAGGCGCCGGGCGCGCAGCCGCGTCGTGTCGGCTCCGGCCGGAGATCCGCCCGCGGCGAGTCGGGCCTCCGCCAGCCCGGCCGCCCGCCGCCACGACACCCAGGCCAGGGCGACCAGCGCGAACAGCGTCCCCTGGGCCACCGGCCGGGCAGGATCGGCGGTGCCGAGGAGAATCACCCCGACGAACAGGACGGCGGCCGGGAGCACCGCCCACGCCGGCCGGCGCGCGCGCAACGCGATCGACCCGGCAACCACAGCCGTGATGAGCGTCGAAAGGAACGGCACGATGTCGACCACGCCGACTCCCGCGGCCGGCGGGGTCACCGTGAGCAACGCCTTCCACGCGGTCACGGCGCCGCGCGACAACTCGGACAGCGTCGTGAGTGTGGGCACGACGCCGCCCAGCGTGTCCTTCGGAAGGGCGACCACTCCGCCGAACGCGAGGTAGGAACCCAGGGTCGCCGCCGTCACTGTGAGCAGCGACCAGCCGAACCGCGCGCCCAGCCACGCCACCACCAAACCGATCATGATCCCGCCGAGGGTCGGGCGCACGTACCCGAGGCCGCCGTAGGCGGGTCCGAAGCCGACGACAGCGCTCGCGAGCAGAAGCGCCATGGCGGCGAGGTCGACCAGACCCGCGGCACGGCGGGCGCGGCTCGGTGCAACGGCCGGTGCCGACGACTCGCGGTCGGGGGCGCCGTTTCGCCCGGGCTCGCTCCCCGCTGGGGTGACGCGGGAGCGGCGGGGCGCCGTCGTGCGGTCGCGGCGGCGGGCCGTCGTCGTCTGCTCGGTGGACGTTCCCTCGGGCGGCGTGCGGTCGGCCATCAGTCGCCCACCCTCCGGATCGCGGCCGGAAGGTCGCGCAGATCGCCGAGCGTGAGAACGGTGAGACCGCCGATGGTCCGGCGCCCCAGCGGCTCTCCCGGCACGCACCTGATGCCGAGACCGCGGACCTCGACGGGAAGCCTCAGGGCCGCGGCGCGCAGCTGGGTGGCCGTCACCGGCGAGCCGAACAGGAGGACGGCCAGGGATGCGTCGGGGGCGTCGTCGCCGAGCGCGCGGGCGAGCGTGGCGATGTCCTGGCGGTGCGAGCCGAGTGCGACGCGGGTGAGATCGTCCAGGAGGCGTGCGGCGGTGCCGGCCGCCAGCGCGCGGCCGGGGACGAAGACGGAGAGGTCGCGTTCCTCGCGGATCGCGTGAAGGCCGAGCGAGCCGGCCACGCTGACGGCGAGTTCGAACTCCTCGGGATCGTCGTAGTCGGTGCGGTTGGTCGAGAGCGCAACGGCCAGGTGCGAGCGGCGCGTCTCCTCGAACTGGCGCACCATGAGCCGGCCGGTGCGGGCGGTGGTCTTCCAGTGGATGTGGCGCCGGTCGTCGCCGGGGACGTACTCGCGCAGCGCGTGGAAGGACATGTCCGACGGCGAGAGGATCCGCGTAGGGCGACCCTCGATGTCCTTCAGGAAACCCGCGGACGCACCGGTGAGGGCAACCGTCCTGGGGTGCACGAACACCTCGACTGGGTCGGTCCAACGGACCTCGCGCCGGGCGATGCCGAACGGGTCGCCTCGGACGGAGCGGACCGGGCCGACGACGATCACCGCCCGGCGGCTGGTCGGGACGGCGAAGAGTTCCTCGTACTGCTCGTTGGCCGCCAGTCGAGGCACAGGGAAGCCGGCGAGCGCCGCGCCCACCGGCAGTTCGATCTCGGCCGGCAGCAGCGCCCGCCGGGACGCGTTGCGCACCTCGATCCGCCCCACGGCACGCTCCCCCACCACGACGCGCCGGTGCGCAAGGTCGAGGGTCACCTCGTAGGCGGACCGCCCGACCGCGAAGGCGAGCGACAGCACGAGAAGGACGGCGGCAACGATGGCGAGCACGGTCAGTTCCACCCAGCCGTACCGGCGACCGGCCAACCAGGCGAGGATGCCCGCGCCCAGGACCATCCAGCCCAAGGCCCCGAGCCACGGCTTGGCGGGGCGCGCCGTCGTCAGCCGCCCGGTCAAACGCTCCGTGACCGGGAGGGCCCGAGCCAGGTCGTGCAACCGCTCACCGGCCGAGGCCACGGCCGTCCGGGCCCCGTCGAGAGCGGGCCGGGCTCTCGCCTGGAGCCGTTCCGCCTGGGTGGTCAGGCTCACGCGACGCCCCGGCGGTCCTGGGGCACCGGTACTGCCGAGAGGATCCGACCGAGCACGCCCTCGGTGCTGGCTCCCGCGAACTCTGCCTCGGGGTCCAATAGCAGGCGGTGGTTCCAGACCGGCGCGAGAAGATCCTTCACATCGTCCGGGAGCACGTAGTTCCGTCCGTGTGCGGCTCCCCAGACCTTCGCCGTGCGGATGAGGGCGAGCGAGCCGCGGACGCTCACGCCCAGCCGGGTCTCAGGGGCCGTGCGCGTTTCCTCCGCGAGGCGGGAGACGTAGTCGAGGACGGCGCCGTCGACATTCACCTCCGCCGCGAGCTTGGCCATGTTCGAGACGGCGCTCGTGGTGATGATCGCCTGCAGTTGGCTCGCGAGGTCCCGCGTGGCCGCGCCGGCGAGGATCTGCACCGTGGAGGCGTGGTCCGGGTAGCCGATCGACGTCTTCATGAGGAACCGGTCCAGTTGCGCCTCGGGGAGGCGATAGGTGCCGGCCTGCTCGATGGGGTTCTGCGTGGCGATGACCATGAAGGGGCGCGGGGCCTTGTGGGTGACGCCGTCGACGGTGACCTGGCCCTCCTCCATGACTTCCAGGAGCGCCGACTGCGTCTTGGGCGAGGCGCGGTTGATCTCGTCCGCCAGGACGATGGAGGCGAACACCGGGCCGCGGTGGAAGTCGAAGCGGTGCGTGGACTGGTCGTAGATCGTCACGCCGGTGACGTCGCTGGGCAGCAGGTCCGGCGTGAACTGGATCCGCGCATGGGTGCCCTGGACCGTGTTCGCGATCGCGCGGGCGAGCGACGTCTTGCCGGTGCCCGGGGCGTCCTCGAGAAGGAGGTGGCCCTCGGCGAGCATGCAGGTGAGCGCCAGGCGCACCACGCGCGACTTACCCAGGATCGCCTGGCCGACGTTGTCCGCCAGTTGTTCGAACGTGCCGGCGAACCAGGTGGCCTGTTCGGGGGTCATGGTCATGGGGTGGACCTCGTGTTCTCGCGATGCGCTAGCAGTTGGTCATGCCGGAGGTGTCGCCGTTGACGGTCGGACGAGATACGTACCAGCCGTTCCGCGTTCCGCCGCTGATGCGGAACCACCCGGTGTCGCGTGTCGTCGTCTCCGGGTAGCGGTCGTCCGACCGGAAACAGGTGACCGTCAGCGTCGTGTTCACGCGGATGAAGCCGCCCGGCGAAGTGCACCCGTTTGAACTGAAGTGGAACGTGCCGTCCAACAGCTCCGGGCAGGTTGCGTCGTTCGTCACGACGGTCCAGCTAGTTCTTGGTATCGACCCGCACCATTGGCCGGACCAGGATCCCCAGGTGCCAGTCGCGTCCTGGGCCCTGGCCGACACGCAGTGCGTCTCGCTCTGCCCAAAGCTCCTCGATGTCGAACCGGCGCCGGGGCCAACCGTTGCGTCACCCGTGCCGTCGATGCGGTACTGAATCGCTGTGATGTCCCGTCCGTTGGGAGCGGGCGGCGCCCAGGAGAACGTGATCGTCCCACCTGAAACGCTCCCACCTACACCCGGCGTGCCCGGCGGGCCGTAGGGGACTACTGGTGGTGCGGCCGCTGGGCTTAAGGAGGCGTAGTCCTGCCCGTCGACGTTCGATACCGCTTTGACCCAGACCGTGTAACTCGAGCCGTTGCTCAGTCCGGCAATCCGTTTGTCGGCAGCCAGGTTGTTCCATGGCCCGTTCGCCCCGTTTAGGGAGTACTGGTACCGGATCTCGCTCGCGCTCGCCCCGTTGCCCGGAGCCGGGCCGAAGGTCAACTGGATCGCGTTGTCGAGCGGTGCCGCGCTGAGGCCAGTGACGGCGCCAGGGGCGATGACTCCGCGGCGCGGGGCCGACGGCGCGCTCGCCGCCGAGTAGCCGACCTTGTTCCGAGCCGCGACGGTGAACGTGTACGCGGTCTCGGAGGTATCGACGGTCACCGCCTGGCTCGTCGCGCCACCCGCGACGGTCAGCGTGTTCACGGGGCTGCCACCGCGAAGCACCTGGAGCGAGTACTCCGAGATCGCGTCGCCGTTGTTGTTCGGGGCGGTCCACGAGACCGTCATCTGCGCTTGGGGCCCCGATCCCACCTGGGCGGGTGTGGACGTGGTCGGCGCGGCCGGGACGGCCGGGAGTCCGGCCGGGATCTCGGACGCCGAGAACGCGCCCCAGTCGGACGGCTCGGGCGCCTTGTTCACAGCCTGGATCCGCACCTGGTACGCGGTGCCGTTGGTCAGGCCGCTCCATACGTACTGCGTGCCGGTGGTCGTGACCGTGGCTTGCCCGCTGGCCGGCGCGGGGGAGATCTGCAGGTTCACCGATTGGATGGGCGAACGGTCGCCGGCGTAGTCCTGGTTGACCCAGGTCACCGTGAGCGAGCCGTCCCCGAACTTCAGCGTCGGTGCCTGCGGCGGGTCGGGGCGCTGGTCCGGGCGAGCGGGCGCGGATGCGGGCGACGGATCGGACGTTCCCACCTCGTTCGTGGCCGTCACCGTGAAGGTGTATTCGACGTTGTTGGTCAGGCCGTCGAGGGTGCACGTGGTGGTCGGGCAGTCGCGCGTATAGCCCTGCGGCGACGTGACCGTATACGTACGGATCAGATCACCGTTGTTCACCGGCGGCGCCCAGGTCAGCACCACCGTGTGGCTGCGAACCTCCGCGACGGTAGGGGTCAGGGGCGCCTCCGGCCGACCGCGAACGGTGAGCCGGACCCGGCCGTCGACCTCACGGAGCGGGTCCTCAGTGGCGTCCCCCACGCGGTACCGGACCACCATGGTGCCGACGAAGTCCGTGCCGGGGGCAATCACCACGCTGGTCCCGTCCACGCCCGCGGTGCCATCGCCCGACTCCGTCGTTGCCGATACGACGCGGAGCGGCGTGCCCGGCAACGGGTTCACGTCGTTGGCGAGCACGTCCACCCGGTAGGTCTGGCCCTGGTTCGCGCGCGGGATCTCGTCGTCGATCACCGTGGCCAGCGGCTTGCTGGAGCCCACGACCGTCACCTGAACCTGCCGGACCACGGGCTCCGTGACGCCATCGGTCACCGAGACGTCGAGGTTCGCCGTCGTTCCCGTCTCGAGGTCCATTCGCGCCTCGACCACGAGCCGCGCCCCGCCCTCGATCCTCGCGGCGAGGCCGTCGGGAGGGTCACCCACGATCGCAAACCGGAGGTTGCCCTGGTCGGCCGGATCGGGGTCGATCGCCACGAGGTCCGTTGTTGCGGATTCCCCGCGCGGCACCGTGACCGACGGCGCCACGAACTCCGGCTGCTGGTTGGGCTGGTCGGCGCCGGGCAGAACCGTGATCGGGTAGGTCAGGACGGCAGTGCGACCCTGGGGGTCGTCCGGGCCGGTCCCGTCCGTCACCTCGAACGAGCACGCGGCGAGACCGTTGTAGCCCGCCGTAGCTGTGAACACCACAGTGAACTCGTCCTCGGCGACGCACGTGCCACCCACGTCCGTCACGCGGTCCGGCCGCGTGATCCTCGGCGGGTTATCGGTCGCGACGATCACGACGTCGGCAAGCGTGATGGTCAGCGGGTCAGTACCGGTCACCTTGTCGCCCGACCCCGGCTTGAGCACGGGGCGGAGATCCGCGACGCCCGGGACTCGGATAAACGCCGTCGCCTCCTGACCGTCGAGGTCCCGGATCGTGTAGGGCAGGACCTGCGCCGTCGGCAGCAAGGTGACGCGGACCTGCCCGTCGGCGAGGACCGTCGCCGTCTCGGCGCTGACGCGGACGGTGAGGTCCGCCGTCGAGCCGTCCGGGTCGTCGTCGTTCTTCAGGACGGGCACGTCAACGGCTTCCCGGCCGACGACGTCCGCGAGGGTCAGCGCGTCGTCGCGCGCGACCGGGGCCTGGCGCGGCGCGTCCGGCGTGACCTCGACGATCACCGAACCCGTCGCCGTCAGCCCGCGAGGCGCGTCCTTGATCGTGTACCGGACCGTGTAGGTGGCCGGGTAGGCGTCGGACTCCGCGGGAACCTGCACCGCCACGCGGTCCTCGCGGACCTCCGCCCCCAATGCCTCCCCGCCTTCGACCGAGACCAGTCCGAGGTTGCCGCCCTCGGGGTCGACATCGTTGGCCAGCACCGGGACCGTCACCTCGCGTCCGGGCCGCGTGGTCACGTAGTCGTCCTGCGGAACCGGCGGCTGATCCTGCTGGGGCGCAGGCGCGACGCCGACCAGCACCGTGGCGCTCGCCTGGAGGCCGCCCGCATCCCGAACCGCGTAGGTGAAGGTGTCCGTGCCGGCCCGGCTCGCATCCGCCTCGTACTCCATCCACCCCTCGCCCCAGTCCGCGATCCGGCCCAGGGTCGGGGCGTCCTGCAGCCCGAGCAGGGTCACCGAGTCGCCGTCCGGGTCGATCCCGTCCAGCGGGATGGCGATGCGCGTCCGCGTGCCGGCGAGCACACGGGCCGTGAGGCTCTGCGGCTTCGGCGCGGCGTTGGTCGACGCGTCCTTGATGTGGATGGTGATCTGCGCGGAATCCGGTTCGCTGCTGCCGTCGGTCACCGCATACGTCGCGTAGAGCGTGCCGGGAGCCTGGCCCGCCTGGAAGCGCACCGCGTCCTCGGAGGTGAACAACAAGCCAAGGGCGGGATCGGAGATGTCGTACAACTCGCGGACAAGGGAGAGCGGGAGGTCCTGCGGGTGTGTGTCGTTGGCGAGGACCGGAATCGTCACGACGTCCCCGACGCGCACGGTGACCTCGTCGTCAACGGCGGTAGGCGACTGCACCCGTTCGGGCGCGGGGAGCGGGATGACGAGCACCTCGCCGATGTCGCTCGAGATCCCGTTGGAGATCTGGTACAGCACCCGAACCGACGCCCCCGTGGCCAGCGTGCGGACCGCCGAGATCTCCAGGATCTCGTGGTTGACGACCGCGACCCGCAGCCCGGCGTCGGCCGGCACGGTCACGGACTGCACCACGAGCACGCCGCCCGCGGGGTCGAAGTCGTTGCCCAGGACGTCCACGAACACCGAACCCGACGCGGGCAGCAATGCCCGGTCGAGCACCGCGACCGGGGCTTGGTCGGCCGTGCCGTCGAGCACGTCCACCCGGATCAGGCCGTACGCGGTGCTCAGGTCGTCAGCGACGAGATACGTGAAGTCGTATGCGCCGGGCTTCTCGGCCGTGAACGTGATCGTGCCGGCGTCGTAGTCCGGCACCGCGGTCGCGTCGGTTCGTGACAGGTCGACGCGCGCGATGCGGAGCGTATCCCCGTTGGCATCCGTGTCGTTCTCGAGCGGGCGGATGACGACGGGCCGGCCGGGCGCCGTCGTCGCGTGGTCCGCGACGGCGTTCGGAGGCATCGCTCCGGTGGGCCGCACGTCGACCCAGACGGTGCCTTCCACCTCCTCGCCGCGACCGTCGGACACGGCGATCCGGACCGCCTTGCGCCCCTGTTCCTTGCTGCCGTCCTGGAAGGTGACCAGGCCGTCCGGGCGGAACCGCACCTCGTCGTCCGCGGTGGTGGCGCTGGCGTCCGCAAGGACCAGCGGATCGCCGTCGGGGTCCCGCCAGTCGGCGAGGACGTTGATCTCGACCGAGCCACCCTGCTCGACGACGGCGACCGTCTCGCGACCGGGGATCGGCT
This sequence comes from Actinomycetales bacterium, assembly GCA_029975645.1. Classification (GTDB taxonomy): domain Bacteria; phylum Actinomycetota; class Actinomycetes; order Actinomycetales; family JAHECE01; genus JAHECE01. Next base: position 18,648 of record JARKOU010000158.1, read on the forward strand.
CAGGGAGTCCGTTCTCGTCGTCGGCGCGGACCCGGAGGTTCACGGTCGCGGTGTCGGTGCCGGCCTCGCGCCCGTCGTTCGCCTCGTAAGTGAAGGACGTCGAACCCTCAGCGTCCGCCGGCACGGTCACCTGCATCCCCGTGCCGCCGTAGATGAGCTCGACTTCGCCGAACGACGGCGCGACCTCCAGCGCGGCGGTGAGAACGTCGCCATCGGGATCCGTGTCGTTGTAGAGAACGGGAAGGATGGTGGTTCGCCCCGGGCGGACGCCGAAGTCGTCGTCGTTCGCCACCGGCGGCCGGTTGGGCAGGTCTCGGTCCTGGAGTGGGTCGCGCGAGGGCGCGTTGGTCGGGTCGGCTTCCTCGGTCTCGCCCGTCACGGACGTCAGGACGTCGTCCCACACCTCGTCGAGACGCTGGAAGGCGTCATCCGCCAGCCAGACCGTCCCGGAGATCAACTCGTTGAGAACGACGAAGCCGCGGTTGGTCCGAAACCGCAACTCCGCACCCGAGACAAGCATCTCCAACGACTGGACGAGCGGCTCGTCGTCCCCGCAATCGCGGACGACCTGACCGGTGCCCGCCCAAGCACCATAGGCGCACCCCTTCGCGACGACGGGCGGCGTGGGGCCGGCGCTCCCCCGCGCATCCACCGCACGGGGTGCGCCCCCGCGCAGGGGCTGACTCACCAGCGCTGTGTCGGTGGCGTACACGACCTCGCGTGCCTCCGGTCCCGGCTCCTGGAGGACGACGGCGTTCCCCGACTCGACGTCCACCTCGCGGCCCGGAAGGTGGAGTCGTCCCTGGGTGACGTCATGGACGACGGCCGCGTCCCCGACGGCGGTGACCTGCAGCACGTCGTCCGGCGCGACGTCCGCCAGTCGCCGGACGACGGGCTCGGCCGGCTTGCCCTGCTCGCCCGGCGGATAGCTGCGGAGGGTGGCATCGGTCGCGGTGGCAACGTGCACCGTCCCGTCCATCCCGACCGCCAGCACGCCCCCGTCGAGCCCCTCCGCGGATGGTTCCGTGCTCTCGGCCGAGACCGACTGCACGGCGCCGATCGGCTGGATCCAGAGCATGCCCGCAGTCGGGTCGAGCACGGCGACGACGCCCCCACCCATCCCGACGACCGCACCGCCCGGGAGATCTGCCGGCGTCGCGAATGTCACCGCGGCGGGATCGACGACGACGAGCGTCCCGGCAGTGAGGTCCCTGAGCACCACGGCCTCGTCCTGCTGAAGGACGTCGAAGTCAGCTGTCAGCGTCTCGCGCGCGGCGTCGACTGCCGCGGCCTGATAGTTGAACCGTCCGAGGAGGCCGCCTTCGTCACGATTCGTGACCCAGACGCCGCTGTCATTCACCTCGGTATCGAGCGCGTCGTACCCGGGATTGGAGATCGCCAGCGCCGCGATCGCCGTGGAGAAGATCGACACGGTGCTTACGGAGGCGAAGGTGCGCCGGCGTCGGCTGAGCCGGGAAAACAATGCCACGGGACCTCCGCTGCCGACGCCGGGAACCGCGGGAAGACACCACGGCAAGCGTTGCTGAGATTAGGACCTCAGCGACCCGGAGGAGAAATCCAGAGGTGTCCCGCATAAGGGGGACAGACCTCGACCTTCAAAATGATCACGGGCGTATCGCGTCACCGGGGCCCTTGGTCCCACGCGGGAGCATTCATGATCACGGATTCGGGCAGAATCATGACCGCCGAGCGAGACCGCCGGAGCGACGTCCGTCAGGCCGCGCGGTCCACCAGCGCGGCGGCGAGCGCGCCCAGGGAGTCCTTCACCGCGCCGTCGGGCAGCCCCGCGATCTCGCCCACGGCCTCCAGCGCCAGGGCCGCGGCCCGCTCCCGGGTCTCGGCGAGCACCGGGTGCGCCCGCAGCGCCGAGACGGCCCGCGCCAGGTCCGCGGCGTCGGCCAGGTCGCCGTCGAGGAGGGCGACGAGCGCGCGGTCCTGCGCCGACGCCCCCGGTTCCGCAACGCGAGCGCGCAGGAGGAGCACCGGCATGGTCGGGACGTGCTCGCGCAGATCGGTGCCCGGCGTCTTCCCCGACTTCCCGCCGTCGGAGGCGAGATCGATGACGTCGTCGGCAAGCTGGAAGGCCACCCCCACCTTCTCGCCGTACCGGGCGAGGGCCTCCACCTGCTCCGGTGTCGCCCCGCCGAACATCGCCCCGTACCGGGCCGAGGTGGCGATGAGCGAGGCGGTCTTGTCCGCCAGCACGCCGAGGTAGTGGGCGAGGGCGTCGTCGCTCTCCCTGGGGCCCACGGTCTCGTGCAGCTGCCCCAGGCAGAGCCGCTCGAACGTGGTGGCCTGGAGGAGCACAGCCTCGGGCCCGAGTTCCGCGATCAGCCGCGAGGCCCGGGCGAAGAGCACGTCCCCGGTGATGATCGCCACCGAGTTCCCCCAGACCTCGTGCGCGGCCGGGGTCCCGCGGCGCATCGGCGCGGAGTCCATGACGTCGTCGTGGTACAGGGAGGCGAGGTGCGTGAGTTCGACGGCGGCGGCCGCCTTCACCACGGCCTCGTTCGTCCCGGTGCCTAGTTGCGCCGCGAGCAGCGTCAGAGCCGGCCGAAGGCGCTTCCCGCCGGCGTCCACCAGGTGCCGCGACGTGGCGTCCACGAGGGGATCGGTGTGGCTGACGGCGTCGCGCAGTTCGGCTTCCACGAGCCCGAGGCCCTCCGTGACGGCGGCCGCCAGGGACGGATCGTCCAGCGGGAAGGAGAGCGGGCTCACGGAAGGAATCTAGCCGCCTCGGTCGCCAGTGCCAGAACCGGTCCGGGAAGGACGCCCAGCACGATCGTGGCCGCCGCCGTGATGCCGATCGCCACGGCGGACAGGCCCTCGGACGTCACCACGGTGGTCGAGTCGCCGTCGGGCGCCGTGAAGAACATGAGCACGATCAGGCGGACGTAGAAGAACGCGGCGACGGCGCTCGCGAGCACACCGACCACCACGAGCGGCACGGCGTCGCCCGCGGCCGCGGCCGAGAACACCGCGAACTTCCCGATGAAGCCCGCCGTCAGCGGGATCCCCGCGAAGGAGAGCAGGAACACGGTGAACGCGACCGCGAGGCCCGGGTTGCGGCGGCCGAGCCCGGCCCACTGCGCGATGTGCGTGGCCTCGCCCGTCACGTTGCCCTCGGCGTCGCGCTCGCGCACCAGCGTGACGACGCCGAAGGCGCCGATCGTCGCCAGGCCGTATGCCACGAGGTAGAAGAGCACGCTCGAGATGCCCTGCTGGACCATCGAGAACACCCCCACCAGCAGGAAGCCGGCGTGCGCGATCGAGGAGTACGCGAGCATCCGCTTGACGTCCGTCTGGACCAGCGCGAGAACGGTGCCCACCACGATCGTGAGGATCGCCACGCCCCAGGTCAGGGCCTGGAACTCCCACTCCAGGCCGGGCATGACCACGTACACCACACGCAGGATCGCGCCGAACGCCGCCACCTTGGTGCACGCCGCCATGAACCCGGTGATCGGGGTGGGCGCACCCTGGTAGACGTCCGGTGTCCACGCGTGGAAGGGCGCCGCGCCCACCTTGAACAGCAGGCCGACGAGCACCAGGAGAACCCCGGCGATCAGGAGCCCGTCCAGACCGGAGGTGAGCAGGATCGCCTGCGAGATGTCCGTCAGCCTCACCGAACCGGCGAAGCCGTAGAGCAGCGCGGTTCCGAACAGGAAGAACGCGGAGGCGAACGCACCGAGCAGGAAGTACTTGAGCGAGGCCTCCTGCGAGAGGAGCCGACGGCGCCGCGCGAGTCCAGCGAGCAGGTACAGCGGCAGGGAGAGCACCTCGAGCGCGATGAACATGGTCAGGAGGTCGCCCGCCGCAGGGAAGACCATCATGCCGCCGACGGCGAACATCACCAGCGGGTAGACCTCGGTCTGGACCAGCCCGGCGCGGCGCACCTGGTCCTCGTACTCCGTCCCGGGCACCGCAGCCGCCTGCGGCGCGAAGGCGTCCTCGCGCAGCGACGTGCGGTCCGCGATCACGAGCAGCCCGAGGAAGGCGAGCACCGCGATCGTGCCCTGCGCGAACAGCGCCGGACCGTCCTCGAGGTAGGCGCCCGCGACCAGCGTGCGCCCGCCCGGGGCGTCCGGACCGGCCACGATGTCGACCCACAGGTAGGCGACCGCCAAGAAGGCCGCCGCGGTCGCGGCGAGCGCGAGCACGAGTTGCACGATCCGGCGGTGCCTGCGGCCGACGAACGCCTCGACAAGCATGCCGACCACGCCGGCCCCGAGCACGATGACTACCGGGCTCAGGCCGATCCAGTCGATCCCGGGTGGGGTGAACGGGGTCATCGGGCACTCCCCTCATCGGCGCCGACTAGCACGTCGGGTGAGGTCGGGACGTCGAGGGCGAGCGAAGCGGGGACGACGACGGCGCCCGGGGCGAGCGCGGCGGCGACGCCCTGGGCGGTCGGGTCCTCGACGCCGACCGCCGCGACCGTCTGCTCGGCCACGGGGGTCAGCACGTCGAGGGCCGGGGCCGGGTAGAGGCCGAGGGCGAGCATGGCGGCCACGAGCGGAGCCACCACCCAGCGCTCGCGCCCGCCGAGGTCCGGGATCGAGGACAGACGGTCCTGGACGGGCCCGGTGAAGAGCCGCTGGTAGGCCAGGAGGATGTAGAGCGCCGCGATGATCACGCCGGCGGTCGCGACCACGCCGGCGGGGACGGACCTCGCGTAGGAGCCCACCAGCACCAGGAACTCCGGGACGAAGCCGGACAGACCCGGCAGCGCGACGCTCGCGAGGCCCGCCACGAGGAACGTGCCGGCGAGGATCGGGGTCACGCGCTGCATGCCGCCGTAGGCGCCGATGTCCTGGGTACGGCCGCGGGTGGTGAGCATCCCGCCGATGAGGAAGAGGGCCGCCGTCGAGAGCCCGTGGGCGAGCATGTAGAGCGCCGAGCCCGTGGTGGCGGTCTGGGTGAAGACGAAGATGCCGAGCACGATGAAGCCGAAGTGGGACACGGAGGTGTAGGCGACCAGGCGCATGAGGTCGTTCTGCCCGATCGCCACGAGCCCGCCGTAGATGATCGAGACGAGCGCGAGCACCACGATCACCGGCGCGGCCCAGCGCGAGGCGTCCGGGAACAGCGGCAGGCAGAGGGCGATCATCCCGAAGGTGCCCACCTTGTCCAGTACGCCCACCAACAGCGTGGACGTGCCCGGCGTCGCCTGCTGGGCGGCGTCGGGCAACCAGGTGTGGACGGGGAACATCGGAGCCTTGATCGCGAAGGCGACGAAGAACCCGAGGAAGAGCCAGCGCTCCACGCCGGTGGACAGGTCCAGCCCGGTGAGGTTGTCGATGAGGAAGCCCTCCGACCCGCCGGGCCCCTGCACGTACAGGGCGACGACGGCGGCCAGCATGAGCAGTCCGCCCACCAGGCTGTAGAGGAGGAACTTCACGGCCGCGTAGCGACGCCGGGGCCCGCCGTACGCCCCGATCAGGAAGTACACCGGGACGAGCATCGCCTCGAACAGCACGTAGAAGAGGAAGAGGTCGCGCGCCGCGAAGACGGCGATCATCATCGCCTCGAGGGCGAGGACGAGCGCGACGTACCCCGCCTGACGCCGCACCTGGACGGCCGGGTCCGCCTCGCGCGGCCGGGTCCCGCCGTCGGGGTCGCGCCACGAGGAGAGCAGGACCACCGGCACCAGGAACGCGGACAGGAGCACCATGACGAGGCCGAGGCCGTTCACGCCCAGCGCGTAGGTGACACCGAGGGCGGGGATCCACGGGTGCACCTCGGTGAACTGCTGCGCGGCGGCGTCGGCCACGTCGAACCCCGACGCCATGACGACGGCGCCCACCAGCACGGCCAGCGAGACGCCGAGTCCGATGGGGCGCGCCCAGGCGCGCAACGGCGCGACGAGCCAGAGCACCACGGCCGCGACGAGCGGGACCACGATCAGGATCGTGAGCCAGGGAAGAGTCTGCATCGATGTCACCCTTTACCTCGGTCCCGAGCCTCAGCCGCGCACCACGACGACGGCGACCAGGGCGATCACGACACCGACGAGCACCATCGCTGCGTAGGAGCGGACGTAGCCGTTCTGCATCCGCCGCAGGGCCTCGCCGCTCTTCGGGAAGGCAGCGGCGAGCCCGACCGCCGCGGTGTCCACCACGGCGGAGTCGGCGTAGACGAGAGAGCGCGTGAGGTACTGCCCGGGGCGCATGAAGACGCCCTCGTTGACCTGGTCCTGGTAGAGGTCGCGGCGGGCGGCCCGCGTGAGCGCGGAGGCCCGCGGTGCGACCACCGGCACGGGGGCGCCGACGTACTGCCGCCAGGCGAGGTACGCGCCCACCGCGACCAGCAGCAGGGTGAGGCCCATGATCACCGGGACGGGTAGGACCGGTTCCTCATGCGCGGGCGGGCCCAGCACCGGCTCGAGCCAGCGCACGAACGCCTCGTTCCAGTTGAGGATGAAGCCGACCAGAACCGCCCCGGCCGCCAGCACGATCATCGGCCACGTCATGAGCGCGGGGCTCTCATGCGGGTGCTGCCCCTCGGTCCAGCGGCGCTCGCCGTGGAAGGTCATGAAGAAGAGCCGGGACATGTAGAAGGCCGTGATGCCGGCACCGATCAGCGTGACCGTGCCGATCACCCACGGCTGCCATACGGCGCCGTCGACGGCCGGCATGAAGGCCGCCTCGATGATCTTGTCCTTGCTGAAGAAGCCCGCGAACGGCGGCACGCCCAGGATGGCGAGCCAGCACGCCGCGAAGGTGAGCCAGGTGACCTTCATGACGGTGGAGAGGGCGCCGAAACGGCGCATGTCCACCTGGTCGTCCATCGCGTGCATCACCGAGCCGGCACCGAGGAACATGCCCGCCTTGAAGAAGCCGGGGGTGATGAGGTGGAAGATCGAGAAGGCGTACCCGACCGGTCCGAGCCCGGCCGCCAGGACCATGTAGCCGATCTGCGACATCGTCGAGGCGGCGAGCGCCTTCTTGATGTCGTCCTTCGCGCTACCGATGATCGCCCCGAAGATCAGCGTGATCGCACCGATGACCACCACGACGAGTTGCGCCGTCGGCGCCCCGTCGTAGAGCGGGGCGGACCGCACGATCAGGTAGACGCCGGCGGTGACCATGGTGGCGGCGTGGATGAGGGCCGAGACCGGCGTAGGGCCGGCCATCGCGTCGCCGAGCCAGGCCTGGAGGGGGAACTGGGCCGACTTGCCGCACGCCGCCAGGAGCAGGGCGAGGGCGACGAGCGTGAGGGTCCCCTCGCTCGCCTCGCCCGCCGCCGCGAACACACCGGTGAAGTCCAGGGCGCCGAACGCCGCGGCCATCGCCATCATCGCGACGAGGAGCCCGACGTCGCCCACGCGGTTCATCACGAACGCCTTCTTCGCGGCGACGGCGTACGGGGTCTTCTGGTTCCAGAACCCGATGAGCAGGTAGGACGCCAGACCGACGCCCTCCCAGCCGACGAAGAGGAGCACGTAGGAGTCGGCCAGGACCAGCACGAGCATGGCCGCGACGAAGAGGTTGAGGTAGGCGAAGAAGCGCCGCCGGGCGACGTCGTGCTCCATGTACGCCACGGAGTACACGTGGATCAGGGTGCCCACGAACGTCACCAGCAGCACGAACGCCACCGAGAGCGGGTCGATCCGCAGCCCTGCGCTCACCTGGAGGGAGCCGGCGGGGATCCAGTCGAAGAGGAAGAGGTCGGTCACCCGCTCGTCCGGGGGCAGGGCCAGGAGGCCCAGCAGCAGGACGAACCCGACCACGAAGGCCGCGGCGGAGGCGAGGACGCCCAGCCAGTGCCCCCACCGCTCGGCCCGGCGGCCGAGCAGGAGCAGCACCGCGGCGCTCACCAGCGGGATGGCGATGACGAGCCAGGCGAGCGTCAGGCTGCCGGTGGCCGCCGTCGGGGCCACCGGGACGGCGTCCGACGACGTCGCCTCCAGAGCCAGGAGGGCAGACGGAAGTGTCGCGAGCACGGCCCAGCCCCTAGTGCTTGAGCAGGCTGGCGTCGTCCACGGACGCCGACCTGCGGGTTCGGAAGATGGACACGATGATCGCGAGCCCCACCACGACCTCCGCCGCGGCGACCACCATGACGAAGAACGCGATCACCTGGCCGGCGAGGTCGCCGTGCCAGCGGGCGAAGGTCACGAAAGCCAGGTTCGCCGAGTTGAGCATCAGCTCGATGCCCATGAAGACGATGATCGCGTTGCGTCGGACGAGCACCGTGGTCGCGCCGATCGCGAAGAGAGCGCAGGAGAGGACGAGGTAGTTGACGAGGCTCACGGCCGGGCCCCTTCCTCGGCGTCGGACCCGGCGGTCCGCTCCTCGACGGCGTCCGGGGCGTCGAGCGCGTCCGGCCTGCCGATGATCTCCCGCACGTCGCGATCGGGCACGGCTCGCTCCTGGCCGCGGATGCGCAGGACTCGAGGCACCGACTCCTCGATCGGGCGGCCCTCGGGGTCGAGCGCCGGGACGTCCGCGGCGTTGTGGCGCGCGTACACGCCCGGCGCCGGGAGCGGGGTGAGGCGCCCACCCTCGCTCACCTGGGTCATCTTGTGGTCCGCCCATTCGCGCTGGGCCACGTGACGGGTCAGGCGTTGGCGGTGCGTGAGGGTCAGGGCGCCGAGCGCCGCAGTGATGAGCAGCGCACCGGTCATCTCGAAGGCGAAGACGAATTCGCCGAAGATCAGCCGGGCCACGCCCACCGGGTTGGTGTCGGCGTTCGCCGCGGTCAGGCCCACAGGCTCCGGCATGGCCGCCGCCAGCACCACCCCGGCGAGCACCACGAGGAGGCCGACGCCGCCGAGCGCGGCGATCCATCGCTGACCCTTGATCGTCTCCACCAGGGAGTCCGAGGCGTCGACGCCCACGAGCATGAGCACGAACAGGAAGAGCATCATCACGGCGCCGGTGTAGACCACCACCTGGGCCACGCCGATGAACGGGGCTTCGTTCGCGGTATAGAGGAACGCCATGCCGATCATGACCCCGACGACGGCGAGCGCAGCGTGCACGGCACGCCTCGCGAAGAGGAGCCCGAGGGCCCCGAGGACCATCAGCGGCGCGATCACCCAGAACAGAACGGTCTCGCCCGTGGACACGCGGCCGGTCGCCTCCAGCGTGGCCGGCAGGACCGACGCCGCCACCACGGTGCCGCCGATCATGCCGTCACCCCCTCGGCGGCTGAGGCCGGACCGCCGGCCGCGGCGGGCGAGGCCGCGCCGTCCAGCGTCGGGTCCTCCGGGCGACGCTCCTGCACCCACTCGACCTGCGCCCGGGTGGGGCCGCCGACCTCGCCCCGGTAGTAGTCGTCGTCAGTGGTCCCCTCGACCATCGGGTGTGGGGCCGCGAGCATGCCCGGCTCCAACGGGGCGAGGAGGTCCGCCTTCTCGTAGATCAGGCCCTCGCGCGTGGGGCCGGTCAGCTCGTACTCATTGGTCATGGTGAGCGCGCGCGTGGGGCAGGCCTCGATGCACAGCCCGCAGAAGATGCAGCGCAGGTAGTTGATCTGATACACGCGCCCGGAGCGCTCGCCCGGGGAGTACTGCGCCTCCGGCGTGTTGTCGCCGGCCTCGACGAGGATCGCGTCCGCGGGGCAGGCCCACGCGCACAACTCGCACCCGATGCACTTCTCCAGCCCGTCGGCGTACCGGTTCAACTGGTGCCGGCCGTGGTACCGGGGCTGGGTGGGGACCTTCTCGAACGGGTACTGCTCCGTGACGGTCGGCCGGAACATCGAGGAGAACGTCACGCCGAAGCCCGCGACAGGGGCGAGCGCCTCCTCGACGGCGTTCTTCTCCGGCGGCGCCCCGGGCAGCTGCTTGGGGGTGGTCGGGTCGCTCATCGGTGCCCCTCTCCTCGGCGCCCGCCGGGGTGTCCCTGCTCCCCGGTACCCCTGCCGTGCCCGGCCGGTCCGTGCCCGGCCTGGCCGTGGTGGCCGTGGCCGGGCTCCTCGTACCCGCCGTCCTCGTACCAGCCCTCGTCGTGCCGCACGGAGACGCCGGCGGCAACCGTGCGCGCCCGCCGCGGCGACGGCGGCAGGACCTGGCCCGGCAGCGGTGGGACCGGGAAGCCGCCGGCGAAGGCGTCGAACGGTTCGGGCTCGGGGGCCGGGGCAGGCGTGGCGCCGGCCTTCCCACCGGGCTTGGCTCCGGGTTTCGCACCGGCTGCCGGTTCGGGCTCCTTCTCCCGGCTCGGCCAGATGAACGTGATCACCGTGATGACGGCGAACACCACGGCGAGCCCGAGCAGCGTGGTCCTCACATCGATCTCCGCGAATTGCCGCACGCCCTGAACCACGGCCACCGCGACGAGCCAGCCGAGCGCGACCGGGATGAGCACCTTCCAGCCGAAGAGCATGAACTGGTCGTACCGCAGCCTCAGGAGGGTGCCGCGCAGCCAGATGAAGAAGAAGACGAGCAGCCACACCTTGGCCAGGAACCACAGCAGCGGCCACCAGCCCTCGTTGAACATGCCGTCGTTGATCGCCGAGATGGGCCACGGCGCGCGCCAACCGCCCAGGAAGAGCGTGGTGGCCACCGCCGAGACGTTGATCATGTTGATGTACTCGGCCAGGAAGAACCAGGCGAACTTCATCGACGAGTACTCGGTGTGGAAGCCGCCGACCAGTTCGCCCTCGGCCTCCGGGAGGTCGAACGGCGCCCGGTTGGTCTCGCCGACCATGGACGCCACGTAGACGAGGAACGCGGGCACGAGCGCGATGCCCCACCACAGCTGCTCCTGCGAGGCGACGATCTGCGACGTCGACATGGAGCCCGCGACGATGAAGACGCTCACGAGCGAGAGGCCCATGGCGAGTTCGTACGAGATCACCTGCGCCGTCGAGCGCACCGAGCCGAGCAGCGGGTAGGTGGAGCCGGACGCCCAGCCGCCGAGCACGATCCCGTACACGCCCACGCTGGTCACGGCGAGGATGTAGAGCACGGCCACCGGGAGGTCGGTGAGCTGCAGCGGCGTCACGATGTCCGAGAAGGGCAGGCGCACGGCCGGCCCGAAGGGGATGACGGCAAACACCAGCAACGAGCAGAACACCGCGATCATCGGGGCCAGGAGGTAGACCAAGCGGTCGGCCGCCTTGACGGTGATGTCCTCCTTGAGGAGGAGCTTCATCGCGTCGGCGAGCGACTGGAGCAGGCCGAACGGGCCGTGGACGTTCGGGCCGGGTCGGGTCTGCATCCGGGCGAGGACTCGCCGTTCCGCCCAGATCGCCAGCAGCACGGAGACCAGGAGGAACACGAGGATCGCGACCGACTTGCCGAGCCAGACCCAGCCGTTGTCCTGGGAGAAGTCCGCGGCGACACCCGCGGCCGTGGGCAGGACCAGCGTGTTCATCGGGCCACCTCCGCCGTCGGGCCGGACAGGGTGACGACGGCGCCCGCGCCGACGCCGAGGTCGCGGTGCACCCAGGATCCGGGCGAGCGCTGTGGGAGCCACACCACGTGGTCGGGCATGTCCGAGATCACGACCGGCAGGCTGACCTCGCCGGCCGGCCCGCGGACCGTGAGGGTCTCCCCCGGGCCGACACCGACGGCGGCGGCCGTGCCCGCGGACAGCCGGGCGACGGCGCGCAGCGCCGTCCCGGCCAGGTGCGGCTCGCCCTCCTGGCCCCGGGCGGAGTCCAGGCACAGGCGCCAGGTGGCGAGCACCGCCTGGCCCACCTCGGGTGCCGCCGGTCCGGCGGGCGAGAGGTCGGGAGCGGCGATGCGCGCCCCGGTCCATCCCGAGACCTCGCCGAGTTCGGCGTGGATCGCCTGGAGGGTGCGCAGCCCGAGGTCGACGCCGAGTTCGCCCGCGAGCGCGTCGAGCACCCGCGCGTCGGAGAGGGCGCGCGTGGTGAAGACCTGGCCGAACGGGCGCGGCCGGCCCTCCCACGTGAGGAACGTCCCGGGCTTCTCGGTCGGCGGCGCCACCGGGAGGACCACGTCGGCGAACGGCGTCACGGCCGAGGGGCGCACCTCGAGTTGCAGCACGAACGGGACGGCCTCCAGGGCGGCCTCGGCGGCTGCGGGGTCCGGCAGGTCGTCGAGGTCCAGCCCGCCGACCACGAGGCCGCCCAGCCGGCCCGCGCCGGCCGCCGCGAGCATCCCGGCCAGGTCGAGGCCCGGCTCAGCCGGCAGCGATTCGACGCCCCAGGCCGCCGCGAGGTCCACCCGCGCCGCGGCGTCGGCCACCGGACGGCCGCCCGGCAGGAGCGTGGGGAGGGCCCCGACCTCGACGGCACCCCGGTCTCCGGCGCGCCGCGGCACCCAGGCCAGGCGCGCGCCGC
>JARKOU010000159.1 GCA_029975645.1 Actinomycetales bacterium
CACGAGCAGGAAGAACAGTGAGCCGACGCCCAGCGCCACCCCGGCCACGCCGGCGGCCAACCGGCCGGGGCGGCGTCCGATCGTGACGGGGCCGAGGCGCACCGGGCCACCGACCCGCAACAACGCGCGACGCCCCCGAGCACGGCCGGCGCCAGCGCGGCGACCGGGGTGAGGCGCCCGGCCGACAGGGCCGCCGCCAGGCTCGCCAGGACGGTGAGCACCACGGCGACCGGGATGGCCAACGCCGCCCGGACTGGGTCGAACGCCACGCCGAGCACGCCCGTGAGCGGCCAGGTCACCAACGCCCCGAGCACCCCCGCGGCACCGCCGATGAGCGAAGCCTCGGTGAGGAGGGCCCCGGTGATGCGGCGCCCCGGCCAGCCGGAGGCCGCCAGCACCCCCAACTCCCGACGCCGGGCCGCGACGGACGCCCGCGCCACGACCGCGACGGTGAGCGCGGAGGAGGCGAGGATGAGCAGGAACAACGCCATCGACTTCACGTCGAACGCCTCCACGATGGCGACGGCGACGCCCTTGGCCGTCCACACCTCGGTGAGGTTGAGCTCGGGCACGCCGAGCGCCGAAGGCGGCAGCACCACGGTGCGCCGGGTCGTCGACGAGCACACCGTGATGTCGACGTCGAGCCACTCGCCGCCTGGATGCGTTCGGCCACCAGCCGGATGCGCTCGCGGCTCGCGGCGTCCGGGCCCGTCACATCCGCGACCCGCACCCGCACGCTCGACAGCGGCGGGTTGTCCGTCATCTCGGTGTAGCGCCCGTGGGTGAAGAAGTCGAGACCGGAGAGGGCGATCAGCAGGGCGGGCGGATTCTGCAGGTAGCCCGCCGGATTCAGGTCCGAATGCAGCACCTCGTCGCCGAGCGCCTCCTCGGTGGCCGCATCCGCGGCACGCACGTCGGGCGCCCGATAGGTGTCCCAGGGGCACCTCGCCGAGGCTGTTGGTGCGGCCGATCCGCGACGGGTCGTACTTGCCGACGACGTCGAACGTGAAGACGTTGCTCGACGAAGGCCCTGCCTCGGGGGTGTGCGTGTACTCGAGCCGCTCGAGATCGCGATACGCAGTGTCGGCCAAGGTGACCGGGAAGCTGTCGAAGCCGCTGCTTCCCCGGGCCCAGATGCGCGGGTCCAGTTCCCGGGTTTGGGGATGCAGGACACCGTCCGTGACGATCATCGTCGTGTCGCTCGCCCGGACGAGGGACTCGCTCGGCAACTGGTCCATGTCGCCG
>JARKOU010000161.1 GCA_029975645.1 Actinomycetales bacterium
CGGCGAACCGCGTCTCGCCGTTCACCGTGTCCGAGACCAGGCCCATCGCGATGCCCGCGACCGAGGCGCGCAGCGGGACGCCGGCGTTCAGCAGGGACAGCGTGGAGGCGCAGACCGAGCCCATCGACGTCGAGCCGTTGGAGCCGAGAGCCTCGGAGACCTGACGGATGGCGTAGGGGAATTCCTCGCGGCCCGGGAGCACCGGGACGAGCGCGCGCTCGGCGAGGGCGCCGTGGCCGATCTCGCGGCGCTTGGGGCTTCCCACGCGACCCGTCTCGCCCGTGGAGAACGGCGGGAAGTTGTAGTTGTGCATGTACCGCTTGCGCGTGACCGGCGAGAGCGTGTCCAGCTGCTGCTCCATCCGGAGCATGTTGAGCGTGGTCACACCGAGGATCTGCGTCTCGCCGCGCTCGAACAGCGCCGAGCCGTGCACCCGCGGGACAACCTCGACCTCGGCGGAGAGCGGGCGGATGTCCCGCAGCCCGCGCCCGTCGATCCGGACGCCGTCGGTCAGGATGCGCTGGCGGACCAACTTCTTGGTGACCGCGCGGAAGGCCGCGGAGAGCTCCTTCTCACGGCCCGGGAACGCCTCGGCGAGGCGGGCCTTCATGTCGGCCTTGATCTCGTCGATCCGGCTCTCGCGCTGCTGCTTGTCCGCGATCGTGAGCGCCTGGGCGAGCTGCTCCGCGACCACGCTCTCGACGTCGTCGTACGCGTCCTGCAGGTAGTCGAGGAAGCGGGGGAACTCCACGGTCGGCTTCGCGGCGCGGGCGGCGAGATCGGCCTGCGCGTCGCACAGCGCCTTGATGAAGGTCTTGCTCGCGTCGAGGCCCGCGGCCACGACCTCCTCGGTCGGGGCGGCGACGCCCTGGTCCTTGATGAGCGTCCAGGCGCTCTCGGTCGCCTCGGCCTCGACCATCATGATCGCGACATCGCCGTCCTCGACGACGCGACCGGCCACGACCATCTGGAAGACCGCGCGCTCCACCTCGGAGTGCCGCGGGAACGCGACCCAGACACCGTCGACCAGCGCCACGCGCACGCCGCCGATCGGCCCGGTGAAGGGCAGGCCGGAGAGCTGGGTGGAGATGGACGCTGCATTGATCGCGAGGACGTCGTAGTCGTCGTCGGGGTGCAGGGCGAGGACGGTGACGACCACCTGGACCTCGTTGCGCAGGCCCTTCGCGAACGTCGGCCGCAGCGGGCGGTCGATGAGCCGGCACGCGAGGATCGCCTCGGTGCTCGGACGGCCCTCGCGGCGGAAGAACGAGCCGGGGATGCGCCCCGCCGCGTACATCCGCTCCTCGACGTCCACCGTCAGGGGGAAGAAGTCGAACTGGTCCTTGGGCTGCTTGCCGGCCGTGGTGGCCGAGAGCAGCATCGTGTCCTCGTCGAGGTAGGCGACGGCGGAGCCGGCGGCCTGGCGCGCCAGGCGCCCGGTCTCGAAGCGGACGGTGCGGGTGCCGAAACGGCCGTTGTCGATGACGGCCTCGGCGAACTGGATCTCGGGACCTTCCATGAAGGCGCTCCCTTCGGTTCGGACCCGACCGGGGGCTCGGCGGCCTTCGAAAGAAGCCCACGGCCTCGCCGCCCGTTGTGGGCGCGTTCCGTAGGCCACTACCGAGGACCATCGAGTCCGGCGGACGGGCGATCGGTGTGGTGTTGTGAGGTGCGCGCGGGCTCGCGGCCGACGACGGCGCCGGGCCCACATGCGCTCACCGGCCCGGACCGCGGGGGTCCGAGCCGGTGAGGACGTCTTACCTGTGGAGGCTGTCGCGGATGCCCAGGCGCTCGATGAGCGAGCGGTACCGGTTGATGTCCACGTCGTGCAGGTAGCCGAGCAGGCGACGGCGGTGGCCGACGAGGATCAGCAGGCCACGACGGCTGTGGTGGTCGTGCTTGTGCTCCTTGAGGTGCTCGGTCAGGTCCTTGATGCGCTGGGTGAGGAGCGCGATCTGGACCTCGGGCGAACCGGTGTCACCCTCGTGGGTCGCGTAGTCGGCGATGATCTTGCTCTTGACGGCGGCGTCCAGTGCCACGGTTCTCCCTGTGATGTCGTTGCGCGGAGCGCCGGGGCATGTCCACCCGGGCATGACTCATCCGCGGCCGATCTGACGGCGGACGCCAGGCTACCAGCGCGGTCGGCCCACCCACGAATCCGGCACCTCCTCCCCCGCCCCCTTCCCGCCTCCTGCCCTTCCCGCTTCCCCACTCTTACCGCCGAACGCGGGGTTGTTCGGCGCCATGGGCGCCGTTAGCCGCACAAACCCCCGGT
>JARKOU010000181.1 GCA_029975645.1 Actinomycetales bacterium
CGTCGTAGCGGTAGCGCCAGATGACCCCCACGACGAACACCGCGATGGTCACGTACGGCAGCACCGCCCAGAGCAGGACGTCGACGGCGGTCAGGGAGTCGTTCATCGCCGGGCTCCTACGCTCTCGAGGGGGATGGTCACGCCGAAGGGTTCGAGGCCCACCTGCTCCACCGGGGGCCCGCTCGCCGCGATCTCGGCCATCCGGCGCTCGAGTTCGGGCGTGACGGCGGGCAGCGTGGCGAGTACCGCGTCGAGCACGTGCGCGTACGCGGAGTCGAGGTGCGCGAGCGCGTCCCGGAGCAACCGGATGGGCCCATGGTGGGCGGCGAGCAGCGCGTCGCCGGTCTCCCGGTCGCCGACCGCCGCGAACTCCAGCACCACGGCCAGGTGGTCCGGGAGCTCGGCCGTGCCGGGGTCGAACCCGGCCTCGAGGTAGGCCTGCTTGAAGCGCAGGATGGCGCGCCCGCGGTTCCGGGTGTCGCCGTCGGTCCAGTACGTGAGGTACGGGCAGGCCTTGCGCTTCATGTCGAAGACCGCGACGTAGTGGCGCTGGACGTCGAGGAGCGGCGTGCCGGCCAGGTGGTCGAGGAAGGCCTCGAGCGGCCGTCGCGTGGCGCCCGGCAGCGTGGCGACGGCGTCGGCGAGAGCCGGGAGGCGCTCGTCGAGGCGCTCGTCGGGGTACCAGAGCAGCCACGAGGCGGCGAGCCGTGCGACGGCGACGGCGTCCTGCGGCGCGTGCGCGGCGTGCTCCCTGGCGCTCGCCGCGCCCCCGAGCGCCTTCATCGGGCACCTCCGCTGCCATCGTGGTGGTTGTCCGGTCGGTGCCCGGCAGGGCCTGGTGCCGCACCCTTGCGGACGGTCGGCATGCCCAAGGGCACCCCCCGGCCGTCCCAGTTGAGGAGGTTGACCTGCGCCTCCCGGTCCGACGCCGGGACGGTGACCTCGGTCCGCTGGCGCTGCTGCAGCGCGTGGAAGGTCTCGACGGCGACCGGGACGGCGCGGCCGGAAGCCTCGCCGAACGGGCCGGCCTCGTAGACGCCCGGCCCGCCCTCGTAGTCGAGGGAGCACGCGAGTTCCTCGAGTTGCCGACCGGTCTCGGCGTGGGCCTTCGGGATGACGTACCGGTCCTCGTACTTGGCGATGGCCAGGAGGCGGTACAGGTCGTACAGCGCTGTCTCCGTCATCCCGACGGCGGCCGGGATCCCCGGGTCCGCGGGCCGGCCGAGGTTGTGGTCGCGCATGTAGGAGCGCATCGCCGCGAGGGTCTCGAGGGACGCCCGGACCGGCGTCACGTCCCCCGCGGTGAACAACTCGGCGAGGTACTCGATCGGGATCCGCAGGGCGTCCAGGGCGCCGAACAGGGAGCCGGCGTCCTCGGCGTCGTGCCCGGTCTCGCGCAGCGCGTCGACCACCGGCGAGAGCGGCGGGATGTACCAGACCATCGGCATCGTCCGGTACTCCGGGTGCAGGGGCAGGGCCACCCGGTGCACCTTGGCCAACTGGTAGACGGGAGAGCGGCGGGCGGCGTCGAGCCAGTCGGGCGGGATGCCGTCGCGGATCGCGGCGCGCTGGACCTCGGGGTCCTCGGGGTCGAGGATCAGGCCCAGTTGCGCCTCGTAGAGATCCTTCGGGTCGGGCGTCGCGGCGGCCGCGGTCACGGCGTCGGCGTCGTACAGGAAGAGGCCCAGGTAGCGCAGCCGCCCCACGCAGGTCTCCGAGCACACGGTCGGCAGGCCCACCTCGATGCGGGGGTAGCACAGGGTGCACTTCTCCGCCTTGCCCGTGCGGTGGTTGAAGTAGACCTTCTTGTAGGGGCAGCCCGTGACACACATGCGCCAGCCGCGGCACGCGTCCTGATCCACGAGCACGATGCCGTCCTCGCTGCGCTTGTACATCGCGCCCGAGGGGCACGCCGCGACGCACGCCGGGTTGAGGCAGTGCTCGCAGATCCGGGGAAGGTAGAACATGAAGGCGCGCTCGAAGTCGAGTTTCACCCGGTCGCCAACGTCGGCCTTGATCTTCTTCAGCACCGGGTCCTCGGGGGCAAGTTCCGGCCCCCCGCCCAGGTCGTCGTCCCAGTTCGCGGACCACGCGATCTTCATCGGCTGCCCGGAGATCAGCGAGCGGGGCTGGGCCACGGGCGTGTGCTCACCCAGAGGGGCGGAGATCAGGGTGTCGTAGTCGTAGGTCCAGGGCTCGTAGTAGTCGGCGAGCCCGGGGAGCTTGGGGTTGCTGAAGATGGTCGCCAGCCGCTTGAGGCGGCCCCCGGAGCGCAGCCGCAACTTCCCACGCTTCAGGACCCAGCCGCCCTCCCACTTCTCCTGGTCTTCATAGGTGCGCGGGTACCCCTGGCCCGGGCGCGTCTCGACGTTGTTGAACCACGCGTACTCCATGCCGGCGCGGTTGGTCCACGCCTGCTTGCACGTCACCGAGCAGGTGTGGCACCCGATGCACTTGTCGAGGTTCATCACCATGCCCACCTGGGCCATGACCTTCATCGCGCGTCCCCCTCACGGATCGCCAACGGTTCCGTTCCTGCCGTGCGTGCCGTTCCGGCCATCAGTACTGCACCTCCTGAGACCGACGGCGGATCACGGTGACCTCGTCGCGTTGGTTTCCCGTAGGGCCGAGGTAGTTCATGGCGAACGAGATCTGCGCGTAGCCGCCCGCGATATGGGTGGGCTTGAGCATCAGGCGCGTCAGCGAGTTGTGGATGCCGCCGCGCAGGCCCGAGGTCTCGGTCCGGGGCACGTCCACCGTCCGGTCCTTGGCGTGGTACATGTACACGGTCCCGGCCGGCATCCGGTGGCTCACGATCGCGCGGGCCACCACCACGCCGTTGCGGTTGTACGCCTCGATCCACTCGTTGTCCTTCACGCCGATCGCCTCGGCGTCCTGGGGACTCATCCAGATCTCCGGGCCCCCGCGGGACAGCGAGAGCATGAAGAGGTTGTCCTGGTACTCCGAGTGGATGGACCACTTGGAGTGCGGGGTGAGGTAGCGGACCGTGACCTCCTTGCCGACGCCGGTGCCCTGGTCCCCGAACAGTCGGTGCATGTTGAGGGGCGGGCGGAAGGTCGGCAGGTTCTCCCCGATCTCGCTCATCCAGTCGTGGTCGAGGAACAGGTGCTGCCGGCCGGTGAGCGTGTGCCAGGGCTTGAGCCGCTCCACGTTGATCGCGAAGGCGGTGTACCGCCGGCCGCCGTGCTCGCTCCCCGACCACTCGGGGCTCGTGATCACCGGCACCGGCCGGGCCTGCGTGTCCGCGAACGTGATCCGCTTGCCCTCGTGGTCGAGCGCGAGGTCAGCGAGGCGCTGCCCGGTCCGCTTCTCCAGGTGCCGGAAGCCCTCGACGGCCACCCGGCCGTTCGTGGTGCCGGAGAGCGCGAGGATCGCCTCGCAGACCTGGACGTCGGTCACGAGGGCCGGCCGTCCCGCCGTGGGGCCGTCCGCGATCACGCCGTTGGTCCGTGCCAGCAGTGCGACCTCCGGCGCGGTCTTGACCGCCACGCCCTTGGTCACGGTGCCGACCGAGTCGAGCAGCGGGCCGAGTGCGGCCATCTTGGCCCCGATGGCCGTGTAGTCCCGCTCGGTGACCAGGAACTTCGGCGCCGTCGTGCCGGGCACCAGGTCCACCTCGCCGCGCTTCCAGTCCCGGACCACCCCGCCGGGGAGGGCGAGTTCGTCCGGCGTGTCGTGGGTCAGCGGGATCGCCATGAGGTCCTGGCGCACGCCGAGGTGCCCGGCAGCCAGGGCGGAGACCTTCCGGGCGAGCGCGTGGAAGATGTCGTGGTCGCTCTTGGTCTCCCACGGCGGGTCGATCGCCGGGGTGAAGGCGTGCACGTACGGGTGCATGTCCGTGCTCGAGAGGTCGTGCTTCTCGTACCACGTGGCCGCCGGGAGGAGTACGTCCCCGAACAGCCCGCTGCTGGTCATCCGGAAGTCGATGCTCACCAGCAGGTCGAGCTTCCCGGCCGGGCCCTCCTCGCGCCACGTCACGTCCCGGGGGCGCTCGCCGTCGGGCGTCTCCTCAGCGCGCACCGCGTGATCGGTCCCCAGGAGGTGCTTGAGGAAGTACTCGTTGCCCTTGCTGGACGAGCCGAGGAGGTTGGCCCGCCAGAGTGTAAGCATCCGCGGCCAGTTCTCCGGGGCGTCGGGGTCCTCGACGGCGAACCGCAGCCGCCCGGCCTTCAGCTCGCCGGCCACGTACTCGGAGGCGGGCACCCCGGCGGCGCGCGCCTCGTCCGCCAGGTCCAGCGGGTTGCGGTTGAACGAGGGGAAGGACGGCATCCAGCCCGAACGGGCAGACTGCGCCAACGCGTCGATCATCGTCGTCCCGGTGAAACGACCCTCGCCGAGCGGTGACGCCAGCGTGTCCGCGCCGAGCCGGTCGTAGCGCCACTGGTCGGTGTTGACGTACCAGAAGGCCGTCCCGATCATCTGCCGGGCCGGCCGCGCCCAGTCCAGGCCGAAGGCGAGGTTCGCCCATCCGGTCACAGGCCGGCATTTCTCCTGGCCGACGTAGTGCGCCCAGCCGCCGCCGTTGATGCCTTGGCACCCGGTGAGGGTGATGAGCGCGAGGAAGGTCCGGTAGATCGTGTCGGAGTGGAACCAGTGGTTGGTGCCGGCGCCAAGGATGATCATCGATCGCCCGCCGGAGTCCTCGGCGTTCTGCGCGAACTCGCGGCCGATCCGGATGGCCTGGGCGGCCGGGACCCCGGTGATCTCCTCCTGCCAGGCGGGGGTGTAGGGGGCGGGGTCGTCGTACCCCGTAGGCCAGGTTCCCGGGAGGCCCGGCCGGACGACGCCGTACTGGGCGAGCATGAGGTCGTAGACCGTGGTCACCAGGCGGGTGCCCGTGGTCGTCTCGACGCTGGCTGCGGGCACGCCGCGCGCGTGCACGCCGCCGCCCTCACCGTGCTCCTGGCCGACGTCGAACCGCGGGAGCAGCACCTCGGCCGTCTCCGTGCCGGCGGCGCCGTACAGGCTGAGCGCAGGGTCCACGCCGTCGAGGTCGAGGTTCCACCGGCCCTCGCCGGATGCGGCGTACCGGAACCCGAGCGAGCCGTTCGGCACGTGCGGGCGCCCCGTCGCGGCGTCGACCAGCACGGTCTTGAAGGCCGCGCCCTCGCCGTCGTCGCCCAGATCCGCGGCGGTGAGGAACTTGTCGGGCACCCAGGCGCCGTCCTTCTCCCGCAGGGTCAGGAGGAACGGCAGGTCGCTGAAGCGCTTGACGTAGTCGACGAACCGCGGCACCTGCCGGTCGACGAAGAACTCCTTGAGGATCACGTGCCCCATCGCCATGCCGAGGGCGCCGTCGGTCCCGGGGTGCGGGCACAGCCATTCGTCCGCGAACTTGGTGTTGTCGGCGTAGTCGGGGGAGACGGTCACCACCTTCTGACCCCGGTAGCGCGCCTCGGCCATGAAGTGCGCGTCCGGCGTGCGGGTGACCGGGACGTTGGCGCCCCACATGATGAGGTAGGACGCGTTCCACCAGTCGGCCGACTCCGGCACGTCCGTCTGGTCACCGAACACCTGGGGCGAGGCGACGGGGAGGTCGCAGTACCAGTCGTAGAACGAGAGCATCGCGCCGCCCATGAGGCTGATGAAGCGGCTGCCGGCGGCGTGCGAGGCCATGGACATCGCGGGGATGGGCGAGAAGCCGAAGATCCGGTCGGGGCCGTGCTCCTTCGCCGTGTGCACGTGGGCGGCGGCGACGATCTCGAGCGTCTCCTCCCACGACGCCCGGACCAGGCCGCCCTTGCCGCGGGCACTCTGGTAGCGGCGGCGGGTCTCCGGATCGCCGACGACGGCGCCCCAGGCCGCCACCGGGTCCCGGTGCGTCTTCTTGGCCGCGCGGTACGCCTCGAGAAGCACGCCACGGACGTACGGGTAGCGCACCCGGGTGGGGGAGTAGGTGTACCAGGAGAAGGCGGCGCCACGCGGGCAGCCGCGGGGCTCGTACTCCGGGCTGTCGGCGCCGACGCTCGGGTAGTCGGTCTGCTGCGTCTCCCAGGTGATCACGCCGTCCTTGACGTAGACCTTCCAGGAGCACGAGCCCGTGCAGTTCACGCCGTGCGTGGAGCGGACCACCTTGTCGTGGCTCCAGCGATCCCGGTAGAAGATGTCGCCCTCGCGACCGCCGTGGCGGGTCACCGTGCGCCGGTCCGCCGAGACGTCGCCCGGGGTGAAGAAGCGCCCCGCGCCGACGAGGAACTCCTTGGCGGCGTCGGAGGCCTGGATGGATCCGGTCATGTCCGCGGGCTCCTTGGCGTCGGGTGGGGTGACGTGGGTTCGTGTCGCGTCGCGTCGTCTGGCGTCGGTTCGTGCGGCGCCTCGTGTGTCGCCGGGCTGGGCGGCACCGGCCCGGGCGTCGGCGGGCGGGCCGGCGTCACGTCGGCCGGCGTCGCGTCCGCCGACGTCACGTGGTCCGGCGTCACGTGGGCAAGTGCGATGTCCTCGTGGCCAGGTTCGGCGACGGCTTCCGGTGGTGCGATCGATCGGCTGGGCCGCAGATCCGGCCTGTCGAGGCGGGCCACGCACAGGCCGCGCCTGGTCCACACATCCAGGCCCCGAAGGGTGACCGGCTGACCGGAGCCGCGGAGGAGTTCGACGAGAAGTGCCGCGTGGATGTCGCAGATGACAGGGCGCTCGGCCACGAGCGCGGCGTAAGGGCAGCCCCGCAGTTCGATCCGGTCGCCGACCCCATCGACCCTCGCGTCGAAGCCGAGGTGCTCGAGGGCAGTGGCGGCGCGCCCGACGGCGTCGTCGGGGTCGGCTGCCGGGGTCTGGCGCTCGAGTTCTCCCCGGACGGCGGTGGCCCATCGTTGGGCCGCGGCACGGGTGAGCCCGGGATCGAACGCGGCGTCGAGCTGGTCGAGGAGCGTCTCGGCGAGCACCGCCTGCGCCGAGCGCTCGCCTGGAGCCACGCGGTAGAGCCAGGGCGGGCGGCCCCGCCCCTTCGGGGTGCCCTGTTCCCGCTCGACACGCCCGGCGGCGTGCAGGACGTCGAGATGCGTCCGCACCGTGTTCGCGTGCAGGCCCGAGGCCTGGCAGATCTGCTCGATGGTCAGCGGTTCGGGAGAGCGCTCCACCAAGGTGAAGATCGCCTCGCGCGACGAGGGTGCGGCTGCGTCGCCGGCGTCGTCCGCGGCAGGCGCGCGCCCGAGTCCCGCGAGGGCCTGGCCGATCGTGACTGCAGCGTTGGGCACGGGTTGTTTCTACCACCGATCGTGTCGCACGGCTATTAACACCGTGGCTATAGTCGGACTGTGAGTTAATCGGAAGGTCGTCCACCGGGCCCGCGCACCGGCGCCCGAGGACGGACTTCGATCCGACAGCCCCACAGAGACGGGACCCCGGAGATGAGCACCATGGCGAGTTCGGTGAGCCGAACACCCGATCGCGAGTTCCTCGCGGCATGGAACCCCGAGGACCCGAAGCACTGGGACAGCAGGTTCGCCTGGCGCACGCTCTGGATCACCACCTACAACCTGACTCTGGCGTTCGCCGTCTGGTACCTGGTCAGCGCCGTCGCCCCCCGGCTCAACGACGTGGGTTTCGGCCTCACCACCGACCAGCTCTACTGGCTCGTCGCGGTCCCTGGTCTGGCCGGCGGGACCATGCGCCTGATCTACATGTTCCTGCCCCCGATCGTCGGGACCCGGACCTTGGTGGGGGGCTCGGCGACGCTCCTCCTGCTCCCGTTGCTCGGCTGGACCTTCGCCGTGCGCGACGCCTCGACGCCGTACGGCGTGCTGATCCTCCTCGCGGCGGCGGCTGGCGTCGGCGGCGGAGCCTTCTCCGGGTTCATGCCCTCGACCAGCTACTTCTTCCCCAGACGCATGGCGGGCACCACGCTCGGGCTCCAGGCCGGGATCGGGAACTTCGGCGTCAGCCTCATCCAGTTCCTCACCCCATGGGTCGTCGGCTTCGGACTGCTCGGCACCGCCGCCCTCACCCCGCAGCAGACGGCGGACGGAAGCGACCTCTACCTCCACAACGCCGGCCTGGTCCTGGTCCCTTGGGTGATCCTCGGCATCGTCCTCGCCGCGATCTACCTCCGACGGGTGCCCATCAAGGCCAACTTCCGCCAGCAGCTCGACATCTTCGGCGAGAAGCACACGTGGATCATGACCGCCATCTACCTCATGACGTTCGGCGCGTTCAGCGGCTTCGCGGCCCAGTTCGCCCTCCTGATCAAGAACCAGTACGGCGGCTTCGAGAACGCCCCGGTTCCCATGAAGTTCGCGTTCCTCGGCCCGCTGATCGGCTCGGCGGCGCGGGCAGGCTTCGGCCCCCTCTGCGACAAGTACGGCGGCGCCATCTGGACGCTCGTCTCCGGCATCGGGCTCACGATCAGCACGGCGGCTGCCGTCCTGTTCCTCGACCCCACCGACGTCAGCCAGTTCACCGGGTTCCTGATCACCATGCTCTCCGTGTTCCTCTTCGCCGGCATCGGCAACGCGGGCACGTTCAAGCAGATGCCGATGATCTTTCCCAAGCGTCAGGCGGGCGGCGTGATCGGCTTCACGGCCTCGATCGCCGCGTTCGGGCCGTTCCTCGTCGGAGTGGGGCTGGCCTCGATCGCGCCGCGCCCGTTCTTCCTCGGCTGCGTGGTCTTCTTCGCCTTCTGCACGGGCCTGACCTGGTACTACTACGCGCGGCCGGGCGCCGAGAAGCCGTCCTGAGGCGTCACTCGGGGGCGCCTCGAGCGGGCGCGGACCGCGTACCAGGGTCGCCTCGAGCGGGCGCGGACCGCTTGCCAGGGTCGCCTCGGGTGGGCGCGGGCCGAGCGCGCGTGGATCTACCAACCGGCGCGCGTTCCTCGCGCCTCCCGCCAGGCCCGCCGCGATCCGCGCGCGCTCGGCCCACGCCCGCGATCGGCTCGCCTTGGGAGTGCGGTGGGTCGCTCCGGGTGCCGACCTCGCCGTTTGGCATTCGTCCCTCGCGCCTCCGCCAGGCCCGCCACGATCCGCGCGCGCCCGGCCCACGCCCGCGGCGTCGGAGGCGTCAGCCGACCCGCGGGCGCGTCGGTGGCCTGGGGTCGCATCAGGCCACCTCGAACAGGGCGTCGTCGCCGGAATCGGGATGTCTCGGACCCCGCTGTCCCACGTTCGCATCGAGCCCACCGAGCGGCGGTCTGTTCTTGCCGGCGGGCCGCGGCGGATCCGCGACTCCTCGACCACCCCGATTCTCGGAACTGTTACCTCGCTCGCCCGGGTGGGCGATCGGGGTGCCGTCACGTTCGCGGAACTCCCACCGGCCGCGGGCGTGATCTCGGTGGATGCGCAGGTTGCGGCTGTGGATCACCTCGTGGTGCCACCAGCAGACGAGGATTCCGTTCGCCAGGCTCGTCTCCCCGCCGGCAGCCCAGGACCTCACGTGGTGCACCTCGCACCTCGACGGTGCCCGGTCGCAGCCGGGGTAGGCGCAGAGCCGGTCGCGGGCGACGACGGCGCGTCGCAGCGATCCGCTGTAGAGGCGCTGCGCCCGCCCGACGTCGAGCACCTGCGATGCCGGTCCGAACACGATGCGCGAGACCTCGCTGTCGCAGGACAGCCGCGCCAGGACCGACGCCGGGACCGGCGTGCCGTCCGCCAGCACGGCGGCGTCCCACCCGGCCGGGATCTCCGGCAGTCCGAACGTACCCGAGCCGGTTCCCTGGGCCTCCAGCGCGGAGACCTGCGCGACGAGGCTCTCGAGGGACACCGTCACTGAGAGGTGCGGTCGGAAGCCGCCGGACCGGCCGGCGGCCAGACCATGGTCGAGGACCAGCCGGGCCATGTCGCCGAGCGCAGCGCCCATCCGCTGCGCATGGGTCCGCGTGTCCTCGATCGACGGGATGCCCGCGACCGCAGTGAGAGCGGCTTCGAACGCGGCGCCGTCCACGGGCGTCATCACGGCGTTCAGGGCCACCGTGTCATCGCGCGGCGTGAGGGAACAGGACACCTTCTCGGCGGCGGCGCGGTGGCCGCGCTCATCGGCGTTCGGGTCCACACGGGCGGCCCACCGCTTGACCTCCTTCGCGAACTCGTCAACGCCCATCGAGGCCGCCTTGTCCAGGAGGTGTGCGGCATTCGACCTGGGGTCGGGCGACACGAGCGCCTCTTTCCGCGCGACGCTGGTCGGGGCGAGCCTGGTCAGGACGTCCGCGTGTTCGAGTGACACCCGTCCGCCCGTCACCGCGTCCGCGAGTCCCGGTACCGATTCCTCGCTGACCGCCCGGGCCAGCCGGGTCTGGCGCTTGGCGCCCGCCAGCGACCCACCGGTCTCCCGTGCGAGCCATCCCTCGAGGTCGCGGGCGCCCCGGCCGGCGGAGGTGGTGGCCCAACGCCCGTCGGCCTCGATCCTGACCAGCGCCTTCGCCACGACCACACCGATGGCGTCCTGCGCCGTCCGCAGCGCGGCATGCACCCGCGACGCGTCAGGCTCGACGAGGTCTGCCAGCGAGCACGCGGCGAGATCGGCGACGATTGCCGTCAGTCGGTCGGTGAGCGCCACGACTGCGGGAGTTCCCGTCACCGCGCCCACCTCCTCCCGCCGTCGTTCCCGCGAACCATCCGTCCGCGACTAGAACAACAGTATGAGAAGCCACTGACATTCTGCTCTCGGCTGGCCAGGCCTGTGGATAGCCGCAGGTCCGGGCGGTCCAGCGCGTGCATGCGCCGGTGGCCGCCCGAGCGTCGGATCACGGCGTTGCGACCGGCGTCGAAACGTCTTCACTGCGCGCGCAAAGCGAAGGGGCCAGGTTCGCCACCGTGCCCGGTGTGGGTCTGCCCCCACCGGGCCGCCGATCTTCGCGCGAGCGCCCCGCTTCGGGCCCGATGCCTGCACCGCCGCACCACCCCCTGGCCGCGTACCGAGAGCCGACGACGCGCGCACCGCTCGCCCGAATCCCTGCCGCCCGGCCGCTCACGGCGGTTCGATGGGAGGGCAGGTGGGAGCGGAGAGGCAGGTGGGCCATGACGACGACGACGGCGTCGGCGAGCGGGCGCGACGCGCCCGGATCGAACGACCCGCGGTCCGAGCCCACTCCTCCCCGCCTCCTCGCCACCCTCGCGCGCACGTTCCCGCAGGTGGCGCCGTCGGGCCTGGACGCCCTCGCCCGGCGCGGCCATGTGCGTGCCCACCCCGCCGGCTCGGTCCTGTGCCACCAGGGCGAGCACGAGGACTCCTTCTGCGTGATCCTCACCGGCCAGCTGGACGTGTTCGTCAACCACGCCGCGGGCCGCGAGTTCGCCACGTACCTGCCCGCCGCCTCCACCCTGGGCGGCCTGGAGTACTTCACCGAGGAGCCACGCGTGGCCGACGTCGTCGCCTCCGAGCCTGTCACGGTGCTGGAGATGACGCACGAGGACCTCGACGCGATCGCCACCGAGCACCCCGGCGTGCTCAAGGCGATCGCCCGCGAGTTGCTGGTCAGCCTCACCCAGTCGCGCGAGCGCTTCATGGAGCTCTCCGCCACCAGCGCGCGGGTCGCCGCCGGCACCGAGGTCTTCGTGAGTTACGCGCGCGAGGACGTCGACTTCGCCCGGCGCCTCACGAACGGCCTGCGGCGCCTCGAGATCCGCGTATGGCTCGATGTCTTCAGCATCACGCCGGGCAAGAGCTGGGCGCGTCAGGTGGGTGAGGCGCTCGACCGTTGCCCCCTGATGGTCCTCATCGTCTCGCCGCACAGCATGGCGTCGGAGAACTCCGACGACGAGTGGAACTACTTCCTCGACAAACGCAAGGAGGTCATCCCCGTGCTCTACGAGCCCGTGGAGATCCCCTTCCGGCTGAAGAAGTTGCAGTACGTCGACTTCACCGGCGAGTTCGACTCCGCGCTCACCCGCCTGGCCGTCGCGATCCGCGGAGCCGCCATCGCCTCCCGCAGCTGATCCCGCACGTCTCGGATCACCGCGCGTCCCTCACCAGCGATGTCCCGACTTGAACAGTCCTTCATGTTGTAAAGTGTTCGAGACGGTGAGGGAGAGAGGTGGTTCCGTGCCTGCTCTGTACCAGGTGAAGGCGGAGTTGTTCCGCACCCTCGGCCACCCCGCCCGCATCCGCATCCTCGAGCTGCTCTCCGAGCGGGACCGGCCGGTCTACGAACTCCTCGCCGCGATCGACATCGAGCAGTCCAACCTCTCCCAACAACTCGCCGTGCTGCGCCGCGCGGGACTCGTCACCCAGCGCCGCGAGGGCGCCGAGGTGGTGTACGCCGCGAGCGTCCCGGCCGTCGCGGAACTCCTGCTCAGCGCGCGCCGGCTCCTCGCCGACCTCCTCGACGGCCAGGAGGTGCTCCGCGGCGAGTTGGAGCAGACGACGACGGCGCCCCTCGAGTTGGCGCCCGACGTCGCCCCTACGGGTTCCACCCCCGCGTCGGACAGCGCTCCGACGGGCCGCGGATGAGCCTCGCCGACCTCGCCCGGCTCATCCGCCGCACCGGGCGGATCGCCGAACCCGCGCCTCCGGGCCCGCCCACCCCACCGGCGCCCGACGCCGCCGCCGTACCCCGCGCCCTGCGGGGCAGCGCCCAGGTCCGGCACGTGGACGCCGGCTCCTGCAACGGCTGCGAGATCGAGGTGGCCGCGGCGTTCGGCCCCGTGTATGACGCCGAGCGCTACGGCGCGCGCCTGGTCGCCTCCCCCCGGCACGCCGACGTCGTCCTGGTCACCGGCGTGGTCACCCACAACATGGCCGAGCCCCTGCGCCTGACCGTCGAGGCCACCCCCGAGCCACGCATGGTGATCGCACTGGGTGACTGCGCGGCTACGTGCGGCATCTTCCGCGGCGCCTACGGCGTGCGCGGCGCGGCCCGCGACGTCGTGCCTGTGGACCTCGAGGTGCCCGGCTGCCCGCCCGAGCCGGCCGCGATCGTCGAGGCCCTGCGCCGGGTGACGGGCCGGTGACGCCCCGATGACCACCACGCTGACCCTGCCGATGGCCACCCTGCTGTCCACCCCGATGACCCCCGTCGAGGCCGCCCTCGTCGCCCGCGGCGTGGTGGCCGGCGTCGCGATCCTCGTCGCCGCCCTCGCCCCCGCGCGCCGGCGCAACGTCCTCGCCGGCACGGCGTGCGCGCTGCTCTCCGCCGTCGGCATCCTCGTCGGCGCCCTCGCGCTCGCGGGCGGCACCGGCACGGTACGCATCCCGATGGCGCTGCCGATCCCGCCGGTGGTCCTGGCGCCGGACCGCCTCGGCGGCCTCTTCATCCTGCTCGTGAGCGTGGTCGGGCTGCTCGCCTCGATCTACGCGATCGGGTACGCCCACGGCGCCTCGGCGTCCCGCACGCAGTGGGCGGCGCTCGCCGTCTTCCTCCTCGGCATGCAGGCCGTCCCCGCTGCGGCGGACGCGGTCTCGTTTCTCTTCGCCTGGGAGATCATGGCCGTCGCCTCCACCGTGCTGGTGCTCGCGGACCAGGCCCGCAATCCCGAGGCGCGCCGCGCGGCCATCTGGTACGCCGTCATGACCCACCTGAGCTTCCTGCTGATCCTCGCCGGCTTCGGCGTCCTGGTCGGCGCGACCGGCAGCACGTCCTTCGACACCCTCGCCACCGCGGACCCCACCTCGGCGGCGGCGAGCGTCGCGTTCGCCCTGCTCGCCCTGGGCTTCGCGGCCAAGTCCGGCCTGATCCCGCTGCACGTCTGGCTGCCGCGCGCCCACCCGGAGGCCCCGAGCCACGCCTCCGCCCTCATGAGCGCTGCGATGGTGAAGATGGGCGTCTACGGGCTGCTCCTGGTCACCCTGCGCCTGCTGCCCGGAGGCCCCACGTGGTGGGCGGTCCTCCTGGTGGTGCTCGGCGGCGCCTCGGCCCTCTACGGCATCCTCGAGGCCGCAGTGGCCACGGACGTCAAGCGCCTGCTCGCCTACTCCACCACCGAGAACGTCGGTCTCATCGTCCTGGCCCTCGGCATCGCGCTGCTCCTGCGTGGGCACGGCGTCCCGGGCGCCGCCGCCGCGGCCCTCGTCGCCTGCCTCCTCCTCGTCGTGAGCCACGCGGCGTTCAAGGCCACGCTCTTCCTCGGCGCCGGGTCCGTGCTCCACGGCACGGGGGAGCGGGACCTGGACCGCCTGGGCGGCCTGGCCCGCGAGATGCCGTGGACGGCAGGCGCGTTCGGCGTGGCCTGCATGGGCGCCGCGGCGCTCCCGGTCACGGCGGGTTTCGTGGCCGAGTGGACGCTCCTGCAGTCCCTGATCCACGCCGTGCGTCCGCAGGAACGGGTGGTCGCCGTGGTGATCCCCCTCGCCCTCGGCGTCATCGCGCTCACCGCCGGCCTCGCGCTCGTCACCTTCGTCAAGGTCTACGGGATCGCCTTCCTCGCCCGCCCCCGGTCCGTGGGCGCGCTCGCCGCGCACGAGTCGCCCATCACGATGCGGGTGGCGATGCTCGGGGGTGCGCTCGCGGTCCTCGCGCTCGGGCTCGTTCCCGGCCCCGTCGCGGTGGTGGTCGCCGACGCCGCGGGGGTGGGTGGCGTGTGGGCGGTCGGCCTGGGCGGGCTCGAGCTGACCGGCGTCGACGCCCTGCTGGACCCCGTGGCCCTGCTGGCCCTGGCCGCCGTCGTCGCGCTCCCGGCCCTTGCCCTGGTGGTCGCGCTCGCCCGCCGCCTCCCGGCCCGCAGCAACGCGCTCGCGTGGGGATGCGGCGCCGCGCGCACGAGTCCGCGGATGCAGTACACGGCAACGTCCTACGCCGAGCCCCTCATGCGCGTGTTCGACGACGCCCTGCAGCCGGCGCGCGACGTGGAGGTCACCCACGTGGCCGAGTCGCAGTACCTGGCCGAGCGCGTGCGCTACCGCCAGCGCGTGGAGGACGTGGTGGAGGTCAGGCTCTACCGGCCACTGGTCGCCGCGGCGGACGCGGTGGCGGACCGTGCCCGCCGGATCCAGAACGGGTCCATCCACCGCTACCTGGCCTTCTCCTTCGGCGCCCTGCTGATCGTGCTCGTGGTGGTGGCCCGGTGAGCGCGGGGACGACGACGGCGCCCGCCACCGCCCTCGGCGCGCTCCTGGTGATCCTGGCCCAGGTCGGGGTCATGGTGCTCCTGGCGCCGGTGGTGGCCGGCATCACGCGCCAGACCCGCGCCCGCGTCGAGGGCCGGGCGGGCGCCGGCGTGCTCCAGCCCTGGCGCGACGTGCGCAAACTCCTGGCCAAGCGGCCGATCCGGGCCGACGGCGTGAGCTGGGTGAGCCTCGCGGGGCCGATCGTCCTCCTGGTCTCCGGCCTGCTGGTGGCCGCCCTGGTGCCCCTGGTCGCGGCCGTCCCGCTCGCGCTGGTGCCCGACGACCTCTTCGTGGTGGTCTCCGTGCTCCTCATCGGCACGGTGGCCCTCGCGCTGCTGGGCCTCGACGCCGGGACCGCGTTCGGCGGGATGGGCTCGAGCCGCCACATGATGATCGCCGCGCTGGTCGAGCCGACGGTCCTCGTGGCCGTCTACGCCCTTTCCATCCCCGTGGGCAGCTCCACCCTCTCGCTCATCGTCACCGCCCGCCGCGACGATCCGGCAAGCATCGCCTCACCCGCCGGCGTGCTCGCGGTGGTCGCGCTCGTCGTCGTCGTCCTCGCCGAGACCGGGCGGCTCCCGGTCGACAACCCGGCCACCCACCTCGAGTTGACCATGGTCCACGAGGCGATGGTGCTGGAGACCTCCGGCCGCGACCTCGCCTGGGTGGAGGTCGGCTCGTGGCTGCGCCTCGCCGTGCTCCTCGGGCTGGTGGGCAACCTCGCGCTGCCGTGGGGGATCGCCACCGAGGCCACGATCCCGGCCGTGCTCCTGGGCGCCGTCGCCCTGGTCGCCAAGGTCGGCCTCCTGGCCGTCCTCCTCGGCGCGGCCGAGGTGGGGCTGGCCAAGGTGCGCCTGTTCCGCGTGCCCGAGCTGCTCGCCGGCTCGTTCGTGCTCGCGTTCCTCGCCGTCACCGCGTCCTACCTGATGGCGTGAGAGGAGGGACACCGTGCGCATTTCAGAGGCCACCTTCACCCAGATCGTCGCGCTGAGCACCGGGGCGTTGCTCGTGACGTCCGTGCTGTTCGTCTGGCGCCGGTCGCTCGCGGCAGGCGTGCGGCTGCTCGCCCTCCAGGGCGGCGCGCTCGCGCTCCTCGTCGCCGCGATCGCCCTCGGCGAGGGCGAGGGCGAGTTGCTGATCACGGCCGTGGTGGTGCTTGCCGTCAAGGGCGTGGCGATCCCGCTCGTGCTGCGCCGCGGCGTCCTGTCCGACGGCGCCGCCCGCGAGGACGAGCCCCGGATGAATCCGACCACCGGCCTGCTCGCCGTCGCGCTCCTCACCACCCTCGCCTACGTGGTCAGCCGGCCGATCATCGACGCGACCACCGGCGTCGCGGCCCTGCTCGCGGGCGGCGGCGCCGAGGCGGGGCCGGCCGCCTTCGCCGTGCCGGTGGGCATCACGATGGTGCTGGTCGGCTTCCTGCTCCTGGTGACGCGGCGTCGCGCCCTGTCCCAGATGATCGGATTCCTGGTGCTGGACAACGGCATCTCGACCGTTGCCTTCCTCACCGCGGCCGGGGTTCCGTTCATCGTGGAACTGGGCGTCTCGCTCGACGTGCTGCTCGTGGCGCTGATCCTCGCCGTGCTCTCCGGGCGGCTGGCGGAGTTCTTCGGCGCGGCCGACATCGGCGAGGTCAGGGAGTTGACGGACTGATGGCGATGCTCCTCCTGCTCGTTCCGGCCGCCGCCGTCCTGCTCGGCGCGATCTCCGCCGTCGCCCGCGCCCGGAGCATCGTGCGGCTGTCCGGCGTGCTCGTGAGCGCCGTCGCCGTCGTGACCGGCGGGGCGCTCCTCGCCGCCGGCGACGTGGTCGAACTCGGCGGGGGCCTGCTGCGCGCCGACGCCCTCTCCGCGTTCATGCTCACGGTGATCGGCGCCGTCGGCCTTACCGCCACCTGGGGCGGACTGGTGCGCGAGGAGGGCGCACCCGCCGTCGCCGGCCGCGAGGAGCGTCGGTACGCCGCCCTGGTCTGCGTGTTCCTCGGCGCGATGTCGCTCGCCGTGCTCACCGACAACCTCGGCGTCTTCTGGGTGGCCCTCGAGGCCACCACTATCACCACGGCGTTCCTGGTGGGCCACCGGCGCACGGCCCGCGCGGTCGAGGCCGCGTGGAAGTATGTGGTGCTCGGCTCCGTGGGCGTGGCCATCGCGTTGCTCGGCCTGGTGCTGCTGTACGCGGCGAGCCGCAGCGCGGGCGAGGCGACGCTGTCCTGGGTGGCCCTCACCACGGGTGACCTCCCGCTCGATCCCGGGCTCGTGCGGGTGGCGGTGGGCCTGACGATCCTGGGCCTGGCCACCAAGGCGGACCTCGCGCCCATGCACTCCTGGCTGCCCGACGCCCTCAGCCAGGCGCCGGCCCCGGTCTCCGGGCTGATGTCCGGCGTGCTCGCCGCGGTCTCCTTCTACGGGATCCTGCGCGTGCAGGCGATCGCGGACGTGGTGCTGGGTCCGGGACTGGTCCGGGGGCTCCTGCTCGCGGCGGGGATCCTCTCGCTCGCCGTCGCGGGTGCGCTCATCCTGCGCCAGCGCGACTACACGCGGATGCTCGCGTACTCCAGCGTGGAGCACATGGGGATCATGGCGATCGGTGCGGCGATCGGGGGCCCGCTCGCGCTCGCCGCCGTGCTGCTCCACGTGCTCGGCCACGGCCTCGCCAAGGCGAGCCTGTTCGTGGTGGCGGGCCGCATCCACGCCGTCGAGGGCACCTCCGCCGTCGCGGACGTCCGGGCGTTGCTCGCCTGTCACCCGCGCCTGGCCGTGCCGTTCGTGGCGGGCCTCGCGGCCCTGCTCGGCTTCCCACCGTTCGCGCTGTTCTTCTCCGAGGTCACGATCGTGCTCGCGGGGTGGCGGGCCGGCCTGGGCTGGGCGATGGGCGCCGTCGTCGCCCTCCTCCTGGTGATCTTCGCGGGCCTGGTGCGCGCGGGCGGCGCCATGGTGCTCGGGTCGCGCCAGGACGGGACGGCGGACGGGGCCGACGACGGCGCGGGGTCCCGGGGGCGGGGACCGCTCGCCCCCCTCGTCCTCGCCCTGAGCGCGACCGCGACCGTGGGCTTCCTCGCCGTGCCGGTGGGTCAGGTGCTCGAGCGCGCCGCCGCGTCCCTGGGGGTCTCGTGAGCGCCCTACCGCGGACCAGGCCGGACGGCACTCTGGAGTTGCCCGTCCCGCGCGAGGGCCTGCGCGCCGCGGCGGGCGAGTTGCTTGCGACCGGCCACCGCCTGGCCCTGGTCGCGGCGCACGACGACGGCGCTGCGCACGACGACGGCGCTGCGCCCGACGACGGCCCGGTGCACGACGACGGCGCGGGCTTCCGCGTCGTGTACGCCTTCGCCGGTCCGGGGGACATGCGCACGGAA